>NZ_JASBAO010000001.1:1740000-1922500 GCF_029953265.1 Commensalibacter oyaizuii
GCTGGACGATTTAACATGGTTAACAATTCAGCTCTTTGTTCTGGATTGTCTCTAAAGACCCCCAGCATTTTAGAAGTAACCATAGAAACGCCCGTATTATGGACACCACGAGTTGTCATACATTCGTGCGTCGCTTCTATGATGACGGCGACACCTTGGGGCTCTAAAGCTTCCTGAATTGTATTGGCTATTTCTGAAGTCATGCGCTCTTGGATTTGTAAACGTTTGGCAAAAACTTCGACAATACGCGCCAATTTTGATATTCCAACGACGTGAAGGCGCGGTAGATAAGCAATATGAACTTTTCCAATAATAGGAACCATATGATGCTCGCAGTGGCTTTCAAAGCGGATATCTTTTAATAGAACTATTTCTTTATACCCGCCAACTTCTTCAAAAGTACGGGAGAGTATTTCAACAGGGTCTTCTTTATATCCTGCAAAAAATTCGTCAAAGGATTTAACAACGCGTTTTGGAGTGTCTATTAATCCTTCGCGATCAGGGTTATCCCCTGCCCAACGAATTAAAGTGCGAATGGCTTCTTCTGCTTCTTCGCGTGTGGGGGGTGAAGTAGGGTTTTCAATATTCATAAAACAGTTTCATCCTTAGTGAATAGGGGAGAAGTCGTTAGGATTATCTAAATTAAACGTTGGGATGGGTATTAAAAGCTCAGCTTTTTTATCGTTGGTAAAAGTATAAGATCCTTTAATGATGTTAGATGGGGTATCTAGTGTCAGACTGGTTGTAAAATCACATGCCTCTCCAGATTTGATGAATGGGCGGTGCTTAATACGCAGCGCATTATCCAGTGGTTCTTTAGATCCATTACTTTTGATAACAAACCAATCTTTTTTTAAGATATGTATAGTTTCTCTTCGGTGATTTTCGACACGAACATGATATCCCCAGCTATATAAAGAACGTTGAGGATAAGAAAAATCACTTAGCCAAAATGGATAAATAGCAATGCGAACATCGTGTGTTGTGACTTCAAAAAATTGTTTTGTTCCATGCAGTTTTTGATATTGTTCTGTTGAAGCATGGGAAATGGGTGAAAAGAGTAGAGGAGTATATTCATTATTCATAATAGTATTCTTTATGTCAACGCAGCAATTGCGTCTAGTCCACATTGTAAATCTTCAATCAAATCCTGTGGATCCTCTAAACCAACAGAAAAACGAATAGAACCATCTGTTATGCCAAGGCGTAAACGATCCTCTTGGCTGACTTTCATATGAGTTGTTGTCGCAGGGTGTGTCATCATACAACGACTATCCCCTAAATTATTAGAGATTAAGATTAATTTTAAAGCATTCATAAATGTGAAGGCTGCTTTTTTGCCGCCTTTTACTTCAAAAGCAATCATCGTGCTTGGTGCAGACATCTGCTTTTGCCCAAGAGTATATTGTGGGTGCGATTTTAACCCAGGATATAAAACGCGCTTTATATAGGAGGATTTTTCTAGAAATTTTGCACAATGCAAGGCGTTATTTGTCATTTTTTCGATACGTACAGGTAGAGTTTCCAATCCCTTTAAAAACACCCATGCATTAAAAGGAGATAGACTTAACCCTGTGTTACGAGTGAAAGGGACAATATGATCATCTAAGAGCTTTTTGCTGCCCAATATCGCACCACCCAGCACTCTACCCTGACCATCAATATGTTTTGTACAAGAATAAGTGACTAGGTCGGCCCCAAATTGTAATGGTTTTTGATAAAGGGGTGTTGCAAATACGTTATCGACAATCAATGTCCCCCCTGCTTTGTGGGTGAGGTCGGCGATGGCTTGAATATCTAAAATATCCAACATTGGATTTGAAGGTGTCTCGATAAGAACAGCTTTGGTAGGTTTGCTAAGGGCCTCTTGCCATTGTTGTAAGTCAGTACCATCAATGAATATCCCCTCAATTCCCATTTGTGGTAAAAGATTTTGTACAATCCAGTAGCTCGAACCAAAGAGGGCAAGAGATGCAACGACACGGTCGCCAGATTTTAATAAAGGTAGAAGGCTTGCAAAAATCGCGCTCATTCCTGTTGACGTTGTAACGCATGCTTCTGCTTGTTCAAGTGCAGCAAGACGGTTTTCTAATGCCTTTGTTGTGGGATTGTTGAAACGACTATATTGATAGTGCGTTTCCTCCCCTTTAAAGGTTCGTTCGGCTTGCTCTGCGTTTTCATATACGAAACCAGAGGTTAAAAAAAGTGCTTCGCTGGTTTCTGCAAATAAGGTACGTTCAACTTCCCCGTGAATAAGTTGAGTTGCAGGACGATAATGCTGTTTTTTTGTCATACAATTACCCTTTTTACAAATTAAATATTCAATTAACAAAACTAACGCATAAAAAATAATTAATTTGCCAATGTAAGAAATTAAATTTCATCATACTCTATAATTTTTGTCGATATTGCAAGAGAAATTATGGATTATTTATTTTATTCTTTGCATTGAGATGAAGTGTTTACGCAATTAATCAAGATTTATTTAATCTATACTTATACTGTTAAATTATTTTTGTAGTTTAGATAAGGTGTCTATAAATAAAAGTAAAGATATATAAAGAAAAATAATCCATTTTAAATTCCAGCTTATATTATATAGTTATTTAGTGTTTATATTTTTTACATTCAGATTTTAATTATTTATTTATATTAATAATTTTTAACCTTTGATTTACCTTATTTTTAAAATAGATATTGCTGAAAATAATTAACAATAAATGCATCATTTTCCCAAGATTCCTTATTTGCAAGCTTTGCTACTATTATTTTTTTGTTTTCATGTGGTTATAGTTAATGTTATCGATATAATTTTAGAGACGTAATATAATCTACATCGTATGATTGGTTAAAATACAAATTATTTCATTATTTTTGTTATGATATTTAGTTTGATAAAAAGAAACTGCTGATTTAAGATTAATTAACGCGCTTAGTAGATCAAAATTAAGAGGATCATACATTTAACTAGCCAAATGTTATTTTATTATGAATGGGGATAGTTAGTTGAAGGGTTTTTTATGATGCAAAATACAGAGATATTAAGTTTATAAGATTTTTTCGATGTTTTTTAAACGAAGATTTTGCGTGTTTTTTTGGAGATGATAGATGGAAAAGTGATGGTGGACTTTGTTCTTACTGCGGAAGTATTTCTACAGTTGAGTGTAAAACAACAATCCTATGCTTTGTTATTGCAAAGATTGCCGTGTCAACAGTTAATCACTGCGTAGGTGAGTGTAAAAACGGTAAACCGTAGTTATTGCGGAATATTTCATCATATAAGTTTCAAACATTTACATCGATATGTGAGTGAATTCACGCTTCGTTATAATACTATAGATTCTGGTTCATTAGCTTTTATAGAGCAAATAATAGATAAAATATATAACAGACGTTTAATTGATTAAGGAGTTAGTTTATGTTTGGAAAAGATAATGAAACTAAACCTACTAATTTTTTGATAATATTGCTGAAATAGTAAAATCATTCAAAATTCCTTTAGAAAAAATTAAATAGTAATTACTAAATCAGAGATTTAATCATTGCGCTTTTTCTTGTGTTTTAAATCTAACTCCATAAGGTAAGTAAAAATGATTGATGAAATAATCAAACAAACAAATGATGATCAACCAGCATAAGTAACCACTAAAGCCCCAGAAGATGGAGGATTCCCAGGGCTGAAAAACTAACTTATAGAGAAATGTATAATTTAATAGGGAAGTTCTTACAAAAAGCGATCCCTATTAGAGTAAAAAACGACCGAATTTCAACTTCTAAGCATCTTTATATCGCTTTGCAGGTTATAAATGAAAATCAACTTTCAACGACTGAGACCCGTTATACGGACAAACATAAAATTTTATGGGCGCGATCAGAAGTGACAATGGAGATGAAGTTTGTAGGTTCGGGCAATATTGCAGCTTTAGAGATCGCCAAAGCTTTTACCGTAAGGTTTAATGATGCTTGGGCAAGTGAACAATTTGAACAATATAGTGATATTTTATTTCCTCTTTATTGTGATGATGTAAAAGTTGAAAAGTTCTCAATCAACTCTGAAGATCAATATGATGATGCATGTTCTGTGACAGCATATTTTGAGTACCACCCAGAGTTTGGCATCTGTGAAGAAAGTTCTAAAGAGGTGATTATGAGTGTTCTTGTAGCGGATACAAATACAAATATAGAAAAAAAGTATTAAATTATGTCCGTTATTCCTGAATCTGAATGGCAAAAGAAATTCAACAAGACTTCATCTCAAGATAATTCCCAGACATGGCAGAATAGGTTTAAAAAGCCCGTTTGGCAACAAGATACAAGAACATGGAGCGAAAAGTTTAATCACTCAACAAAGTATGTTTATAAACCCATTAATGAAAATTATTATATTAAACAAGCTGCTATTATATTTGTGGAGAAAGCAACTTGGTGGGCTGGTAGTTTTTTTTAAGGGTCTTATTTCTTTGAAAAAAGATGGCACACTTTCTGTTTTTGTCCGAGCTTGAGTACCTATCGAACTAGTTTCTTAAACGACTGTTGAATGGTACGTGATGGTAATAATTAAAGTAAATGATAGGGTTTTTCAAAAAAAACGTGTTGAAAATGATCCAAAGATACCTCGCTTATTACCTCTAGATGGTTTTGCTACAATAGGGGATGCAGATTTTAAATTACCGCCTCCTTAATCTGTTCTTGACAAAGTATTTTTAATTATAGAAGGGGGATATACAATTGATACGGGAAATGGTCTTATTCAACCAACGCCAAGAGCAGCGGAAAAGAAATATAAGTTCGATGTTATAAAACAATCTTAAGAAATAGAAAGGTTTACTTAATGGCTTCACCAAGTTTTTTTATTTAAATCATTTGCTGCAGCTGCTAAAACTATTTATAATCGTAGGGTTTTTACTGTTTTTTAAGACCTCTGTATTTGCACAAAGTTATTCCGAGGTTTTACAACAAGCAAATGATTTGCTTTTAAAAGCAACCCGAACTCATGATGAAAATTTAACACATCAGGCAAAAGATAAGTTTTCAAATTGGCTACAAAACAATAAAGATCATTCGAACAAGAAACTTGTTGCTAAGGTTTTACGTTCTAGAGCAGATGCTTACATGATGTTGGGTGAAAAAAGTAAAGCAATTAGTGATTATCAAGAATCTATTCAATATGATCCTGTTGCATCGCTTCAATTATTAATTTGTCATTTTAAACAAGAACAGGGTAACTCTTCCAATTTGCAGCCTTGCTATGTCAAAGCTGTTGACCTGTTTTATAAACAAAAAATATCTACTAAAAATTCTAGTTTTTTACTTGCCAGAATTTTAAGTGGAGACAAAATAGCGATTACAGAGTATAGAAATCTTCTTAAAACTCTAACAAAGAAGCAAAAAACTTCCTATGAAATGGAAGCTCAAGTATATTTAGATGATGTGACTTATGAAGAGATTTTAAAGTAGTTTTAACTTTGGAGTGATTTGTTGAGCTTTTTCTCTAATTTCATGAGGTAGATGAGTGCCAACATGTGGGTTTATATAGTAAATGACACCTCGTCCTTCTTTCTTTTTGATAATTGCTCTAATACTTTTAAGTTCAGACATAACAGAACTTACATTACATAATTTTATTATTCACTTCTTGAGCAAGTTCTTGACGGGCAAGCATAATTTGATCCGTTTGAATATCAACTGCTTTAAACAGTTTTGTCCATAACTGAAAAGCCAACGTGGGACGTTTGCTATTGCTCAGTAACCATTCTACAATTAAATTGTTTTGTGTCGGGTCAATCATAATAAATGTCCATGTATTTTTTTCTTGTAAATTAGTAGTTTTCTTTAATTTCCACCATATAGAGGTTTTTTATTATCTCTAATTTCTGGATGTTGAGAAAGAAACGACTCTAGCTGTCTAATTCGTTCGAGAGTTTCTTGTTGGGGCTATGTTGCAAGACATTTAATTTGCGTTGACATGATCAGTGCGTATCTTAAAAATAGGTTTCATAATATGAAATTGATTGTTAAGTTTTTTGCAGTTTCTCAAATTTTTAAGGAATTCTTCTGAATGATACTATCATTGGAATATGGTTTTTATGTAACCAAGGCTGTTAATAGTATGTTTTTATTCGTTGTAAAAGCAGTTTTATAGTTATGTATCTGGAATACAAGCTATAAAAAGCTCGTTACTATATCTAGGTTCCAGAATTTTTTCTCCGTTAAATTTAAACTGGACTAATTTTTTTCCAGAACACGTGAATCATACATTGAGCATAGTGGGTTGAATGCACCAGCTCTTCCTATTGTTTAGAACTGGCCATGGATACGAATTTCTTTATAAATTGGTCACCCATCTATATAAGCACGACTAGATAATAGAAAGAGGTGACTAGTCAGTTTTGAGACATCAAAACCTGTATATCCAATTAAAAATTTTTGATTCCATAACCTCTCAACTCTCTATCCTGTTGTTACCGCTGTTTTGCCAACTTAATGGCATAAATACTTTCTTTTGCTTACACTTTTCTGTTATGCCTTAAACAACGTGAGCTTAATAAATGATAAATTGAAGCTTTTACGGATATAATCAATTAAATATATTAATAAATCATCATAACTAAAGTTTATTCATTAGCACGATCAGTAAATTAGTTTAGAGATAGAGTATAGCAATCTTTTTTAATTACTTGTTTAACTCTTAATAATGTCAAGCTCTGAACAGTTCCAAAATCTAGAGGGATTGCGGTCAATAAATTCATAATATTTTCTAAGTTCTTTTATATAACATCTTATTGAAAACTCGACGAACCATGAAAAACAATTTTTTTCGGAAACTTCGATATTGTAAGTATTGAAGCCAAATATAAAAGTAATTTTATCGAGGCGAATAAGGTGAAAACTTTCTAAATATTCATAATATACCTCTTGGTATCCCCACTAGCCTAGGTAGATATCACTTCCAAAGTTTGTTGTTTACTTTGGGTTTATGTGCCAAGGCTTAAAAATTTACCTAGTGGAGTGATTAAATGAATATGGCGAGCTTCTATAGAGTTTTCTAAACCCTGCCCGTAAGGGTATTATAGAAACAAAGAGTAAATAGTAAGAATAAATTTGGGTAACTTTTTCTAAGCATTTTCTATAGAGTGTATATTGACTGTGATATCCATTCATCTAGATTCGACTGGTAAATAATTTAGATTTAAATGAATCTAACGTAGTTTAGTGATTTTGAACAGATTATATGGTATTATTCTGCTCTAATATAGATTCAGGTCACAATGTAACATAAGAATCAGTTAGATAGATAGTTTAAAAACTGCCTGTAATCGCCCCTACGTACGCATAAAATAGCCTGTATATAGCCCCTTACAAAGTCACTAGTATAGATCCAGCTCCACACGACATTAATGCGACAGGTTTAACTGTCAGTGGGAATGATGTGGTTTTTAATGCAGGGGGATGTTAACCTGAATGCAGGATATAAAACTGAAAATACCAAAAGCTCATCTTCGAGTAATAGGATCAGAGTGGGTGCCAGTGCATCTGTAGGAATTGCGGGGGGCAGCGTTGGCTTAACAGTTGCAGGATCTATGAGTTGGGGGAATTCCAAATCCTCCAGCAAGACTACGATTGATACGGTTGTTAATGGTAAGAATTCTGTTACGATAAACAATAAAGGTGGCAGTTTGAACTTGAACAGTGCGCAAATTACGAACAAGAATTCTGATAGAACGGTTGGTGATGGCTCTATCACGATTATTACTACACCACAAAACACGGCTAAATATGATAGTGATCGTTACCAGGTTGAGGTATCTGGTTCTTTACCTTTGGTTTCTGCAGGTTTTGGGAATAGTACATGACCTCTTATTCCTTTTACCCAAGGAACGTTAACAAAGGGGTATTACGGATATTCACAATGATTATCAATCAACTGAAAAAACGGTGTCTGGGCTATATGCGGGCAAAGGTGGGTTGGACGTAAATATATCTGACACGACGACGTTAACAGGGGGTGCGATTATCAGTAATGCCGATGCGGATACAAACCAAATTACGATAGGCAGATTGATTGGAAATTCATTGGATAATCATTCGGTGTGGAGTGGTTTAAATGTTTCTGGTGGCACGGCTGACCAGCCAAGAAGCGGTTGCGGGAACAGCATCAGATGCCAAGGATAACCATCTACTATCAGGGGATGTTTTAAACAGTGCCTCTGGTCTTGGGATTGGGGGTGAAATTTTGGTGAATAATGACCATACGACAACGGGTTTAGTGATTGGTGGCAATATTACCATGAATGCGGGATCCATGACGGGTAAAATTAATAATGATGCTGATGTTGTCAGGTATATCAAGGATCAGTTTGATGCGGGCAAGATGCAGGTTAATTTTGATAAACAAAGCAAGCTGATCCAAAAATTAACGAAGATTGGGATATATTGATGGACATTATGGTATCAATTGATAAACATAACCCAGAAGTGATAGCGGATTGGAAAGATACGGGTCATAAGATTTCCACAGGCCTTGGTGCTGTTGGAGGGAATAGTCGAAATTTACGGGAACGAACCTTGGTGCGGGGAACGATTTAAATATCAGTAGTTCTTCGGTTAGGTTCATAACGGAGTTGATGAAACCCATAAATAATCCTTTGTGTTTGGTGGCATAAAGACTGGTTTATCGTTTATTTCTGTAGCTGGACAGGCTGTTCGATATGGTCAGGCGATTGCTGCGGATATGAATGGTTCTGGCAGTGCTGTGGGTAAGACATTAAATGCGAAGCAGGGGGGTATGCGGTAGGCAATGCAATTGCGAACCCTGATAAATATGGTGGTGGGATTATTTCTGGTGGCGTTCAGGCTGGATTTAGCACCAGCAAATCGAAGATTGAATATTTGCAAAATACGATTGTCGATTTTTCAGCCACGGCTGGGCATGATCTGAACATTGTTGTATGTGGGGATAATGTTAATGATGCGCATAATGGCGATTTGACGGTAACAGCTGGTGATTTATCTGGCCAAATACGTGGCTTTACCAGGAAACGATGTCACATTACAACCAGAATAGGACAAGATGCATTTTGCCAGTAAGGGTAGCAGTTTTGGCGACGTAATTGAGGTTGGCAGCAACGGTATTAGGGTTGTTGCAAATACGACGGTTTCTGTTCCTGGTTTGGGAGGTGGTTGGAGTATTAATGGTAATTATTCGAATCAAAAGATTATGAATGATTATCAAAGCACTGGCCAGTTTTCTGGATTGTATGCTGGCAATGATGGGGTTCAGGTGGATGTTAATGACACCACGTATTTAAAAGGCGGTGTGATCAGCGACACAGGCAGGGATAGTCATTTAAATACAGGCAAATTAATTGCTAAAAGCCAAGAGAACCACTCTAAATGGAATGTGACCTCAACAGGCGGAGGGTTCAGCTTAGGGATAGATGCTTTGGGTGGCACCCTTGGGCCGTTGGGTGTTGTTGCCGGGAACTTGGCTGCGAATTCTGACCTGATTAGTAGTGGGAACCGTAAATATGATGAAACTAACACCAGTCAGTCGGCGATTAGTGGGAACGTCACAGTTAATGCTGGCAGTACGTGGGGCAGGCACACCACAGATGTCAACAGTGCCGATGGGCATCTAGACAATAATTTTAACGCCAATAAACTGGCAAACCAATTGCAAAACAGCCAACTGGGCATGCAGCTGGTCGGCGAAATCATGAGACAAATCTCTGACGCGTTAAATAGTGATGGTGTCCTAGGCTTTGATGAAACCAAGCTCTCCAACGACTGGGGATGCATCATCCTCGAAGCCACAGGTAGTGCCGCCATTAAAGGCGCTTTCGGGGGAAACGTCGGCAGTGCGGCTGCCAGTTTAGCTGTAGGCACTGCAACAGCAGTAGCAACAGTGCATTTTTTTGCTGATAATGCTTTATCTTTAGCAAAAGGAGACAAAGACCTCGCTATTTTACTGACCAATATTGGTATGGATATTGCTGCCAGTGGAACAGGTGTAGCAGCAGAAGCTGCAATGAGTGGAATTCTGGTGCTTTAAGTGATTCTATTATTGTCTGAAATCTTCAGCAATATAATGCTGCGGATGGTAAGATTGTAGAAAAACTCGTTTCTGCAGCACTAAAAGCTGCTCATAAAGCAACGCAATTATCGGGGAATAAAACCCTTATTAATTTAACGAAAGATATTAACGAGATTGATGTTGTAGAGAGTGTTGAACATAGTGTCGTTGGTAAAAAAATATAGGGTATCAATGATACTATTTTAGGTGCAGAAACCAAAGCTGCTGATAAAACAAAAGATGCAATTACAGGTAAAAAACACCAAATGGTGGTTCTGGTGATAGGTTGATAAATGAAGCTATGGATTTTTGGATTGGGAAGGTTTAGGTAATTAAGATTTGTCAGGTATAGCAAACAAGCCTATCAATAAAGAGGGAATGGCTTCTGGAGCAAGAGCTCTTTTTAAGCATGCAGCAGGTCAAAGAACAACAGAAACTTTTCCTAAACTATCAGAAAGCATAGCTTAATAAAATATTAGTGCAAATGAAGTATTTACTAAGATTTTAAGTATGGTAATATTGATGACATGGGGGACTTTGGCAGGTATATTAACGGGTGGCAAATTAATCTTTTGTTCAAGACTTGTTCTTTTTTTATCATGTAAATAAATATATTTATTAAAAGTCCTATTTATTTAAGCCATAATTATTTTTTCTTATTAATGCTATTGTTTTAGTTGCATTAATAAATTGTTATTAAACAGTATTCTTCTGATTTTTTATATCTAAAACGGTTCTATCTTTTTCAGACGCTACTATACCTCAGAATGTTTTATATTCATCGTTAAGAACTTATCCTGTAATGCTCTAACTAATTTTATCGAAACTCTTATTTCATGCTGACTTTTATCATTAGTATTAACAATTAAAATTTTATTTATTGGTTATTTTTCCCCTTTGAAGGTAATTGTTCAGACAGAGTTAATATAGTTTGCAGTAGACACAAAGTCATACTGTCATACCCGCGTGGTACAACTAAGATAATAAGTGCATCAACTGCAATTATTAATAGACTAAAGAATTGGAGAGTTAAGGAAATGTATCTATAAAAATTAAATCATATTTTGAGCTGTTGTAATCTTTCACATTTCTATTTTATGATTTTTATTAATAATTAATACAGATTTATGTATATAATTCATAATCAGGCGTTTCCAGCTCTTTTATAATATTTTGAATATCAAGGCATTCATAAAGATGATTCTTATTTAGAAGTATCGGTTTATTGATAATATTCTTTTCCCTCAATTTAAAGACAACCTTGTTCGATATATTTCTGAATTTACGATAAAAATCGGCAAGTGCTTTCATTCATACAATGACTATAAATAAGTGAATATAATTCATTAACTTTTTCATTAAAAAAGTTGGTATGGAGAAAAAGTGGTAGATGATGCTAATAAGTAATAATATTTATTGATAAATATTGAGGCTTAAAAATTATATCGTTTGTATCCAGATTTTTATTATAAAATGAAAAATGCAAAAAACCCTTTAACTTTTCAATACCTAATCAATAAATGTTAAATTCTCTAAATATTACTTATATAACTAATACACTATAATTTATTAAATCCATGTTCTAATGCGAAAATAGCAGCCTGAATGCGACTGCGTATATTTAATTTACGCAGGATATTTTGAACATGTAATTTAATTGTACTTTCAGATAAATTGAAGAAACGAGCAATCTCTTTATTACTTATACCCTTCGTTAACCATGCTAAGATTTCTTTTTCTCGCGATGTTAATGTTTCGTATAATTGATATGGTTTATCATCATGTTGTTTTGACGATTTAAATTGTCCAATGAGTTTTGTTGTCATTTCTGGAGACAAAATATAATCCCCTTCTAATATTTTTCGAATACTATTTAACAAAAAATCAGTGTCAATATTTTTAAGTAAATAACCTTTAGCACCAAGTTTCATACATTCCAACAAATTATCATCATCTTCGGAAACCGTTAAAATTAAAACATTTAAGGTAGGATCTATATTTAATAATTGTTGTAATGTTTCTTTTCCTGCCATAACAGGCATATCTAAATCAAGTAATATAATATCTGGGTGAAGCGCACTGGCTAATTTAACGCCTTGCAAACCATCTTGGGCTTCACCAACAATTTCAAAATCTTTTTCAATTTCTAACAAGAATTTTAATCCTGAGCGAAAAAGAGCATGATCATCGATTAATAAAATTTTAACTTTAGTGTCCGTCATTAAGAGTTCCGTTTTTATTGTGAAATAATAAGTTCAATTGTTGTTCCGTGCTGTAAAACAGATGTTATATTAATTGTTCCAAAAGCTTTTTTAGTTCTTTCTTTCATAATTGATAATCCAACATGATTTAATTTTTTTTCTTTTATAGCCTCTATATCAAAACCAACGCCATTGTCTTCAATACGCATAGTAAAATTTTTATTATTCGTAAACGAAAGCTTAGATTGGCTGCAATGAGAATGTTTACGTATATTTGACAATGCTTCTTGTAAAATAAAAATCACTTGCAATTGCTGCTGTTGTGTCAAAGAAAATTGCTGATTTAAATTGCTTACTTCAATGGGGATATTAGTTTGTGCTTTAAAACGGTTTAAAACTTTTTGAACAACCTCTTGAAAATTTTCAGTATGATTGATTTTTGTTCTAAAATTTAGAAGTAGCTCTCTCACATCATCATAAGATTCTTGTATTCCTTGTTGTATAAAACATATATTTTTCTCTATTCTATTATAATCCTTTTGATCAATTGCTTTTTTCAGCATTTGAGCTTGTAAATTTAAAAAAGAAAGCGATTGCGCAATGCTATCATGTAATCCCTGCGCAATCATATTTCTCTCTTCGAGAATAGCAAGCTCTTGCTCTTTTGATGTTAGATGCTGATTTTCAATCGCAATCGCTAATTGTTTAGTAAGGGTTTTTATTAAATAATGTGTCTGTTTTTCTTTTTCTGAAAAAGTTCTAGGATTTTTGAAATATAAGACAACCATTCCTATTTCATTATTATTATGCCAAATAGGAAAAATAACAAAATAATCGAAAGCAGTTTGAATACAATTTGGAATAGAAAGATTAAATTTATTTTTATTTTTTGTTTGAATGTAAATAGGATTGGGATTTTCAGGTAAAACTGTTACATCGAAAAAACAATGCGCTGAAAAATAGCAATTTTTAATAACTTCTGATTCTTTGGGCAAGCCTTGACTATATAAAAAATTAAGACTTGTTTTTGCTTTATTTAAAACACCTATAAATCCACCATCTGCGTATCCTAGAGGAATAATTTTATCTAAAAAATTTTCTAAAATAGTATCTTGCATATGACATTCATGTAGAAAAGTAGTCATGTCGTATAAAATGGCAAGCTCGTGATTTTTTTCTTCTAAAGCTATTGTTTTTTGAGATACTTTTTGTTCAAGATTATTATATAAATCTTGTAAATTATCCGCCATTCTATTAAAACCAGCCGAGACGATACCAAACTCGTCTTCATTTGTAATGGAAATACGTTCTGATAGATTTCCTATACTTACTTCTTGAATTGCATTTTGCAGACGTGTTAATGGACTAATTACAAACCGATATAAAAGATAAATAGTAGAAAAAGCTGTAAAAATAACCATAAGTATTAAAATGGTTTGTATAAATCTTAACCAAATAATATTTTGTGTATTTTGATTTTCAATTAATTTTACAATACGATCAATATGACTTATAAACTGATCTATAGTGTGTAGTTCATTTGAAGACAAAGTGTATGTCGTTGATTGATTAAGGATAGGTAATATATTCTCTTTATAAGATTGCTCAAGAATATCTATTTGATTATCAATTTGTGCGTTATTTGGAAAAAGAAAGTTGCTTCTATCAGATTTTGATAGATTGCTAAGAATAGAGTAAAATTTGGTTTGTTCAGATTGTAAAGCATCTTGATGATTAGGTTGAGTTATTAAAACAGCCATATGATATATTTTCATACGAAGACTGCCAGCATAATTGATATCCTTCCCTGCATTCTCTAACTGCCAAAGTAAGGCAAGGGCATATCCTGTAAAGAAAATAGCTCCAATTACCCATACGATAATAGAAATAAGTAGTTTAATCGAAAGACTATTTTGTCTAGTTTTTTTATTCATTTCATTATTATATATATTTAGAATAACTGGATTTTTAAAGTATGTGTTATTTACATTTAATTCACCATAAAAGATAGTCATTATATTTAAAAATAGACTTTCAAAACAACATTCTTGTAACAAGGTATTATAATTGCTCTGTTAATAATGTATTTATCAATAGTAATTACATTTTCTGACCTTAGTTACTTGATTTAATTGATATTAAAATTTTTATGAAATCCCTTTTACAAGGAAAATAACCCAAAAGGATTAGACTAGACCTAGTCAAGTATATAGCACTTTTTGCCTCTTCGATGAATTGGTTAGAGATTTTAAATATATTAAAATCATAAGAGAATAGAGCCAAAAACTAGATATTAAAATGAGTTGATATTTTATTTGGCAAACCAAAGATATAATTATCTTGAAGTAGGAATATATATATGTCCAGGTTATTAACAAAATGGGAGCCGGAAAATAAAGACTTTTGGCAAGAACAAGGAAAAAAAATAGCCACACGAAATTTATGGATTTCAGTGCCTGCACTTTTATTTGCTTTTGTTGTATGGTCGCTGTGGAGTGTGGTTGTAATTTATTTACCCAAACTTGGGTTTAAATATGATGCCAATCAGTTAATGTTATTAACAGCCTTACCAGCATTATCAGGTGCAACATTACGAATTTTCTATGCGTTTATGGTTCCCATTGTTGGTGGCAGAAAATGGACATTTATTTCAACTGCAACTTTATTAATTCCTTTAGTTTGGTTTGGCTTTAGCGTTCAAAACCCAGAAACAAGTTTTACAACAATGGCAATTATTGCTTTGTTGTGTGGTTTTGGTGGAGGAAACTTTAGTTCGTCTATGGCGAATATTGGTTACTTTTTTCCTAAGACCGAAAAAGGATATGCAACAGGCGTTAATGCTGGGTTGGGTAATCTAGGCGTTTCTGTTTTACAATTTGCGGCTCCATTAGTAATTGGTATTAGTATTTTTGGTGGTGATGCTAAAACGATTGTACAACACGGGCAAGAGACCACCATTTGGTTGCAAAACATTGGTTTCGTTTGGGTTCCAATTATTCTATTAATTTTATTATTTATTTGGTTTGGGATGAACGATCTTGCGTCTGCCAAAGCATCTTTTTCAGACCAGTCCGTTATTTTTGGACGTAAAGATAATTGGATTTTATGTTGGCTATATTTGGGAATGTTTGGATCGTTTATTGGATACTCTGCTGTATTCCCTATGTTAATTAAACATGAGTTTGTCGATATTGATCCACTAAAATATGCATTTTTAGGACCATTACTAGGGTCTATCTTTAGAGTAGTTGGTGGTATGATTTCTGATAAAATTAGACCGACACTTGTGACCCAAACTGCTTTTATTGGTGTTGTTATCTTTACGTTGGCTGTTTTATATTTTTTACCTGATCATGGGCAAGGCGGTAACTTTCTAGGCTTTTTTATTAGCTTTATGTTGGTTTTTGTTTTCGTTGGATTAGGTAATGGATCTGTTTTTGCTCAAACTCCAATTATTTTTTCTATTTTCCATCGTAGATTAGCTGCCGCATCTGGTGAAAATGCTACAGAAGCTGCCAAGAATTCCATCAAAGAAACAGGAGCAGTTCTTGGTTTTATGGGTGCAATTGGTGCTTATGGCGGATTTATCATTCCAAAACTTTGTGGAACAGCAGTTGCTTATACTGGATCTTTCAAGTTGGCTTTTTATTGTTTCATTGTGTTTTATGGCTCATGTTTGGTTGTAAATTGGTGGTTTTATCTTCGCAAAAACGCAAAGAGTGCGTGTTAATTGATGTTATATTTTAAAGGTTTGAAATTATGAGTCACTTATTAGATCGTTTATCATTCTTTAAAAGGACTAAAAGTAGTTTTGCAAATGGTCATGGCGCTGTTGTTGAAGAAGATAGAAAATGGGAAAATGCGTATCGTCAACGTTGGCAACATGACAAAATTGTGCGTTCTACGCATGGTGTGAATTGTACAGGTTCTTGTAGTTGGCAGATTTATGTAAAAAGTGGATTGATTACGTGGGAAACACAACAAGTGAATTACCCTCGTACTCGCCCAGATTTACCTAATCATGAGCCAAGAGGGTGCCCTCGTGGAGCATCTTATAGCTGGTATGTCTATTCAGCTCAACGAGTAAAATATCCAATGCTGAGAGGCAGACTTGCTCAGTTGTGGCGTGAGGTTCGAAAAAATAAAGATCCTATTTCAGCTTGGGAATATATTAGTCAAACCCCAGAAATTGCTAAATCCTATAAATCTCGTCGTGGTTTGGGGGGAATGGTTCGTTCATCTTGGGATGAAGTAAACGAAATTATTGCGGCAGCAAATAACTTTACAATTAAAAAATTTGGTCCAGATCGAGTTGTTGGATTTTCACCAATTCCTGCAATGTCGATGATAAGTTATGCCTCTGGTTCGAGATATTTATCATTAATTGGTGGTGTTCCTTTATCTTTTTATGATTGGTATTGCGATTTACCCCCTGCCAGCCCTCAAATTTGGGGGGAACAAACTGACGTTCCAGAGTCCGCAGACTGGTATAATTCAACCTATTTAATGGTTTGGGGATCTAATGTTCCTATGACCAGAACTCCTGATGCTCATTTTTACACAGAGGTTCGATATAAGGGGACTAAAACAGTTGCGGTTTCTTCAGATTATGGTGAGATGGTTAAGTTTGGTGACATCTGGCTAGCACCAAAGCAAGGAACAGATGCTGCACTAGCAATGGCAATGGGACATGTTATCTTTAAAGAGTTTCATTTAGATAACCCTTCTGATTATTTCACACGTTATTGTCGCCAATATACGGATATGCCTATGTTGGTTATGTTAGATAATAAAGGAGATTATTATCTACCAAATTATTTTTTAAGAGCAAGTCATTTAGATGATAATTTAAATGAAGAAAAAAATCCTGAGTGGAAAACGCTGGTTATTGATGGCAAAAGCGGAAACATTGTTGTCCCGAAAGGATCTATTGGGTTTAGATGGGGGGATAATGGTAAATGGAATTTACAAGAACAAAATAGCCAAGGACAGGCTATTGAAGCACAACTTTCTGTTTTGGATACATGTGATGCAGTTGTAGATGTTGCTTTTGATTATTTTGCAGGAGAAGGTGATAACGAGCAGTTTACTCGTAAGGTTCCTGTTAAAAAAATAAAAGTTGCTGATGGGTCAGAAATCTTTATAACGACCGTTTTTGATTTGATGGCAGCTAATTACAGTATTGACCGCGGTTTAGGCGACGGTGCAAAGGATTATTTAGACGATGTTCCTTATACCCCAGGATGGCAACAAAAACATACTGGCGTAAAACCAGAACTTGTAATTCAAGTCGCTCGTGAGTTTGCGCACAATGCAGATCAAACTCAAGGTAAGAGTATGGTTATTGTGGGTGCTGCGTTAAACCATTGGTATCATATGGATATGACTTATCGTGGCATTATTAATATGTTGATGATGTGTGGTTGTATTGGACAAAGTGGTGGTGGTTGGTGCCATTATGTGGGACAAGAGAAGTTAAGACCACAAACAGGTTGGGCTCCACTTGCTTTTGGTCTTGATTGGCACCGTCCTTCACGACAAATGAATGGAACTTCATTTTTTTATAACCATACCAGCCAATGGCGTCATGAAAAATTACATCTTGATGAAATTACATCTTCTACAGCACTAAATCATTTTGATGGATTGTCTTTGATTGATTGTAATGCGAAAGCTGAGCGTATGGGGTGGTTGCCTTCTGCACCGCAATTAACAACAAACCCATTGCAAGTAACACAACAAGCAATGGCAGCATCAAAAGACCCAATTGCATATGCCGTTGAAAGCTTAAAAGATGGATCATTGGATATGTCTTGTAATGATCCAGATAATCCAAAGAATTTTCCACGTAATATGTTTGTATGGCGTTCTAATATTCTGGGGTCATCAGGAAAAGGACATGAGTATTTCCTTAAATATTTATTAGGTACTCAAAATGCTTTGTTAAGTGATGAGGCTGATTGTATTGCGCCACAAGAAATTCAAGTAAGGCCTGCTGCTGAAGGAAAATTAGATTTATTAGTGGTGCTTGATTTCCGCATGTCAACGACTTGTTTATATGCTGACATTATTTTACCGACGGCAACGTGGTATGAAAAAGATGACCTTAATACATCCGATATGCATCCTTTCATCCACCCTCTAAGTGAAGCAGTGCAGCCTTTATGGCAAAGTAAGAGCGATTGGGAAATTTTTAAAGGTATTGCTAAAAAATTCTCAGAGCTTGCTGATGATTATTTAGGAGTTCAAAAAGATTTAGTCTTAACGCCGCTAATGCATGATACGCCTCAAGAGTTGGGCCAGCCTTTTGATGTAAAAGATTGGAAAAAAGGTGAATGTGATCCTATTCCAGGAAAAACGATGCCTGCAATGACGGTTGTTGAAAGAAATTACGGTGAAATCTATCAAAAATATACTTCTGTTGGCCCGTTATTAGAAAAAATCGGGAACGGTGGTAAAGGCATTAGCTGGGATACAAAACATGAAGTGGATATACTTCGTGGGTTAAACAAAATTGTTCAAGATGGTGTCGCAAAAGGACAGCCAAGGCTTGAAACTGCGATTGATGCTGCTGAAATGATTTTGACATTAGCGCCAGAAACGAATGGTCATATTGCAGTAAAAGCTTGGGGAGCATTATCCAAAATTACTGGGCTTGATCATACGCCGTTGGCGTTACCTAGAGAACATGACACAATTCGTTTTCGGGATGTTCAGGCTCAACCTCGTAAGATTATTTCTTCCCCTACTTGGTCTGGTCTAGAAAGCGAAACAGTTAGTTATAATGCAGGCTATACGAACGTTCACGAACTGATTCCTTGGAGAACGATTACAGGCAGACAACAATTCTATCAAGATCATCAGTGGATGCGTGCATTTGGTGAAGGGTTATGCGTGTATAAACCTTTGATTGATTTGAAAACAACCAAAAAGGTTTTGGGGCAACACGGTAATGGTAATCCAGAAATTATTTTGAATTTCCTCACTCCTCACCAAAAATGGGGTATTCATAGTACGTATTCTGATAATCTTAGAATGCTGACATTGTCTCGTGGTGGTCCTCATGTTTGGGTTTCTGAAATTGATGCTCAAAAAGCTGGGATTGTTGATAATGATTGGATTGAGGCGTTCAACGTTAACGGTACGTTAACCGCAAGAGCTGTGGTCAGTCAACGTATCCCAGAAGGAATGATCTTGATGTATCATGCCCAAGAAAAAATTGTAAATGTTCCTGGAGCCGAAGTTTCTAAAAAGCGCGGTGGTATTCATAATTCAGTGACGAGAGCGGTATTAAAACCAACGCATATGATTGGTGGATATGCTCAACTTTCTTATGGTTTTAACTATTATGGAACAGTTGGTTCTAATCGTGATGAGTTCGTGGTTATTCGTAAAATGAAAAACGTTGATTGGTTACAAGAAACCGTCAATTTAGCTCAACAAAGTATTAAAGCGTAATAAGAGGATTATATTATGAAAATCAGAGCACAAATTGGCATGGTGTTAAATCTGGACAAATGTATTGGATGCCATACTTGTTCAGTAACTTGTAAAAATGTTTGGACCAGCCGTGATGGTGTTGAATATGCTTGGTTTAATAACGTTGAAACAAAACCAGGTATTGGTTATCCAAAAGAATGGGAAAATCAAGATAAATATAATGGTGGATGGGTTTTAAAAAATAATAAATTAAAACCTCGCCAAGGAGGTAAGTTAAAGATTATGGCAAATATCTTTGCCAATCCAGATTTGCCGCAGATCGACGAGTATTACGAGCCTTTTACGTATGATTATGAACATCTGCAAAATGCTCCTGATATGAAAACTCCACCTACTGCACGTCCTATTTCTGTTTTGACCGGAAAGAAAATGGATAAAATTGAATGGGGACCTAACTGGGAAGATGATCTTGGAGGAGAATTTTCTAAAAGGTCAAAAGATGCTTTGTTTGAAGGTATCCAAAAGGAAATGATGTCCACATTTGAAAATACATTTATGATGTATTTACCCAGATTATGTGAGCATTGTTTAAATCCAGCTTGTGTTGCAAGTTGTCCTTCTGGATCCATTTATAAACGTGAAGATGACGGTATTGTCTTAATTGATCAAGATAAATGTCGTGGTTGGCGGATGTGTGTTTCTGGATGTCCTTATAAAAAAATTTATTATAATTGGGTTTCAGGAAAATCTGAAAAATGTATTTTTTGTTATCCTAGGATTGAAGGGGGACAACCAACAGTTTGTTCTGAAACTTGTGTAGGGCGTATTCGTTATCTTGGTGTTTTATTATATGATGCCGATAAAATTGAAGAGGCAGCTTCTGCACAAGATCCAAAAGATTTATATCAATCTCAATTAGATTTATTTTTAGATCCTAATGATTCAGACATAATTGCTGAAGCATTGAAGCAAGGAATTCCACAAAGCTGGTTAGATGCGGCCCAAAAATCACCTGTTTATAAAATGGCAGTTGATTGGAAGGTTGCTTTCCCATTACATCCAGAATATCGAACATTGCCAATGGTTTGGTATATTCCTCCTTTATCTCCAATTCAATCTGCTGTTGAACAAGGTGTCATTGGAGAAAAGGGAATTATTCCTGGAATTAAGGACTTACGTATTCCAGTTCGCTATCTTGCTAATTTATTGACTGCGGGCAAAGAAGAACCAATTATCGAAGCATTGGAAACAATGATTGCAATGCGCCGCTATATGCGTAGTAAATCTGTCGATGCTCAACCAGACCTATCGACAATAGAAAATCTTCACGTATCTGAAGAACAGATTAACGAAATGTATCAAGTAATGGCGATTGCTAATTATGAAGATCGTTTTGTTATTCCTTCCTCTCATAAAGAGATGGTTGAGGATGCATTCAAAGATAAAGCTTCTTGTGGGTTTTCTTTTGGTAATGGATGTTCTGATGGTGTTAGCAAAGAAAGTTTATTTGGTAAAAAGCAATCTCCTATTATTTTCACAGATATGATTAATGATCGTAATTGTAACAAAGAAAAAGAAAGTAATAGCTAATGGAAATTTTTAAAATCCTTTCAGTGCTTCTTTGTTACCCAGAGCAAGAGTTGATAGATGCTGTTCCTGAGTTAGAAGACCGTTTAGCAAAATTACAAGTTAATTCAGCATTCTTGTTACCTTTGTTAAAGGATCTGCGCGAGAAAGAGTTGCTTGTTTTGCAAGAGGAATATGTAAATCTTTTTGATCGAGGCCGGAATTATTCTTTGCATATGTTTGAGCATATCCACGGAGAGGATCGTATTCGTGGACAAGCTTTGGTTGACTTGATGGCTGAATATCAGAGTAAAGGCTTTGAAATATCCGTAGTCGATGAGTTACCTGATTATTTACCGTTATTTCTTGAATTTTTGTCTGTTTGTGAAAAAGAGCAAGCGATCGAACTGCTAACAGCTGCGATTGACGTTATCGGTCATATTGGAAAAAAACTACAGGAAGTGAATTCTATCTATGGTGGTGTTTTTGCTTTATTAGAACAATATTCACTGAAAAAACCTGTTCCTTTGCTAACGCCCCCTATCCGAGATATGGATGAAGCATTAGAAAAATTTGGACCCAACATAGAAGGTGTTGAACCTTTACTACAACCAAATACTTGTAAAATTTGTCCAGCATATGATCAGAATAAAGGAGAGAGCCATGGACTTTCTAGATAAGTTTATCTTTGGGATTTATCCTTATATTATATTGGTTATTTTTATAGTTGGTTGTCTTGTTCGATTTGAACGTGAACAATATTCTTGGAAAAGTGATTCCAGTCAATTATTGTATCGTGGTCAATTACGAATTGGTAACATTCTGTTTCATATTGGAATATTAGGTTTATTTTTTGGTCATCTTGTAGGGTTATTAACCCCAGTAATTGTTTGGGATACAATAGGGGTCAGCCATTCTTTGAAACAAATAGTGGCAATGTCTGCTGGTGGAGCAATGGGAGGCCTTTGTTTCATTGGACTGATTATTTTAATCCATAGACGTTTTACTGTAGATCGCTTAACTCAAAATAGTACATGGCGTGACAAATTACTGTTAGTATGGATATTTATTACCTTATGTTTAGGGCTATCCACAATTGCCGTTTCTGCTCAACATCTTGATGGACATGAAATGGTTAATCTTATGACATGGGCGCAACATGTGGTTACATTTCGTGGCGATGCCTCAGATTATATTACAAATGCTTCTATTATTTTTAAGATTCATTTATTTATGGGAATGAGTTTGTTTGGGCTTTTTCCATTTACTCGGCTGGTTCATATTTTTAGCGGATTTGGTATGGTAACTTATATCAATCGTAAGTGGCAATTAGTTAGACCACGTTCATAAGAAAAAGATTCAAGTGATGAAAGAATATAATTTTATTCGAAAAGGTGTTTTAAATTGTTTAGTGGCAGCGTTTATTTTCTTTAGCGGATTACAAAATGCCAATGCAAAAGAGATCATCATCTCAGCAGCAGTCAGTTTAAGTAATGCTTTTAAAGAAATAGCTATAATCTATGAAACAAAACATCCTACGGATAAAATTTTATTCAATTTTGGTGCGTCTGGCGGTTTGTTACAACAAATAGAACAAGGTGCACCTGTTGATATTTTTGCATCTGCAGATGAAGAGACTATGGATCAGGCTGAAAAAAAAAGTCTAATTGTTAAGCAAAGCAGAAAAGATTTTGCCTATAACAGTCTTGTATTAATCGTACCTATTCACAGTGTTTTACATATACAAAATCTAGACGATTTGTTACAACCGTCCATTCAAAAAATAGCGGTAGGGCAACCCAAAATTGTGCCTGCAGGAAAATATGCTCAGAATTTATTACAAAAAAGTCAATTATGGGATAAAATCCAAACAAAATTAATCATTGGTCAAAATGTCAGACAGGTTTTGAATTACGTGGCTCGTGATGAGGTAAATGTTGGGTTTGTATATTACAGCGATGCTGTTCTTTTATCAGATAAAGTTAAAATTATACAAGATTTTTCTTTAAATCATTCAATTCGTTATCCAATTGCATTGGTTAAACAAAAAACTGAAAATAAAAATGCACAAGAATTTATTGATTTTGTCTTATCTTTTGAAGGGCAAAAAATTTTAGTAAAATATGGTTTTGCCAGTGTTCCTCATTAATGATTAGAAGTGAATATGGCACAGTTTTCTTGGGATGCATTATTTCTTTCATTAAAAGTAGCTGGATGTTCTGTAATTATTAACCTTTTTATTTCTGTTCCCATGGGTTTTTTGTTTGCACGTAAAAAATTTATAGGAAGAGAATTTTTAGACACGATTTTAACGTTGCCAATGGTTATACCCCCAACTGTTTTAGGATATTATTTATTAGTTCTATTAGGTCGACATGGTTGGGTTGGTCAGTTTTTAAAAAAATGTTTTGATATTGATTTAATTTTTACATGGCAAGGTGCTGTGATTGCGGCAACGATTGTGACATTTCCTTTAGTTTTTAAACCTGCTAGAACAGCTTTTGAAAATGTAAATCCATGTTATGAACAGGCTGCGAGTGTTTTAGGGATTTCTAATTTTTCAATTTTTTTTCGTATTACACTTCCATTAGCTTGGCGGGGAATTTTGGCAGGTTTGTTATTATCATTTGCCAGAGCATTGGGGGAATTTGGTGCAACCTTGATGGTTGCAGGCAGTATTCCTGGTAAAACAGAAACGTTATCAATTGCGATTTATGAAGCTGTTCAAGAAGGTAATAATTATTCTGCAAATATAGCAGTAATTATTTTATCAATTGTTTGTATTCTTGTTTTATTTACTGCAAAAAAATTGACTCATTATAAAAATTTTTATTAGTGGCAAAATATGAATTTTAATTGGAATATTCAAAAAACGTTATTAACTGATCAACGATCTTTTCAATTGAATCTTGAATATGCTTCTTCTTGTCAATCTGTCGCGATATTTGGTTCTTCGGGATCAGGAAAAACAACGCTAATTAAAATAATTGCTGGATTATTAATGCCAGATACAGGATTTATAAAAATTCAAGACTGTATTTTTTTCGACAATATACAAAAAATTAATTTAAAGCCACAACAGAGAAATTTGGCGTATTTTTTCCAATTTTATAGTTTGTTTCCTCATTTGACTGTACAACAAAATATAGCATTCTCACTGAAAAAAGGAATTTTCAATCCATCAAAAAATCAATATAAAACTGAGATTTCTGAATTATTGGAACGCTTTGAATTATCTAATTTAGCCTATCATTATCCTCATGAATTATCTGGCGGACAACAACAAAGAGTAGCCCTTGCAAGAGTTTTAGTAACAAAACCAAAGCTTTTATTATTAGATGAACCGTTTTCAATGTTGGATCATCAACTACGCCAACGGTTACGTGTTGAGGTAAAGTCTATTCAACAGCAAATAGGTTGTTTGTTATTGATAATTTCCCATGATTCTGAAGATATTAATTTCTTTGCCGAAGATGTTTTGTTATTGGAAAATGGTAAATTAGTAAACAAAGCATAAAATATTGAATTTAAGAGATGCAAAATTTATATCTTTATCTAAATAATACATCTAAATTAGAGTGTAATTTAAATAACAATTCTTATTTTCAGAACGGTCTGTATAATGCTTATAGATAATTTCGGTAGAACAGTAGATTATTTAAGAATATCTATTACAGATCGTTGCAATTTAAGGTGCAATTATTGCATTCCAAAAGGGTTTAAGGGGTTTGAGCCCCCAGATCACTGGATATCTACTGAAGAGATATTACGAGTGGTTTATAACTTTTCAGTATTAGGTACTTATTATTTTCGCTTAACAGGAGGGGAACCCTTATTAAGAAAAGATATTGTTGAATTGGTTCGTAAAATGAAAGCAATAGATCAAGTTAAAGATTTGTCTATGACAACCAATGCAACTTTATTAGCGGATAAAGCAGAACCCTTATTTGAAGCGGGTTTGAATCGGTTAAATATAAGTCTTGATTCTCTAAACTCCAAACATATTGAAGAAATTACCGGAAGTAATTGTCTAGATAATATTATATCTGGATTGTCGGCTGCAAAAAAAGCAGGCTTTCAAAAAGTTCGTATCAATATGGTAGTAATGCCTGATCGTAATTTTGATGAAGTTGAAGAAATGTTACGATTTTGTATTCAACAACAGTATATTTTATGTTTGATTGAAGTCATGCCAATTGGTGAAAGCGGACGGAATACAGCCTCTATATATTTGCAAGAAACCGTTAAAAAATTAGAAAAAAGGTTTAATCTACAGCCCACAACTAAGAAAATTGGAAATGGACCTGCACGGTACTGGGAAACAGAAAATGGGTTCGTTAATCTAGGTTTGATTACTCCATTATCTCAGCATTTTTGCGCAACGTGTAATCGTGTTCGATTGACTGTTGATGGCACATTATTGATGTGTCTAGGGCAAGATAATAGCTTCCAATTAAAGCCTTTACTTCGTAATCAATGCAGTGATGAGGAATTACAAAAGGCTATATTGCAAGCCATTAAGTTGAAACCTCAATCACATGATTTTTTAGAACAACCTAAAAGAATCAACCGAATTATGTCGATGACAGGTGGCTAATTTATATTTTAGGTAAAAAGGCTTTGACGATTTTTTCATTGGTTTCTACTCTGGGGCCTCCAATAACTTCTATGCACATTGGAACAGAAGCAAAAACACCATGTATCTTTACATGTCCATCGTCATCTTTAACGCCTTCTAAGGTTTCTTTAATAGCATTTGGGCGACCAGGAAGATTTAAGATTAAGCTTTGCTTACGAATAACTCCGACTTGTCTGGACAGAATTGCTGTCGGCACATAATACAAACTTACTTGGCGCATTTGTTCACCAAATCCTGGCATAACTTTATCTGCAACAGCTAAAGTTGCATCTGGCGTAACATCACGAATATAAGGGCCTGTGCCGCCTGTTGTTAAAACAAGAGGACATTTATCTTGGTCAACCAGCTTAATTAACGTTTTTTCTATAAGATTTTGTTCATCTGGGATTAAATGTTCAATATATTCTTTGTCGTTTAAAACAGCAAGATCAAGCCAATCCTTTAATGCAGGAAGTCCTTTATCCTTATAAATTCCTTTGCTGGCTCTATCGCTAATAGAAATAAGACCAATTTTAATTTTTTCCATAATACATACTCAAAGATTTTAAGTGTTAAAGTTGTAAGAAAGCGGATAGACCTTGATATAGTCATTTTCATGTACTAGTGTATCTTCTGGTATTTCTGCCAAAGCATTAGCTTGTGTAAAAGTAGATAACATTGCAGATCCTTGATGTGAAAGAAGTTTCACATCCATTCCAGTAGCACTTGGTTGTAATTGGACTCTAAGGAACTCTTTACGATTTTGTTTTTTGTGGGTTGAAAACATTGCTTTTGCCATGATTGCTTTTGGCACACACTGTTCGATTTTAATTCCTGATAATCTTTTTAGAGCAGGAACAACGAGTTGTTGAAACGTAATAAAAGTACTAACTGGATTTCCAGGAAGCATAAAGACTGTTGAGTTATTAATTTCTCCCCATGCAAAAGGTTTTCCTGGTTTTATAGCAAGCTTCCATAAAGTGAGCTTGCCTAATTTTGCAATTGCTGTGTGAACATGATCTTCCTCACCAACAGAAACACCACCAGAAGTGATAATAATATCTGCTTTTTGACTGGCGTTGTTGAGAGCTTGTTCCGTTGCTTCTTTATTATCTGGTAAAGTTCCAGCATCAATAATATGATGAGGTGTTTGTTTTAACCATGATAATAGTAAATAACGATTAGCATCGTAAATTTTTCCAGCAGTTAGCGGTTCTCCTGGATTTAACAGTTCATTTCCTGTCGAAAATACGTAAATGGTTAATGGTTTAAACACAGGTATTGTCGCGTAACCTTGACTGGCCAATAAAGCAATGACTGCAGGCGTAATGTACTGACCTGAAGAAAGAAAAACATTACCTTTTTTTAATTCTTCTGCTTTATAGCGAATATTCTGCCCTTTTTTAATTACTGAAGTAATGGTTAAAATATTATCATTTACTTGCGTATTTTCTTGTTGAATTATAGCGGTGGTTCCCTCTGGGATTGGGGCTCCTGTAAATATTCTGGCTGCTTCGCCAGTTTTTAAAAATACTGATTGTGCGGTATCACCTGCTGCAATGCGATGAATAATTTTCCACTCTTGGCAAGCATCAATATCACCCCCTAAAGCATAACCATCCATTGCACTATTACTGAAAAAGGGTGTGTCATACTGAACTGTTAAATCTTCAGCTAAAATAAGATGGTCAGCCTCTATCAAAGCAACTCTTTTCTTGTTTAAAGAAGGGATAGTTTGGGTTAATAATTTGTGTAAAGCTTGATAATAATCGAGCATAATCAGTTCCTATTGGTTTTGATGAAGTATTTGCATATCATTTATATTTGTAAATGCATGTTCATCTTCAAAAACGGTTTTTACCGAATTGTGCTTAAAAATCCAAGATTTTAAGCTAAATTGTTGTTGGTTGAGATGCGCTGCTAATCCATCATTAATCTTTGGTTTACACAGAAAAATGCTAGGATGAATTTGGGTGTGGGTTGCAGCATACGCAATCTCGTTTTCTACTTGATTATATAAGTTATTTACGAATATCGATACTAGATTGATGGGTAGGAAAGGAGTATCACAAGGAACTATAAGAAGTGCATCTGTATCTTTAGGAATAAAAGCAGTTGTGCTGAGAATACCAGCAAGAGGCCCTTTATTTTGATAGTCTGTCTGATCTGAAATAACAGGGAAACCAAATTCTTGATAGGCTTCAATATCTTTATTGGCACTAATTAAAATATGATCTGACTGAGGACGTAGACGTTCAATTACATGTTGAATTAAAGGAATATTATTAAGAGAAATAAGTCCTTTGTTTTTTCTGCCCATACGCTGGCCTTCTCCGCCTGCTAGAATGACACTAGATATAATATGTTTTTTGTTCATCATGAAACTTGCCAGCGTTTTTTTTGTTCTATATCTGTCTCTTTTGCTTTAACCCAACGTGAAGTACCATCTTGAAAAAACTCTTTTTTCCAAAAAGGAGCCTCTGTTTTTAAATAATCCATAATAAATTGGGAAGCTTCAAAGGCAGCCTTACGATGAGAAGCAGAAACCATAACAAGAACAATATTTTCGCCTACATTTAGTTTCCCAATACGGTGAATGACGATAGCACTATGAATAGTCCAATATTCTTGTGCACCTTGCAAGATACGTTTAATTTCTTGCTCTGTAACTTCTGGAAAATGTTCAAGGTAAAGATAACTTAAAGGTTCTTGTTCGTCGTATCCGCGTACAATACCTTTAAAACTGACCAAAGCACCGCAATTATTCTGTTGAATTTGTTGGTCTAATTTTGGAATTTCGTCATCGAATGAAGCTTTTTGAATTTTTACCCAAAACATTTTACCCTCCCGTAACAGGGGGAAGAATAGCGACCTCGTCTCCTGGTATAATAGGGGTGGTTTGATAAATAATTTTTTTATTAATTGCAATGCGAAAAATATTTTGTTCAGAAAGACTTTCTGCCCAAAAAGAACTACGAGATCGTAATAATGTTAATAGAGTTTCAGAATTACCTTCAGACCACTCTATTTGTTCTTCCTCAATACTGAGAATTTCTTTTAAAAAACCAAAGTAATAAATTTTAATCATGGTTTCCTTCATATCATATGTTTATGATGGCTAAAGTAAATTATAATAGGAAAAATACATGTCTAAATTATCTCACTTTGATGCTTCAGGGCAAGCGCATATGGTTGATATTGCAAATAAGAAAACGACAAAACGAACTGCTATTGCAATTGGATCAATTATAATGTCTATAGAAGCATTCCAATTATTAGAATTTAATGCCAGTCACAAAGGTGATGTCTTAGGAATTGCCCGTATTGCAGCGATTCAAGGAACAAAAATGACTTCATCTATTATTCCTTTATGCCATCCTTTATCCTTAAGTCATGTGCATGTCGACTTTTACAAAAATGAAGAAAATTTAAGCTTACAAATTGAGGTTACAACTGAAACAGTTGGGGCAACAGGTGTTGAAATGGAGGCTTTAATGGGCGTTTCTTCTGGATTATTAACAGTTTACGATATGTTAAAGGCTGTCGATAAAAGAATGACTATTCAAAATATTCATCTTGTCAAAAAACAAGGTGGTAAAAGTGGAGATTTTTCTTTTTAATTTATTTCAACACAAATTATGTATATTTATAGATCTATAAATAAAGGATAAAATACTACGGCAAGCCAAAAAATCACTTTATCTAAAGCATATAAAAAAGGCTTGCGTTAAGATGCAAAAATATGCGTCGTCAAAGATAACTGGTAGAAAATAAGGAAGCTTATGGCAGAATAGAATAGTTTTGCAACAAGTAATGATTTGCTATTATTTAAATATCGATAATTTTAAATAAGTAGACTTTATTTTTATTCAATGTTGGATAAAAATAAAGTTTCATTTTAAGGGTAAAGAAATCAGTAAAATACTTGGTCTGGTTTTATGTCATACTCCTGAATATGCAGAAATTACCTTAGATCAAAATGGTTGGACAGATATTAAACAATTTGTTCCAAAGGCTAAAAGAAGCTGGGTATGAGTTTAATTTAGAGGAACTCTCAGAAATCGTTCAGACTGCTGATAAATTTCGTTTTATCGTTCCTGAAGATAGTTAGAATACTACACCAAGAAAATTTAATAATGATGATAGGAAAACATTAGAAATAAAAATGTAAACAATGATTTCGGAGTTGAGATTTGTTATAATCAATGGAAAGAAGAAAATGGTACAAGATTATTTTGATGAAGATGGAATGTTAGATAAATTATTTTTGATAAAAAATAATTACTTATCTCGTATAGTTATAGAATACTTAGGAACAGATGAATTAATAAAATTAATTAATACTTTTAATTTAAATATAAAAGATATGAATATATACTATTATTTCAATAAAGATGATATTAAAAAGAAATGTGATTTAGATTACAAATCCTTTACAGACTGTTATAACGAGATATATTTTTACAATATTTTATTTGAGATTAAAGAAAGTAATTTTTATATATGGCAACCCGAGGGAGGAGAATTTTTCGTATTATTTGGAAATTTACAATTTATAAATAAAATTGATCCCAAAATAGTTTCGAAAGAATCTTTTATGGAAGTACTTGACGATGATACGGGGTTATCTGAACAAGGAAGAAAGTATATGCTTGATGCCTTTGCAAAATATAGTGGCTTGAATGAAAAAGAAAAATTTAAATCATGAGCCTACTTGTAGCACTTAAGAGTCGTCTGCATATTTGCCTGATCGTTGGTTCAGGGTCGAGGCCACATATTGATGTGTGCAATCACATCAATCATACTGTCTTAAATTCTGTTAATGAAAATATTCTCTAGTTTCCCCCTTACAGAGTAATCCAATATTTTCAACCCGCAGCAGTAATTGTAATTTTGCACTACAATCAAAAAGCTCATCAGTAAATAAAGAGGCAGAAGTTTTTTCTCCTGTACCATCTTTAAGATTTGTAAATGATCCAAGGATCATAACCATTGCATTTTCTTAACTTAGAATAATTATCCTGTATGATGAAAGTATATCTAAAAACTATCAGACATGCTTTTCTACTCAATTTATGAGCCTATCTATAAAATCTTTAATTTATTGTTTTGCTTTCTTGTTGGCAAATATCAGGAGGAAGTGAAAATTTTGGATTTGTAATAAACTGATGATCAGTCAGAGATTTTAGAAATTCTGTTATTTCATCAATTTCTTGTTTAGTTAAATTCGGAATTAAAACTTCATTTTGATTATGACTGACAATAGCTTCTTGTAATGTTGGGATTGAACCGTCATGGAAATAAGGAGCGGTTAATTCAATATTGCGTAAAGTAGGAGTACGTATTTTTATATGGTTATTTAATTTATAAAATTTCTGATCAGTAAAAAGTGGTGGAGCATGGCAGGTTGCACATTGTCCTTTGCCAAAGAATAATTTTTCCCCTTGTTGCATTTTTTTATTAAATCCTTTTTTGGTATCCCATATACTTTGGTTACTAACCAAAGTTCTTTCAAAGCTACCAATAGCTTGGATAATATGATTAAATGTAACCTTACTTTGGGTATTTTCTTTGATATCAGGGAAAGCTTTATCAAATAATTTTACATAACACGGATTAGCAGCAATACGACGTTCTATTTCTTTTTCTTGTTGCTTCATCCCCATTTCAACGGGAGTAGTTCCTGTAATTGGAATAATAGCATGCTGTTCTAGGGTTGTAACATCAGGATTTTCCCATGTTAAATGTTTAAATTCCCCTATATTACTAAGTGTTGGAACATTGAAAATGCCTTCATCACTATTAACACCAGGATGAGTTTTATTGTTATCGGTAAAAGCATGTTTTTGTCGATGGCAGGTGGCACATGACATACTGCCATCTTTTGATAAGTCCCCATCATAAAAAAGATAACGGCCTAATTTAATTCTTTCTTGTAAGGCTGAATTTTCTGTAGATTGTGTTTTTGAGTTTCCTGGTAATGTAAGATGTAGCGTACTTGTCCCAATACATAAGGCTGCAACTATCACTTTGATCTTCATTTTAAGCTGACCTATTTATTTTGAATAATAATTAATCAATTATTCAGCCACTGGGATGACAATAAACTTGATATTTTCTTTACCATTGCCAGTTAATTCAAGAATATGGCGACCAGGGGTTAAAGAGAAATCAATTACTTTTTCCATACCCCAACATTTCTCACCATGCTGATGTTTAATAGATGGAATAGTTTTATCATTTTGAACCATTTCAATCCAAGGCCGACCATCTGTAATAATGCGGTAAGTAGATTTTTTAGTAATATTAAACTGTAGAGATCCTGCAAAACTAACGCTTCCACCACGTTCTTCTGTCGGGACTGGAAATTGTACGGAACGAGTAGGAAATAAGGTCGCATTTATTGTTTGGCCAACTTGAATAGTAGCATGCTGTATATTGGAAATATTTTGAGCAGATCTTATAGATACAGGTTTATTCCAAGAAACCATATTACTTGCCAGAGGCGCACAAGATAAGTGTTCATGACCATATACTGTCATCGACGACATAGATAAGTAAATAATAGAACCAACAACGACAAATAAATTACGATTACACAACATAAAGTAACTCCTTAATAATATATAAAGCTACTTTATATAAATTATAAAAATAGAAAATATACCATCGTGACTAATACTTTAGGAGTATTGACAAAGAACCATATATGTAATTTTAAAAAAATACATTAGGTTACAATTGGAAAATGACATAATGCCTATACGACGTAATAACTTTAAAAAAACTTTTACACTTTTTTCAATATATTCATCACTGACTTTAATCCCTCCCGTTGTAATGGCTCAAAATATTTCTGTGCCCAGTGATAATCAATCCGTTAAACAATCCAATAAAAAAACGAACAACGTTTTTGCACAACCTTCCTCTGAAGAAATTACAGTTTATGGAAAACAAGGAAAGGCACTAATTGGTAACTCTGTTATTACGCATAAGGCTATGGATGAGTTGAATTTAAACACATTGGATGAAGCTGTTGATGTTTTGCCAGGTGTTAATATTGGATCCATAGGAAACTCACGCAACGAGCGCACAATTTATGTCCGAGGGTTCAGTCGTCTACAAGTTCCATTATTACTTGATGGAATTAGAATTTATTTGCCTTATGACAATCGTTTAGATTTTGGACGTTTTGTCACCCCTGATATTAGTGAGATCCAGATTAGTAAAGGTTATGCTTCAGTGATCGACGGGCCCGACGGAATGGGGGGGTTAATTAATCTTGTTACCCGTAAGCCTAAGAAAAAAATTGATGCCGAGGTTCGTAGTAATATTAATCTAGATCATAATGGAGGTTATGGCGGATACAACGTTTTTGGTTTTATTGGTACTCGTCAAGAAAAATGGTACACTCAGTTTAGTTTTGATGAGAATAATATTGATCATTTGACTTTGTCATCAAAATTTAAACCAACAATCTCTCAAGGTAAGGGAAAACGTTTATTTTCTGATTCTTTAGATTGGAGAATAAATACAAAGATTGGCATTACCCCCAATGATACAGACGAATATGTTCTTAGCTATACAAGACAAGAAGGCGAAAAAAATGCACCACTAAACACGATTGATCCACCATCTTATCAAAAGGTTTGGTCATGGCCAACGTGGAATATTGATTCATTGTCACTAATGACTGACACTCAAATAAGAGATAATTTAATTCTTAAATTTCGTCTATATCGTAATACATTTGATAATATATTACGTAGTTACGATAATATTTCTCAAACCTCTCAAACTATGAAAAAGGCTTTTAATAGTTATTATTATGATGTTGGATATGGAGGAGATACACAATTAACATGGGACATTAATCAGCGGGATTCAATTAATTTTGCTTTTTACGGTCGTTTAGATGAGCATAATGAGCATACTCAAAATTATCCTGATGGTAATCCTAGTGGCTATAATCAACCGAATCAAAAATCAATTGAAGAAAGTTATAGTGCTGCCCTTGAAAATATATTTTATATTCTGCCTGAATTGAAGTTAATTACAGGCGGTAGTTATGATTGGAGGAAATTAAATCAAGCAGAAGGTTTCTCTTCAGATACAAATAGTATTATTTCTTATCAAACGAAAAATAAAGGTGCATTAAATGGTCAGGCACGATTAGCATGGCAAATGAGTAATAAAACCAGTTCTTACGTCAGTTTTTCCGATCGTGTAAGGTTTCCATCTTTATTTGAACGATTTAGTACGCGTTTTGGCGGTGCAGTTTCCAATCCTAACCTTAAGCCAGAGCGGGCAAAGAACTATGAAATTGGAGTGAACTATAATTTTAATAACATCAGCGCTACAGGGGCTTTTTTTTACTCTCAATTAACAAATGCCATTGTATCTTTTCCTATGTTATATGAAGGGGTATCTATTAGTCAAAATCGTAATATTGGGCATGGCGATTATTATGGATTTGAGCTTTCTACCGAAATAAAGCTTCTAAAAAACTTATCAATTGGTGGTAATTATACCTATATTCATCGTAATTTACACGATCCTAATATTCCAAATTTTCATCCTACAGACGTACCAAAACATAAAGCCTTTATTTATACTACATGGAAACCAGTTAAAAAACTGCAATTTATACCAACATTAGATATTTCTTCCAATCGTTGGACAACAGATAGTACTGGAATTTATTATTTTAAAACAGGCCATTATTTAAATTTATCTATGAATGCAACCTACCAAATTACCGATCAATTGGAATTAGGAGCTGGTGCAAAAAACTTACTTGATCAAAACTACCAACTGGCCACAGGATATCCCGAGCAAGGACAAAATTTTTATATTAAATTACGATTCATATATTAAGTAATAGTTGTAATATTTAAGTAGGGTATTACTACTGTTTTCGGCCTTGTTGCGAATATTATTTGTAACCTGTATTAAGGTAAAAAATACAAGATTCTGATAATATGCCTGCCTATTTTAGGGAGGTATAGATGCTAGAAAGATCAAAGAATAAATTATTTCATCGTACAAGAAATGATTTTAAAAGACGTCATTTTAATGGATTAATGATTGCCTAAGCGATTAATTGGTATTCACGCTACTCACTAAGCTATCGAGATATAGAAGATCTGTTTTCAGAGCGTGGAGTGAAATTTGATCACAGCGTGTTAAACCGTTGGATTTTCGTTATACCCCCTTCTTAGAAAAATGCTTGAGAGGATTTAGAAAGCCTCATTGCGGTGATGTTAGGGTTGATGAGACTCACGTTAAAGTAAAAGGTCAGTGGAAGTATCTATACAGAGCCATTGATAAAGCAGGTTCTGCGATTGACTTTTTGCTAACTGCTAAGAGAAATATCAAAGCAGCTCAGCGTTTCTTTAGAAAAGCCTTTAAAGAAGATGATCTGTTCGCTCCAACTCGTATCGGAACAGACAAAGCAACAATCTTTCCAAAAACCATATAAACCGTGAAGAATGGGACTATACTCCTTAATCACTGCTTTCATGAAACAAAGTAGTTCTTACAACAGGGAATAGAAAATGATCATTTTAGATTAAAGAGATCTATCCCAAGAAATGGGTGTTTTCAGTCTTTCCATACGGCAATGAAAATGCTTAGAGGATATGAGGCTATTCTTTGGATAAAAAAAAGAATTTGGCTTTAAAGGAAAATGGACCATCAATGAACAAATTAATCTTACCTAGAATATTTTTGGACTAAATAGCCAACTTCCTTGCTGACTCACCATTTCTATACCAAAATACAGCCTAATTTCAAATTCGCGACAAGACCCCCTGAGATCCTATTAGAAATTCAATCTTGGTGAAACTTTCAATTTTACGATATTTTGATTTTGTATATAATATTTAACTTCGTAAAATAATAAAGAAGTAGCTAGACTTTAGTTCGTAAGTAATTATTGACTTTTTTGTACAATTATGATATTATTGTTAATAGATTGGTGTTTTGGTGACTAAATATTTAGCGCATAAAATCATAAAACTCACCATTTCTATCAATAAATATTCTTGAATAATTTTAAACTGATAAATTGCTTGTTTTTAATTGATGAAATATTCATATCACAGGTAATTTATATCATTTTTTAGATTACATACGCATTTTTCTTAACGTCGTTCAGTATGCAGCTTGTCTTATTGTAAGCAAATAGGAACTTCAATTTTTTCAGTGTATTGCCTTTTTTTGCACAACAAATTTTATCAATTTATATATTTTTAGGTTAAATTAAATGAATTTAAAAGGAATATTATGGGCCAGCACAAGCTTAATATTAGCTTGTGCCAGTTTTATGCCGTCTTTTGTAAGAGCAGAAGATTATGTTAAAGCAAATCAAATTAACGCTGCGAATGGTGTCGCAGGATTAGATTCAAGTAAACGAGTTATAGCAGAAGAAGGTATGGTTTTATCGAAACCAATTGTTAGCGATACAAATACAATTACTAAAAGCATATTATTTAAAACAGCTGCTTATGATGGTAATAATCAAACCGTTTATATGTTTTATAATCCCATTCGTTCTAATAAAAAGCGTGAAATTTCTGAAAGTGAAAGTAATCGAATTGGTTATAATTACACTTTAGATCAAGACACTTTCTATTTTACAAATTTACGATATGGCAATAATTATAGGTTCGATGGCAAAGTAACAGCTAAAGAATTATTTGTTATTGATACTCCTGTTATGCCTGGTGGTTACGAAGCTGTTTCTCCATACAATATTACAAATAGGGAAAATGATAAAATTAACCTAATTACCCTTACAAAACAAGGAGAAGGGAATGTTGTTGGTTATGATTGGAATAATGTAAGACGAAATACTTTAATGATTGGTGGCAATGATCGCAATGCGATTGTTGGAATTAAAGCAAATTGTCAAAATACGTCCAGTGGAGACGAAGGAGGTTCTTGTTACCAGTTTATCGATATGTCCGGACCACAAATTGATCATCGTTCCGGTGCTGGAGGAACTGACGGTGTGAATATGGATATACGTTCATCAAATTCTTCACCAGTTGATGTTATAGGTGGAAATAAATTAGTTAAGAATGAAGATGGATCTTATATTGTAAAAGGAAATGATTTCTTTCTAGCAGAAAGTGTTAGTAGGGGTTCAAACAGCTTTAAAGTTAAAGGCATTTTCGGTTGTGGCTTAGCAGGAATGAATAGCTCTGGAAAAAGCAAATGCGTCGTAACTGGTATTAATGTTCTTGATAGAAGTGGGAATCTTATTAATCAAGAGGAAAATCCGATTGTTGTTATCCCCCAAGAATATGTGCCTTCCAACCAAATTAGCACAAACGGCGAAATTATGGACGATGGAATAACAACGGTTAAACTTCCAGATGGTTATACACTGAAAGATGAATTAACAACAAAGAATAATGTAAATATTAAATTCTATTCTGCTGATGGAAATGCGTATGCTGTTAAGTTTGAAAAAACAAGGGCTCTTATTTATCCTGCTTTATCAAAAGAAGAAGCTAATTTGATTCATCTGCGTATGGCTATTTGGACGAATTATGCAAAAAAAATGCAAGATACTGAGAGAGGGGGAAGTAAGACTTCTGAAGTAGATGTTCCAGATTATTATTATGGTTATAGTAGTAGTAATCCTTTAGCAACCATAAAAGATTCTAATAATCAATCTATAGGAACGATCCTAGCTATTGATGATGATGCTCTGCCAGGTGTGGCAGCTACACAACCAGGTTGGAGATCTTATTCAACGAAACAAGTGGATCTTGCTCCGGGTAACAATGAAGGAGACAAATTAGACTATCGTTTAACTTATTACTTAAACGGAGATCGAAGCAAAAATATATTTATTCACAATACAAACTATCATCATTATAGTCAGCCGACGTTATTTTTAGGATTGAGTGACAAAAATTTTAATATTTATACAGATCAAGCATACGTAAACGCTCCAGATTCAATTACGCGTAATTTTGATAATGAATGGGATTTTATGCTACATTCATCACGTGATGGTATGCTTGCATCTCACGGTTTGACCATGTCATGGGGCGTTTCATTGAGAGGAAACGAACATAACGGTCTATATAGTAATGATAGTTATATGTTAAATTTATCAGGTGCTGATTTAATGCCTCAAGGATTATTAATTAATGGCTTACAGCGTAATGGCGGTCAAGCTATAAGAACAGATGCTGGATTTGGCGTGTATAAATGGGCAGCCCCTATGCAAGAATTAGATAAAGCCGGTAAGGCTCAAACGATTGCAGCATTAGGTCAAGCAAAAACAAAAACAGGTTCGTATCAATTGTTATCTTATATGTCCAATGATTCAGATCAAGATCATCAATATACGGGTATAGATCCTACAAATAATTCATTACATTTTGGTTTAACTAAACTAAATATTGCGAAAATTGATGATGCGCATCCAAATGGTGATGATGGTATAACTTTAGAACAAAATACATCTCCGACTTGTGAAGGGTTAAACTTTGGAGCAAATAATTGTTCTGTATTGGGGCAAGTTATTTTTGATCCATTAGGATTTAAGGGGGGTGTTGCTTTGGGAATAGGTCAAGGTAAAAATACAAAATTGGGGATTATTGTCGATAAAGACAATAATATTACTTTGAATTCTCATATTATTAGTCCAATTTTTACATCATCAGCAGGATATATCGAAAACGAAAAAAGAGTAACTGGCCAAGGCACAATGCAAACATGGAATATGTTTTATCCTGGAAATGCTCATACTGAATTTACTAATATTGCTCCTTCTGGAGGTGGATTTGACTTTTATGATATGAGAACAAGCGATGTCATCAATACTAAAGACCTAGAAATATCTAATAATCTTTCAAAGACTCAACCCATATTTCGTGTTGGTAAAATCGAAACCTTTTTTGATGTAAAACCAACTATGAGAAAAGGGATGAATATTTCATCTTCATTGCCTATTTCATTTGAAACAGCTGCTTATGATGGTAACAATCAAATCGTTTATATGTTTTATAATCCTATTCGTTCTGATAAAAAGCGTGAAATTTCTGAACGTGAAAGTAATCGAATTGGTTATAATTACACTTTGGATCAGGATACTTTTTATTTTACGAATTTACGATATGGAAATAAATTTAAATTTGATGGAAGTGTCGGTATTACCGATACGCTTAGTGCTAAAAAAATAAGACTTCAATTATCAACCCCGTCATCATCATCAGAATCATGTGATGTTGGAGAATTTAAGGATGATATGAATTATCATTATGTTTGCGTAGCAACTAATAAGTGGAAGCGTGTTGCTCTGTCAGACTTCTAATCTATTACAGTATTTGAAATACTCTTAAGTTGCTCTACAGTGCATTTAGATCATTTTTATATAATTGTATGTAAAAGAATTTAAAAAGCATTGTATGAGCTTTAAAATTAGATTTTACACATATTAATGGCCTTGTCGCAAATTTCTTTAAAATCAAATTGTAATGATTTGACGTTTCGTCCAACTTTGATTGTTTGAGTAATCATTGTTAAATTACTTTTTTCGTTTAACTCTTTTATGGATGGTTGTATTACCCACTGATTAAATGATTTAAAAGTTTTATATTTGTCTTCTACTTCGAGTATAGAGCGTAATTTTGTAACAGTAATTGTACGTGATCCAATAATTTTAAATTGCCTAAGAAGTTCATAAACTCTTATACTATAACTACTTTTTAATGAAGATATATTTTTCAAAATAATGCTAGTAAACTGCCCTTTTAATTGAGTAAAGTAAGGCATAATAGAGTCTGAAAAAACGATTTTTACTTTACCTTCACCGTTAAAATATTTAGCTCCTTCTTGTATCCATCTTTCTGCTAATTTATCGACAGCCTCTTGTAACATTTCTTCAGCATGTTTTTTCCAATATTTGGAAAAGCATTAAGAAATTCTTGGGATGTTATTTGGAAAGTTTTGTTTATGTTTGTATCTTTAGGATTTAATTTATCTATACATATAAGTATAGTAAGCTGCTCTTACAATGTAAGCTTATAACTTGCTTCAATTAAGGCGTTAGCTTTGTAAACTATTAAATTAGTCAATTATATCCCTGAAAAGTATAAATTTTATTATAACCCTATACTTATGAAATTAAAACTTTTAATTCCATTATGATTGTTAGTATTACTCTCAAAGCCTATACCTATCTATAAATAATCAATTGAAAAAAACAATAAATATGTCCTTAGAACAAGAATAAAAATTTATAAAACATATTATAAAAGAAAAAAATTGCTGATAACTTTTTTCTAAAACGATATAAAATCTATTAAAAAACAGAGACATTTTATATTCATTAAAAATATAATAGTGAAAAGACATATAATACTAACATATTTAGTATTATATATCCCTTTAATAACATACAACTAATAACACCATACAATGAACTAATATTATTCAAACCAACCATCTAATACTTAGGAAGTCCTCTCTTAATTCTCAATTCCTTATCCATCCTTTGCCTTGCTCTTTTACCAATATTTCTTGTGGTGCCTGATCTTTTATCCCCAAGAATAATACCTTAATAGATATATTCTATACCTCTACCGTAAATATCGATATAATCTGGATGACATCCCTTAAAAAATAACTTAACGTTGGATTTTCTATAGTATCTGCAAGATAAACGGTTCTCTCATTAATAACTGTCATTTTTTCTAATAGTGATTTTACTTCAGCAACAATCTCATCTTCATACCCCTCAGAAATATAAATCGCTAAGTGAACATGAATATTATGCTGTCCATCAATAACATCACAACCTTCTCCATCAATACAGTTCTCAAAAACCCAAGCAAAGGTAGGTCCAATAGCTTCTTTATGTTTGGATGATGATAATAACCACCGAGTAAGTTGCCTTTTAAGTTTAAGAAAAGCAGCATTAATTTGTAATACTGGAATATCTGTCTTACTAAAATTAATGGTTATAAAATAATTCAAAGGCAAATGAATATACTCTGCAACTTTAGCTGCGTAATAAAGTGTTTGGGCACCCTTCTTGCCAATATAAGCAGTAGTCTTCGTATAAATTATATCCCTTTGTTATGATAATGTTAATTGATCTCCTTTCGAACGCACAAAATCACAAAAATTAGACACAGAACGAGTGTAAACACAGGGTTCTGATTAATTTATTGATAAAATTGCACGGGTAATTTTTAAATCTCTATAATCACAACTTAAACATAGTTAATTTATATTTTAGATAACTAAATCAAGCTACATTTATAGCTTATTGATATTCGTATATCACGTCAATAAAATATATAAAAATCAATAGCTTATTAAAAATAAATAACAAAAAATAACTTGACAAATTCATTATTCGTGGTAATAGATATGACTTATAAAGTGTAATCTTTTAATTTAATTATCTTCATAAAATATTTCTAAATACTATTTAATAAGATTGACCTATTAATACCCATTTAAATAGCTCTAGGTTTGTCGTAGAACGTTGTTAAATACTTCTCGGGACCCTACCTAAAAATCTTATAACACATAAGAGATGCCTTCTGAAGGCTTTATGTACGTGTTAAAAAAATAATAGAAAATCAAAATAAACAAAATCCTCTCATTACGAATGAGAATTTTTTATTAGCTGTAAGTAGAATGTTAATTATGATATATATCTATAGTATATACTATAGGGGATTATTGACATGCAAATAGCAAAAATATTTCAAAATGGCAGAAGTCAAGTTGTTAGACTACCTAAAGAATTTCGTTTTAACGAAGATGAGGTCATCGTAAAAGCATTTGGAAATGGTGTATTATTATTACCTAAAGAAAATCCGTGGCTATTAATGCAAGAAGCTGTCAACGAGTTTGAAGGTGACTTTCAATTGATAAGGGAACCTCAAGCAGATCAAACCCGTGAGGAGATAAAGTGATTTATTTACTGGATACGAATATTTGTATTTATATCATTAACAATAAACCACCTCATGTTTTTGAAAAATTTAAACAATATCAATTGGGACAGTTAGGGATTTCCAGTATTACAGCTTCAGAGCTTGCTTTTGGTGTTGAAAAGTCTGGATCACAAAGAAATAAACAAGCCTTAAATAAATTTTTAGCACCTTTGGAAATCTTTCCCTATGACGAACAAGCTATCTGGCATTATGCTCAGTTAAGGCATCAACTACAATCGACAGGACAACCTATTGGAAGTTTAGATATGCTAATTGCTGCTCACGCTCTAGCATTGAAGGTAACATTGGTTACCAATAATGTTAAAGAGTTCGATAGAGTAAAAGGATTAATGGTAGAAAATTGGGTTTAATATTTTAAAATGAAAATTTATGTATAATGAATATTGTGCAGATTGAAGATTTAGTTAAACATTTGGTAAAAAATGTTTTGAATAAAACTATATCATCAAAAGATTTTATTTACGATTTTCTTCTGGCCTATGGGCATCGTAATTAATCTATTACACGCTTACGTTCAGGTGAACGAAATTTAGCTGAAGACAAAGAAAATTCAATTTTTTGGAAACGACAATTATATTTTAAGATTTCAAATCAAGAAGACTTACATAGTCTTATTGAGCAAATGAAACAAGAAAAACGAACAAAAACCAATAAGATACGTTTTTTGATCGTTACTGATTTTAAAATCATTCTGGCTATAGATATCAAAACACAAGATACATTGGATATTCATTTTGTCGATTTAGCAAAGAAATTTGATTTTTTCTTACCTTGGGCTGGTATAGAAAAAGCTGTATATCAAGGGGAAAACCCTGCTGATGTTAAAGCTGCAGAAAAATTAGCAAAGCTATTTGACGAAATTAAATCTGATAATTTTAATGAAGATGACTTAAAAAATAAAGAAAAATTACATCGCCTTAATATTTTCTTATCTCGACTGTTATTTTGCTGATGATACTGAAATTTTTAAGGACAAACAGTTCACTTCGGCAATATCAAAGAGCAATGAAGACGGATCAGATTTATCAGCTTTAATTGGTCGATTATTTAAAGTGTTAAACCAATCTGTTGAAGATCGTGAAACAGATTTACCTGACTACCTAGCAGAATTTCCGTATGTAAATGGTGGTTTGTTTAAAGATGATATTCAAGTTCCAAAATTTACTCGTAAATCACGTAGGATTTTAATTGAGTGTGGTGCGGAATTAGATTGGTCTGATATTAACCCTGATATTTTTGGTTCTATGTTCCAAGCGGTTGTTCACACTGAACAGCGTAGCACGATGGGACAGCATTATACTTCAGTACCCAATATTATGAAGGTGATAGAACCTTTATTCTTAAATGATCTTTATGAAGAATTAGAAAAAAACCAAGACAGTATTAACAAGCTATTAAAATTACAGCAACGTTTAGGGAAAATTAAAATTTTTGACCCTGCATGTGGTTCAGGGAACTTTCTTATTATTGCGTATAAAGAGCTTCGTACATTTGAAACGGAGCTTCTGAAACGTATTCAAGAGTTAGAGCTCGAAAAAACAGGTCAATTTTCAAAGCCATTTTCAGTGATTCAAGTTTCTCAATTTTATGGAATTGAAATTGATGATTTTGCACATGAAATGGCTATTCTTTCACTTTGGTTAGCAGAACACCAAATGAATTTGATATTTAAGTTCGAGTTTGGCTATACCGCTGCATCATTACCATTAAAGGAAAAAGGCAACATCATATGTGCTAATGCACTGAGAATTGATTGGGAGGAGTTATTTAAAATTCAAAAAAATGAAAATATATATCTTTTAGGCAACCCTCCTTTTGTTAACTATAGTGACCGAAATTCTTCTCAAAAAGAGGACATGGAGAATGTTCTTAGCCCTCTAGGAAGTGTAATGAGATTAGATTATGTAGCGTGCTGGTTTAAAAAAGGAATTGATTTTGTATCAAGCTTTAAAGACTCATTATTAGCATTTGTATCAACTAATTCAATTTGCCAAGGTGAACAAGTACAACTTCTGTGGCCTTATCTTGACCAAAAAAAATGCATTATTAATTTCGCATACCAAACTTTTAAATGGACTAATAATGCAAGACCAAAAGCTGGTGTTTCATGTGTTGTGATTGGAATAAAAAAGCAAGCTAATCAGTGTTTTATCTATAATAGTGATGGTCTTATTATCAAAGCTAATTATATTAACCATTATTTGGAGCCTGATAAGAATGTAAGTATTGTAAAGCAGAAAAAATCAATATCTAATTTACCTGAAATGATTTTAGGAAGTAGTCCAATTGATGGTGGTTATTTGACACTTTCAGAAGAAGAAAAGGAAAATATAATAAATATTGATAAAGAATCAATTACTTACATAAAACCATTTATTGGTGGGGCTGACTTTATAGATGGTATTAAAAGATATTGTATATGGATAGACGATGATAAAATTGAAGATGCTCTATCCATAATTCCAATAAATCAACGTGTACAAGAATGTAAAAACTGGAGAATGCATGCAGGAAGAGATGCCCAAAAGGGTATAAATATTCCACATAGATTCTTTTATAGAAAATTTCAGCCAAACAAGGTTGCCATAGTGTTACTTATGACTAGCTCCGAGAGAAGAGAGTATTTTCCTGTAGGTTTAATTTCAGAAAATATAATTCCAAGTAACGGTGTATTAGTAATATATGACTATGAACCATACATATTCTCAATTTTATCTTACAAAATGCATATGCTATGGGCTAAAAGTATAATAGGCAAACTTGAAAGTCGTATTAGGTATTCAAATACGCTTACTTATAATACTTTTCCAATTCCAAAATTAACTACAGTCGATGTAGATAACCTTAATATTGCTGCATTCAATATTCTAGAAGCAAGGGAAAAGTTTAGTCATCAAGTATTAGCCGATTTATACGATCCAGATACTATGCCGATAGAACTTAAAGAAGCACATTTAAAAAATGATGTAATAATCGAAAATCTATATGCCAAGCAAGAATTTCAAAATGATGATCAGCGTATTGAAGCTATGTTTGATTTATATTCAAAAATGGTAAAAAAATGAAAAATATTATCGAAGTAAATTACCAACAAACTGGGGAAAGCACCTCAATCAATAATATGGGAATGCGAGCTATGCAAGCTCGTGCCTTCGAATCTCGTAATAGTCAGTATTTACTCTTAAAAGCTCCTCCTGCATCTGGTAAGTCTCGTGCATTAATGTTTTTGGGATTAGATAAGATACATAATCAAGGATTGAGCAAAGTTATTGTTACAGTTCCAGAGCGATCTATTGGAAGTTCATTTGCAAACAATAAGCTAACAGAGAATGGTTTTTTTGCAGATTGGGATATCAAACCAGAAAATAATCTGTGTGCTGCTAGTGGCAACAAAAGTAAAGTAAAAGCTTTTAAGCGCTTCATGGAAGGCTCAGATCAAATATTAGTGTGTACCCATGCTACGTTAAGATTTGTTTTTGAAGAACTTGAAGATCATGTATTTAATAACACATTAATTGCAATTGATGAATTTCATCATATTTCAGCAGATGCAGATAATATTTTAGGTAATGTACTTAAATCTTTGATGGACAATACTACTGCCCATATTATCGCAATGACTGGTTCATATTTCCGTGGAGATAGTGTTCCTGTAATTACTCCTGAATATGAAGCGAAGTTTAATAAAGTATCCTTCAACTATTACGAACAACTCAATGGCTATACTTATTTAAAGTCTTTAGGTATTGGTTATCATTTCTATAAAGGACGTTATTTTACTAAAGATGATGAAGGGCATATCGCTCTTGAACAGGTATTGGACACGAATAAGAAGACAATCATTCATATACCAAATGTAAATTCAGGTGAATCGACTAAAGATAAATATGATGAAGTTGATGCCATTCTTGAAATTATTGGTGAGTTTATTGCTAAAGATCCAGATACTGGAATTATTACCGTTAAACGCACAACAGATGGAAAGTTATTAAAAGTAGCTGACTTAGTTGAAGAAGATGGGCGTGATAAGGTGTTAGAATATCTACGGAATATTCAAAATATAGATGATCTTGACCTCATTATCGCTCTTGGAATGGCAAAAGAAGGATTTGACTGGCAGTTCTGTGAACACGCTTTAACAATTGGTTGTCGTGGCTCTTTGACTGAAATTGTGCAAATTATTGGACGTTGTACACGAGATAGTTCAAATAAATCACATGCACAATTTACTAATCTTATAGCACAACCTGATGCTCAGGATGATGAAGTAAAATATGCAGTAAACAATATGCTGAAAGCAATTACAGCTTCTTTATTAATGGAGCAGATACTTGCACCAAACTTTAAGTTTAAAACCAAACGTGATGATGAGGATATTGTCTCACCAGGAATTCTCACGATTAAAGGTTTTAAAGAACCAAGTACAGCAAAAGCAAAAGCGATTATCGAAAATGATCTTGTGGATCTAAAAGCAGCTATCCTTCAAGATGACAAAGTAATTGCAGGTTCAGCAGGTAAGGTCGAGCCAGAAATAGTCAATAAAGTGCTTATTCCAAAAATTATTCAAACTAAATATCCTGATTTAACAAAAACAGAACTTGAGGAAATAAGCCAATATTTAGTTGCTGATTCAGTAATTAGTGCAGCAGAAATAAAAGATGTTGGTGATAAGAAATTTGTTCGTATGGCAGATAAATTTATTAATATAGATGATTTGAATATCGATCTAATTCAGTCTATTAATCCATTCCAAAAGGCATTTGAGATTCTATCAAAGGATGTCACAGTAAATGTGCTTAAATTAATTAAAGAATCAATTGAGGCTACAAAAATAAGCATGTCTAAGGAAGAAGCGTTTGAGTTGTGGCCTAAGTTAAAATCTTTTAAAAATCAATTTAATCGTGAACCTAGTCTAGAGTCAAACAACTTAATTGAGAAGCGATTAGCTGAATGCTTAATCTATATTCGTGAACAACGTAGACGTGCTGGAGTGTAATATATGGAGGAAGATTTTAACTGGCTTCGTCAGTTGATTGCTGATGATGATTTAGGACTTTTAAAAGTTAAAAAAAAGACTTCTACTTTAACTATTGATGAACAATTAGTCTCTAAATTTAACGAAATTAATAGTTTTGTAACACAGTATGGACGAGAACCGACTAAAAATATGACTAATATTACTGAGTATATGCTTGCTAGTCGCTTAGAGGCTATTAAGATAAATCCTGAACAATATATGGCTTTAGCTGATTATGATGAACATAACTTACTTCCAGAGCATCAGGATTAAAATATGTCAGATATTAAATCACTAGAAGATATTTTTAATGATGATGATTTAGGTTTATTAGATGATGGTAAAGATGGTGACATCTTTAAAATTAGGCATGTGCCTGCACAACGTGCTGTCGCAGATGAAGTTGCACAACGTAAACGATGTAAAGATTTTGGTCAGTTTGAACATCTATTTAAAGATGTTCATAGAGAGCTTAGAGAAGGTAAGCGTAAGTTATTGCCTTTCAATGATAAAGGGTATCAACTCATTGAAGGAAGTTATTATGTTTTAAATGGGTTACTTGTCTATCTTGCTAATATTAATTTTACTCAAGAAGAGAAAACTGTTGGTGGTAAACGTTTTCGCAAAGATGGTAGGACACGCACTATTTTTGAGAATGGTACAGAATCTACAATGCTTTATCGCTCACTGGCTAAAGCTTTATATAAAGATGGGCGTATCATTTCAGAAACGAATGAGAAAGCAAATTCTAATTTTTATACTCATTTTAGTGGAGTTACTGAAGACGATACATCTACAGGGTATATCTATATCCTAAAATCCAAAAGTAAAGATCCACAAATTCAGTCTATTGATCATCTATATAAAATAGGGTTTTCAACTACTACTGTTGAAAAACGTATTGTAAATGCAAAGAAAGAAGCTACATATTTAATGGCTGATGTTGAGCTTATTGCAGAGTTTCAAGCTTTTAATATTAATCCTCAGAAATTTGAATATTATTTACATGTCTTTTTCGGTGAATCTTGCCTTGATTTATCAGTCGCAGATAAAGAGGGTCGCCATCATCGACCTAAAGAATGGTTTGTTGCGCCACTAGATGTTATTCAGAAAGCAGTTGAGCTGTTGGTAAACGGACAAATTATAAATTATCAATACAACAAATTTACAAAAAAAATCCAATTAAGATAATTATTAGTTGTTTAACAAGCGGATTCAATATTAAAGATCATCTAAATTAACTCTGACACGTTTTGCAGGATTATTTAAACGTCCACACGCAACTGTTAAAATATCATCATATTGATCATTATCACTGATCATCACTGAAATCTCTGAAAAAGGTAATTTTTATTTTCAGCAACATAACGTAAAAGTAGCCTTAGAGCATCTGGGGGGATAAATTAAGCTTATCAAAAGCTCTATAAGCATCCTTTTTTTAAGTTTTCATCCTCTCTAATTTGAATAGTGCTCATTATTTCTTACCTTCAGATCAAACTATAATAAATAAATTATTATGTAATTACAAATGTAGTGCAATGACTTATCGAACAAGCTTATGGATAAAACTAGGTTATGATTACCTGTCGATATATTTAATTGATTGTGGGGGTCTCCATAAATTTTTCTTCGTATTTTTATAGTGATAATCAAGATTAGTGTTTAAATAAGCTAAATGAAATTAGTTGATAAAATAAACAATTTATCTATAATATATACTATTAATCATGGAGTACAATATGCGTGTAACATCAACAGATTTTCAACAAAATATTGGTACATACAGTGATGTAGCACAAAGAGAACCTGTGTTTATCACTAACCATAATAGAGATCGTTTAGTATTATTATCTGTAGAAGATTATAATCTTTTGCTTAATGCCTCCCGAACAAATCGTAAGATTAAAATACAAGAAAGATTACAACATCATAGCCGTACACTAACTGAACTTTCCAAAAGATGATTGAACCTAATTGGATATCTAAAGAGGATATATACGAAATTCATTCAATGGTCTTAAATAAGGATGGTGGTTCTAAAGGTATCCGTGATGAGAATTTACTTGAAATTGCTTTAAATAAGCCTAAACAGCATTTTGCTTATTGAAATCAAAACATATTTTTATTAGCTGCTACTTATGCTCTTGGTATTAGTAGAAATCATCCATTTGTTGATGGAAATGAAAGAACTGCTTTTTTAACAACAGATTTATTTTTACTAGACAACGGGTATCAGTTACGACAATATGATGATTTACGATATGTTGAGATTATGATTGACCTTGCACAAGGTAAAATATCTCAAGAGAATATGGCTCAGTATTTGCAAAGATTTTCTTATAAAGTTACTAACTTGTAATAATTATAAAACATTCAATGGATAATACTAAAAATGGATTAATCTTCGCGCATACTGCAATTAGGCAAGACATTGAGGGTCGTTATTGTTTGAATGATTGTCATAGAGCATCTGGAATGGGAATTTCCAAGAAGCCTAGCGAATGGTTAAGAAACGAACAAACCTCTAAATTAATCGCAGAAATCTCCCAAAGCGGGAATTTGCGCTTTGACGGAAAACAGCCATTTTCTGAAAATAATATTAAGCTGGTTGGCCTTGTCGTTATTGTTTAAGCTATCGAGATATTGAGGAGTTGTTCTTAGAGCGTGAAGCAAATGTTGATCACAGCACGTTAAACCGTTGGGTATTACGCTATACTCCACTATTGGAGAAACGTTTGAGAGGGTTTAGAAGACCGCATTGTGGTCAGGTTAGAATTGATGAAACCTGTATCAAGGTCAAAGGTCAGTGGAAGTATTTATACAGAGCCATTGATAAAGATGGCACTTCAATTGATTTCTTACTGACTGCCAGAAGAAATATCAAAGCAGTACAACGATTCTTTAGAAAAGCGTTTAAAGAAGATAGGCTCTTTGCACCCACTCATATTGGAACAGATAAAGCCTTAACTTTTGCAAAAATCGTAAAAGCAATGAAGAATGAGGATATTCTCTCTAATGATTATTTCCATGAAACTAAGAAATCTTTACAACAGGGAATAGAGAATGATCATTTTAGATTAAAGAAAGGCATATCAGGAAATGGTTACTTCCTATCTTTTCATACAGCCAGAAGAACACTCAAAGGATATGAAGCCATCCTCTGGATAAAAAAAGGACTTGGTTTTAAAGGAAAATGGACGATCGAAGAGCAAATCAATCTCATTCAAAATATCTTCGGTTTAAACAATCCTCTTGCTTGTTAAATCCCCTCACCATGCCAACAATCACAGCCATATTAGCTATTTCTAATAAGACCTCTTATAGTATACATTAATAATATTAAAGTATAATTTAAAAATGGGATTAATGATATGCCATTACCATTTATTTTATTAGGCGGAGCAGCCACTTTAACCGCAATTGGTGGAAAGAAAACATATGATGGATATCAAGCAAAGAAATTAGCAAATCAGATTTTAAGAGATACAAAAGATAAATATGAAAAAAGAAAATCTTTACTTGATGATATAAACAATATTGCAAGCAAAAAATTAGAAAATTTAGGAAAGCTACAATTAAATATTGGCAAAAGCTTTGATGAATGTGATCAATTGGTTGTAGAGATTTTACAAAATAGAAAAGTTCAGAATTATGCTCATGTTGATGTTAATGTTCCTCAGCATAAATTAGATGAAATACGCCAAGTAGCAATTAGCGCAATAGGATACTTATCAACGATCGTAGGTGGTGGTATATCGAGTGCTGCTGCTGGATTTGCTGTCTATGGTGGAGTTATGACATTCGCTGCGGCATCCACAGGAACATCTATTGCAAGTTTATCAGGAGTGGCTGCTTATAATGCTACTATGGCGGCTATTGGTGGAGGATCTTTAGCAACAGGTGGATGGGGAATGGCAGGTGGTGCTATGGTTCTTGGTGCATCTGTTGTTGCTCCTATATTAGCTGTAGGCGGTATAGCATATGCAATACATGGAACAAAATCATATAATAAAGCTCATGAAACCCTCAAAGAGGTAGATGAAGCGTGTGCAAAAATGTCATTGGCAAGATCACACTTAACTTATATAATCAACGCTATAGATAGAATATATTTATTATTAAATAAAATAAATAATGTATTTCAAGAGTATTTTGAATCTTTAAAAGAAATTAACGTATTAATTAAAAATAAAGACAAAGAACAAATAGAAAAATTGAGTGAAAGTGCTACTTTGACTATAGATAATGGTTATAAATTAGCGGCAATGATGGCTAATATTATTTCTAAACCACTATTTAAAACAAAGAATAATGGTTTAGAAATTTTGACTGATGAGAATGGTTTTCAAATATTAGATACAAAAGGGTTGGATCTTACCTTATCCAATAATCAAACAGAGTTTGATGCATTTCAAAAGTTAAATTAAGAGAGAAATAATAATGACTGTTTCAACAAAAGTTTCATTTGATTGGTCTGAAGAGCTAAATCAATTGGTCAAACAAAGTTAATTACTTCATTTGGGTTGGATTTTTTATTAATCACAGACAAAACTGGTGGTGATGTTGATACAATTCATAACGTAAGAAAAGATATATATGTAACTAAAGAAAATCAATCGCGTTATAAAAACATAGGGGAATACGACAGCGATAAATATCATCAATATTCAAACTATATCGAAACTGGAAAAAAGCATAAAAAACAACAAAAGAGTGAAGATGGCTTGCAAGACGCTTATACAAATAAGATATTAAGTCAAAAAGACAAGAGAAATTTGGATCATGTCATTTCAGCAAAAGAAATTCATGATGATCCAGGAAGAGTTCTTGCTGATTTGAATGGCGTAGAATTAGCAAATCAAAAACAGAATTTACAATCCACAATCGAAACAGTTAATAAAAGTAAACAAGAAAAATCTGTAGATGATTTTTTACAATCATTACCAGCTAATATTGCGAACAAAAAGAAAATAATTGAGAGTAAAGAACGCAAATTAGCTTCCATGCCACAAGAGACACCTCAAGAAAAAAACGAATATCAAAAACTGAAAGAAAAATCAGAAAAGAAAAGGGACGTGTAACAAAACTAGAATCTATAAATCCTGAAAAAATGCGTAAGGCAGATAAAAAAAGCCGAAAAAATTATGAGCAACAAATAAATTTAACTTATTATACAAGTAGCAAATTTTTAAAGAATACAGGTATTCAAGCCACAAATATAGGCGTTCGAATGGGACTAAGGCAAGCTCTTGGTTTAGTATTAGCTGAAGTATGGTTTGAATTTCAAAATACAGTTCCTGAGTTGTATAATAAATACAAAAATATTAGCTTTGAAATTTCTATATTTTTTAACGATGTGAAAATAATTTTTCAAAATATTATACAAAGAGTTAAAAAACAATTTCAGGATATATTAACCTCTTTTAAAGATGGCATGTTGGGTGGCGTATTATCGAGTATCACGAATACGATACTCAATATTTTTTTAACGACAACAAAAATGTGGGGGAAGATTATTCGAGAAACATGGAATAATATTGTAAAAATTGCCAAAATAGTTTTTTTTAATCCAGAAAACCTATCTGTTGGGGAGTTGACAAAACAATGTTTCAAACTTGTTTCACTGAACCTGGGGGCGTTTTTAGGAACTATAATTCATAACCATCTAACCTTTTTATCTACATTGCCTTTTGGTTCTTGCATCCAAAACTTCGTAAGCGCGTTGATTGCAGGATTAATTACTTTAGGACTTAATTTCTTTTTAGAAGAAAGTTCTATAATGCGACGTATTTGGCAATTTTTAGACAAATTTAAAAATTATTATGATCTGACTTTAGAATATTATAAAAAGATTAATAAAGAGTTAGATGCTTATCTTATAGAGTTATCTAAAATCGAATTTAATTTCAATATAAGTGAATTGAATCAATTCGTTACTAATCTTGAAAATACAAACAATCAGTTAGAACGTCATTTTATTTTGAACTCTATGATTGAAAAGGAAGGAATAAAATTACCATACGAAGCAGGGAATAATAGAAGTGTTAAAAAATGGTTAACAGGTTTATGTGACGTCTAAATTCCCTTGTTATAAATGTGGATGTTGTTGCCAACACGTAAATTTATCAGAGGAAACGCTTGATTTAGATCGTGGGGATGGTGTTTGTCAATTTTATGAAGAAAGCACTCGCTTATGTTCAGTATATAAAAATAGACCAGAAATATGCCAAATCGATTTACAATATAAAATGAAATTTAGTAATGTATATACATGGAATCAATTTGTTGAATTAAATCTAGAAGCATGCAAAAAAATTCAATTAATAAAATAAGTTTCTTATTCATTAACTATTAATATAATTTATAGAAAACTTTTATATTAAATAATATGTTTTATTTATATAAATGTATTTACTAGATTACACTACATGATTACGAGGGCAATAATAATCAAAAATTAGATGATTTGATTAAAAATAAAATAATATCTTGTGAGGCGATAAAACATAGTCTGCTGATAATAAAGAAAATAACAAGTAAATAACTCTTTTCATTATCTTTGAAATAAACTTTTAAAAATTTTCGATAAGTCTTATCTAGTTCTATAAGAATGTAAAACCGCCGTAGAAACTCCAGTAACATTCCTAGGTAAATTATAAACCTTTTATAAATATATTATGTTGAAATAAAGTAGTTTCGTGAAAAATAAACGACGTAAAATCATTATGTAGTCTAAACTAAGAATAAAATTACTAAGTATTAAAAAAATACATCTTAAGTAATATAATAACATTAATTTGTTTATTTATTATTAATCGTTAATAATTATAAATAAAATTTAATAATTATAAAAATAAATTAAAAATTTTTTAAATAAAAAATAAAATAATATTTTGTAATAGTCTTGAAATTCTATATGTAAAATACAATCTCAAATTTATGTCTAAAATTCGAAAACGAATATTTCAAATATATTATCAAATATTAAAAAATACTTAACAAAAATTTGTAATTCGGAACATACGAGGTTAAGCATGGTTGATAACAGTATCATACATAGCGACGATTATAGCAAAGTAACAATTACAAACGATTACCCATGTCTTGTTGGTGGTAATTGGATTGCAACGGTCCAAGATGGGCAGACTGTTATCACTGATGGTAACAACACCTACACAGGACCCGTTAATCTTATAGGCGCTAGTTTGACGATCAATAGCGACGCAATTGTCGACGGGATAATTGCCATTCCGAATAATTCCTCAGGGTCTACACCATCAACACTGACGGTTAACAGTGGTGGTAAATTACAAAATTCTACGATATTCAATAGCAATGTATCTGTAGCTGGTATATCCGAAGGAAATACATATGTCTCTGCTCGTGTGACCATTAATTCAGGTAATCGATCTAGTGGGGCTGCTGGTGGTGAATCGGATAGCGATTCTTTTTACAACCCGCTATCAACCAGTAATTCGGCAGGGCAATTGGATCTTTCTCAAGGGGCAGAAAATAGCGCCCCAGAATCTTTTCAAATTTCGAATGCTGGTAGTAAATTAACGCTCCAAAACCCATCTCAGAATATTAGGGTAAATAACCCTTATATAGACTCAAGTGCCACTACTAACAGTAAAGATGATATTTATCTCGGATATAATACAAGTTTTGGCAGCGTAAATGTTGCTAAAGCTTTAGGAAATGTAGCTTATAATACAAACAATGCTTTCACATTAACAAATGATTTGCCTGTTTATCAAGGGGGTAACTGGACGGCGTCACTGGGAGAAGATGGGGTCACTTATTACACTGATGGAAAGCAGACGGTTACGGGTCCTTTTAATCTTGTCGGTGCTGGCAATCTAAAGATTAATGCGGGCGCTGTTGTCGACGGTATCACAATTACAGGTGCAACAACAACGATCACCAATGACGGCACGCTTAAAAATTCTTTCGTGGCAAACGGGTACATAGTTAATAATTCTGGGGGTTTAACAGAGAATAATACTTTTCTCTCTGAATATTATACTGGCAATGCTGGATCCACGACGAAAGGTGATTATTTCTACGAAGCGGGTAAAGGGATTAACGGACTTTATAATTTATCACAAGCCCCTAACTTAAGAACTTTTGCAATGTCGGACAATAAATCCCCTGCAATTTTTTACGAAGGTTCAATATTTGATGGTTCCTATTTTGGGACTGGCCCGAATGGTTACTTTCATATAACCGAGTATGATGGTTCCAATGTTTCTTGTTTTTTGGCTGGAACCTTGATCGAAACTGTCAGTGGAGGCAGACCAGTCGAACAGTTGACTGTTGGCGATGAAGTAATCGTGTATAAAGATAGAGTAAAAACACATCGTAAAGTTGTTTGGACTGGGTATAATCATGTGAAGGTTAATTCAAACGTATTCTCAGACATAACAAATTATCCTATTCGAATTTTAAAAAATGCAATTGCAGATAATGTCCCGTTTAAAGACTTACTTGTTACGTCAGAGCATTGTTTGTTTATCGAGGATAAATTTATTCCTGTTCGCATGTTGGTTAATAACTCAACAATTTTTTATGATAAAACTATTACCGAATATACATATTATCATTTTGAAACGGATGATCATTCTATAGTGGTTGCTGACGGCGCTTTAACAGAAAGCTATCTAGACACTGGTAATCGATCTAATTTTATCTCCGATACGAACGTTATCAGCATTGTGAATAAAAATAAAAGGTGGGGACAAGATTCTGCCGCACCTTTAGTAACAGCGAGAGAGATTGTTGAGCCACTCTACCGTAAATTCACGAAGAGATCAGAGGAAATTGGTTATAAAGCGGATTTATATTCGAAAATAATAACAACAAATGACTATGGTTTATATTTGTTAACCAACGACGGTAAGGCCATATATCCATCTCACCAGCAAAAAGATCGTTTTGTATTTAAAATTCCTTCGAAAGTTACAAAGGTTCGACTAATTTCCAATACTAGTCAACCAAGCACTGTCGTTGGTCCTTTTGTCGATGATCGTCGTCATTTAGGAGTACTAATTGGTGATATTACAATGCTAGAAACCAATCAATATTATCGAATTACTGACCATGTGGCTAATAAAAATTTGAAAGGATGGGATGTTCAAGAACGATCTGCTTGTCGCTGGACGAATGGAAACGCAGAGTTAAACATCAGGTCAAAACCATCAGCACGATTGGGAATATTAGTTATTCGTATCTTAGCTGGTGGCCCTTATGTCTTGCCCCATCAAGAGAGAATGCAACAAAAAGTAGGATAATTGTTATCAATGGTTCTAAGAATTTTGTCGCAAATAATATTTAAGTTGTAGTTCGCTGTAAAGCAACCTGCTTTAGACTGGAATTATATTGTTCAATCCGAAGATCTTCTAGATGAGATCGATTGGCTCGTTAAGTTTCCATTTTTCTCTAAGCCCTAGTTCTCTTTTTTGTTCAAAAGATATTTTCACATATTTTGATTACTTTCCTTGTAGCGTGGATTTGTCAAAGGATTAGTTATGATAAAGAAAGTAAGATTAGAACATGCTCTGCGATAGTCAGCGCTATGGTTTATAAAACAATCCTAGATCAATATATGAAAAATGTTCCTCAGCAATATTTTGAAAAGATAAAAAGGAAATTCAAAATATGCCGTTGAATAAAGTAATTTTCGATAATAATATTCGTTATGAATTGCAAAATACAGATGATGGAAAAGCGCAGATTGAAGTTCAAGGCATGCGGTCTAAAAACAATGAGCTTGCTGGCTATATCAACAAAGCCAATAAAGTTTGATGGGGCATAATTCATTGAAACTCTTGCGTCTAAAAGATAGATCGCAATATCAAACTGATAACAAACGACCCGTTCTGAGGTCGTTTTTTTATGGCTAAATTATAGAGAAAATCAGAAAATATCTAAACCAAAGGCGCAATCACTGCGTATTTTTTTATGCTTTAACAGTCAATTTAAGAAAGTGAATAAATCAATGACAGATGATAATCAAACAAATGATAAGCAACCAGTAAAGAAAACTACAAAACAAATGAAGAAAACGCCTGCAAAAGTTACTGCTTAAGCTCCAAAAGATGGAGAGTTTCCAGAGTTAAAAAATCTTAGTTACAAAGAAATGTACGATTTAGTTGGTAAATTCATTCAAAAATCTATTCCAATTAAAGGGGCAAAACTGACTATTATTAAAGGATTAACAAACAGAGTTTCAGCACCTAAACCTCCTTATGCTGTTTTGCAAGTTATAGATGAAAAATCAATGTCTTTTACTGAAACTCGTTATACAGATAAACATAAAATTTTATGGTCACGATCAATGGTAACTATGGAATTATCTCTAACTGGCAATGAGAACGTTCCAGCTATGCAAATGGCTAAAGCCTTTTCTGTTAGGTTTAATGATGCTTGGGCTAGTGAACAATTTGAACAATTTAACGAACCATTTTTTCCACTCTATAGCGATGATGCAAGAATAGAACCCGTTTTTATTGATGCAGAGGAACAATTTCAAGATAGATGCTCTATGAATATTTATTTTGAATATCATCCAGAGGTTGGTGTTTGTGAAACAAGTGCAAAAGAAATCATTATGGACATCGATATTGTTTCTTAAAAAAAGGTAAAACTCAAAATGAGTAATTACTCAGATAAATTATTTTGCCAAGATGGAAATCAATATTTCATTAGTAACGATCAAGGAAGAAGTTGGCATCGCACATTACCTGGAACAGTCACTATAGCAGAAGTCACGATAGGTAATTTAAGGGGTAGTAAAGAAATACCTATAGATGATTATAATTATTATCCCTTGCAATCATGCAATAATATCAAAAATAAAAATCCTAACAGTAAAAACCTCTTATTGGATGATATCAATAAAAGAAAAGAATTAGATAAAGTATTTGATGAGATACGTATTGCCGTTGCTAATCTTGGCATACGCCTTCATTGGGATAGACATATACGGCAAATCTACACGAATAGAATTGGCGATATGCGTAGGGGTTACTTAAAAAAAGTCTATCTTGGTGATATGACTCTAGATCAAGCTTACGTTGAAGCCAGCATCGCGCGTAACAGAATTATGAATGAATTACGTAAGATTACACATTCAATTGGTTATTTCCAAGCAAAAAAACAGAAAGAGGACGGAAAAAGCGTAAAAAATCTGTTAAAAAATTATACATTGCGTATGTATGTTAAAGAAAATGTTAAAATCCCCCATTACCTTTCCTCTAACCAAAAAAAGAAGTTTATTAAAGAACAAGTAGAAGCAATGAAAGCGCAACTATCTTCTGAAGAACAACTTAAGATGTATAAGGATTTACCCGAGCATAAAAAACAATGATAAAAAAAGAAATATTGATAGCGTCTGGTAATCCTCAGGAAACAGTGATGAAAGCTCTTAAAAATCCCAGAATGTTTGATGCAGAAACTAAAAAATTCAATGCTATAGGAACATTAAATGCTATAGGAAAATATACGCTCTATGTTTCTCTTTTAGTTTCCCTTTATAATATTATAACTGCGGATGATAAGATTGCTGCGACTGAACATAATTAATGGAGTATGGCGCTGGAGCGGTTGGTATGTATGCTGGTGGCTTTGTAGGGGGGGTTCTATTAGGGCCATTTGGTGCGTATGGAGGAGCAGTTATAGGAAGTTTTCTATCTATTTATCTGATGGATTCTTATGTTAAATTATAATATGAGTGTATATTAAAACGGTGTTATTATATGAAATTTATTCAAGATAATCGAATTACGTTAGATCCAATTAAATCTAAAGCATATAACAGTCGAATTTATATAAATGGACACCGCACTCGATATAAACTCTGGGGAAGATGCTTAGAAAAAGTTATCCAAATTCACTCTTACTATTTGCTCTTTGTTTCTACAACAGATTACGGAGACATGGGTTTAGATGCTTGCTATATTTATTTAATTACTTCATCGGGTAAAATTCTTGAACGTTGGAGTATAGACGCTGTATCAGATCAAGAAAAGGCAGAATGTGAAAGTGATGGTTTCGAGTGGGTTTATCACCCAGAATGTTATGGGTCTTTAGAAAAATTTCACCTTGTTCCTCCGAATAAAATTACTTTTATATTTGGCTACAATATTTACAGTATCGAAGTTTTTAAAAGACCTATTTTTCCATGGTCTGCTGAGTTTTCAATAAGAGATTATAGAAAAAGGTTCAGAAAATATTGTAAATTTATTAGTCGCGATCACTCTAAATTTTGGAGCCGTTTAAAGTTTGATATTATTGAACAGTAATTTTTATAAAACGGTCATTAAACAAATTTACGTAAATTCTGCGTATCGCATGAGTTTAAATAAAGTATTTCGTATTTATTTAAGTTGATTTATATAAGAATACAGTTTAATAGATAAACACCTTAAACTTAAAAGAATACAGTAGAGATTATTATGAGTGATATTGGATATACAAGAGTAAGCTCTGAATATCCAAATACAGAAAGACAGCTTGATGAGGTTAAACTAGATAAAATCTTCACAGATAAAATGAGTGGTGTGGATACAAAAAGACCTCAACTACAAGCCATGTTGGAATATGTCAGAGAAGGTGATGCTATTCATGTTCATTCTATTGATCAGCTAGCAAGGAACCTGAAAGACTTAAGCCAAAGCTTCTTTTAAGGATTTAATTTTTTCTGGTAAGTCTTTTAAATTTGATACAGCTTAATGTTGGCATATTATTCTCACAAACATTCTACCACGATGACAAAGAAGATTGTGGATCCATATCTATTAAAACGGTGGGAGATATATTTTTTTGTTCTGTTGTAACTGTAAAGTGAGCAACTAAAGTGGTTTTAGATGATCCACCTTTTTGGCTAGCTATAACAATAGTGTTCATTGTTTTGTTCTTACTTTAACAAAATTAATATAACGTGTTCTTTTTATTAATATATAGCACTAAATAAAAAAAAGCACGCAAAATAGATTCTTGTTTAAAAATGTTTCTATTTAAATGTTTTTTTATTTCTAGTAAATATCTTTAATATGGCCTTGTTGCGAATATTATTTGTAACCTGTATTAAGGTAAAAAATACAAGATTCTGATAATATGCCTGCCTATTTTAGGGAGGTATAGATGCTAGAAAGATCAAAGAATAAATTATTTCATCGTACAAGAAATGATTTTAAAAGACGTCATTTTAATGGATTAATGATTGCCTAAGCGATTAATTGGTATTCACGCTACTCACTAAGCTATCGAGATATAGAAGATCTGTTTTCAGAGCGTGGAGTGAAATTTGATCACAGCGTGTTAAACCGTTGGATTTTCGTTATACCCCCTTCTTAGAAAAATGCTTGAGAGGATTTAGAAAGCCTCATTGCGGTGATGTTAGGGTTGATGAGACTCACGTTAAAGTAAAAGGTCAGTGGAAGTATCTATACAGAGCCATTGATAAAGCAGGTTCTGCGATTGACTTTTTGCTAACTGCTAAGAGAAATATCAAAGCAGCTCAGCGTTTCTTTAGAAAAGCCTTTAAAGAAGATGATCTGTTCGCTCCAACTCGTATCGGAACAGACAAAGCAACAATCTTTCCAAAAACCATATAAACCGTGAAGAATGGGACTATACTCCTTAATCACTGCTTTCATGAAACAAAGTAGTTCTTACAACAGGGAATAGAAAATGATCATTTTAGATTAAAGAGATCTATCCCAAGAAATGGGTGTTTTCAGTCTTTCCATACGGCAATGAAAATGCTTAGAGGATATGAGGCTATTCTTTGGATAAAAAAAAGAATTTGGCTTTAAAGGAAAATGGACCATCAATGAACAAATTAATCTTACCTAGAATATTTTTGGACTAAATAGCCAACTTCCTTGCTGACTCACCATTTCTATACCAAAATACAACCTAATTTCAAATTTGCGATAAGACCAAATCATTTTATTAAAACCTAAAATCCAAACTCTCCATAACAAAAGCACTATTTTGTGCACCTGCTCTTTTAAGAGAGTTAGATGCAATAAATCCAGCAATATCACTTGTGAAAACAAGGTGCGGGGCAATTTCATAAGCAAAAGTAAATTGTGGAACACTTCCGATAAAGCTACCCGAGTAGTTATCTCGCAGGGGATAAGTAAATCCTGTGCCATAAATGGTATCGTTTGTACTTGCACGCCATAGGAAAGGGGCATGTAGTTTAAGAAGGGATTTTTTCGTAGGGTTATATGTAATTAAAGGACCCGTGCTAACGCTATTTGATGTGGTTAGATACAAAGTCATATCTAAATAATTTGCTTGAGGGAAATAAGGTACAGCAAAATTCCTAACCGCACCATGGGTTTTATTATAATTCCCACCAGAAGCGTAATCACTTTGTAATCCAACAACGAGTTTTCCAGGAGTGTTTGGGACAACATATGAGAAAATACTGTTAAATGCATAAGCTCTGACAGGTCTGTATTTGCCATTATTTGCGGGACGGAATTCACCTCCTTGATATATTCCTGTTAAGTCAAAGTTAAGGACTCCAAGATTACCACTTATACGCCCACCTATATTGTCTCTTCTTGTAGAGCCCTTTTCCCAGCCGCCGATTTTTGCTGTTGGAAGAGCAGATGGACCTCCTCGACTATTGTATAAATAACCAATAAAAAAAGCATCAACGAAAATCTGACTTTTTTTACCTAAGGCATGAAAACTTGGAAGCGCTAAGCTGGAGTATGCACCATAAAGACGAGCGTTATAATTGGGACCATATGTAAAAGCTGACTTATCATTATGTTCATCTGTTTGCCATAAATCAAAAAGATCTATACGAAAACGTTTCCAAAAAGCGTATCCTCTAAATCCATCCCAGCTTTGGCGAACATTTGTTAATTCACGAGGGGAGATCATAGAAGGAGGACCATCGATAAAAAATTGGCGTCCTCCTATGACACCCATTTTAGCGCCCAACATGTGTGCTTTAAGTTCTAAAAAACCTTGTTGTAAATTTATACGACTGCGTTGATACCCAGTTTGATAACCAAATTGACGAACACCACCAGCTAACGCATTAATCAGTTCGACATATGCACGTACATGACTTCCAACTCGTAAATCCGCACCATATTGACTACGCAGTAAAAAGCGACTAGAATCTCTTTTTTGTGCAAATCCCATGTATGGGCGGCTATCAAAAACGTAACGTAAACGCCCATTTCCATTGAGACTTAACCAAATAGAATTAGAGTCATTAAGGGGAATATATTTAAGTTTATTAAAAAAATCCTTATCTTTGTCAGGATCGTTGCACAATCCACTCCAATCTTCTACCCATCTAGTTTGGGCGTAAGGTGCATTTGGACCAAAAGCGAACCAGGAATAATTTCCAATAGGCCCAAAACCGCTATTACTATTAAAAACCCCCCAATCAGGAGAACGACTGCGACCGTATTTACCCGATGCAGTAACTATACTTTTGCATTTATTATTTAGAGTTGTGTTATTTTCAGAAGCAATACTATGAGCAGAAATTGCTTGAGTTAAATTTGGCATAAATGTAATAAATGTAAAAGATAACAAAAAATGACTTGTGTTAATTTTTTTGAAAAAAAACATCGAGTGATGAAGCATGGTATAATGCCGCTTGTTAATATATTTTAATATTTATTATGTTATCTTCATAAATTTTAATTCCTATTGGCACAAAGTGTATAATTCATAACTTTAATGGATAAGGTAAAAGCGTACTTTTTTATAATTATTACTACCTATTTTGATAGTAGTTTTTAAAAAGGAAATAAGGGTATAATCAATTTTTTGTAGTATTACGTAATGAATGATTCTCAATTAATAAGATATAGTCGTCATATATTGTTGCCTCAAATCGATTTAAAAGGACAACAAGCTATTATAAACAGCAAGATATTAATTATCGGATGTGGAGGATTGGGATGTGCTGCAATACCTTTATTAGCAGCAGCAGGCGTTGGATATTTAACTTGCGTTGATGATGACAAAGTTGATTTATCTAATTTACAGCGACAAACACATTATGTGTATGCAGATATTGGACAATATAAAGCAGAAGTAATAAAAAATTTCATACACAAACAAAATCAAGATGTGCAAGTTAATGTAATTACTCGCAGACTAGTATTAAGTGATTTAATTTTATTATGTAAACAACATGATATAGTCGTTGATTGTAGTGATAATTTGCCAACTCGATTAAATGTTAATAAAGCAGCTTTTTTAAGCAAAACACCACTGGTTTTTGGTTCAGCATTACGTTTCGAAGGGCAATTAAGTGTTTTTGATAATCGTGATACATCTTGTCCGTGTTATGCTTGCCTCTTTGATGGTGTAAATAACGAGCAAGATAATTGTTCTTTTTTAGGTGTTTTTGCACCCTTAGTTAATATAATTGGAGCAATGCAAGCTTCAGAAGCTCTAAAAATTATTTTAAATACTGGGAATATCCTTACAGGACAATTATTGCATTATAATGCAATGAATTTACAATTTTATCAAATTGCCTTCGACCGCAATCCAAATTGTAAAATTTGTGGTTTATAATAGATTATATTATAAATTCATAAAGGATCATACATTTAGCTAGCCAAATGTTATTTTATTATAATGGGAACAGTTAGTTGAATAGTTTTTTACGGTGCAAGATACAGAAGTATCAGGTTTGTAAGATTTTTCATGTTTTTTTGGATATGATAGATGAAAAACAATGGTGGGCTTTGTTCTTATTGCGGAAGTATTTCTACAGTTGAGTGTAAAACCACAATCCTATGCTTTGTTATTGCAAAGATTGCCGTGTCAACAGTTAATCACTGCGTAGGTGAGTGTAAAAATGATAAACCGTAGTTATTGCGGAATATTTCATCATATAAGTTTCAAACATTTACATCGATATGTGAGTGAATTCACGCTTCGTTATAATACTATAGATTCTGGTTCATTAGCTTTTATAGAGCAAATAATAGATAAAATATATAACAAACGTTTAATTGATTAAGGAGTTAGTTTATGTTTGGAAAAGATAATGAAACTAAACCTACTAATTTTTTGATAATATTGCTGAAATAGTAAAATCATTCAAAATTCCTTTAGAAAAAATTAACTTTTAACTTAGCCTAGATTTAGGAATTGAAATGGAAAGAGATCAATGAAATTGGTATGAAAGTGCTAGGCTAGGCGATGATAATTCATATTTAAACTAGTATGGTTTAGCAGCTTTATATAGCGCTCGAAATGCTCTTTAAAAGGCAGATCATTTTAAAAATACAGCTCATATGATTATCTATGAAATAAGACAAGCGGAAGCGGTGTAGGAGAAAAGACTATAGTTGATATTTCAATTGGCCAATATTGAGTAAAATATTAAGATAAGTAAGATTGTACTTCTCATTATGGCGCAGGAATGAAGTATTCTCATAAATATCTAGATTTACGTTTACAAGCGAAATATACCTTGCACGATGCTTGGTGCTGTCCATCTTTACCTTGAGTGTTGATTAGGGGCGGTTGTAAAATTCATATAGAAGGTAGAAATTTGCTAAGTAGATTGATAACGAATCAAGAAAAAAGCCACCATCTGTTGGTCAATTAGTGATTTCAACAGTAGAATAAACTTCGATTGAAGAATAATAACTCTCTTGCCCTTAAGAAATAAACTAATTGGCTAGTCAAGCATATGGTTTCTAAGAAAAACGACACATTATTAAATATACCTTGTTTTAGTTATCTTATAAGCATTACTAAAAAATTACTCTTGACCTTTTATTTCATGTAAAATATTGTTGAGTTTACTTATTATAAAGTCGTTTGTCTTTGTGAATTTTACAATAGAAACCCCAGCTTATAATGTTTATTGCACCGCCCTGAAAATTTTTTTCGTTAATACCTAATTTTAAGGTTTATGGATCTCTTTTGGCTTTTTTTGAAAAGAGTGGCTGTGTCATATTCTAAATTTCCCCTGATAGAACCCTGAAATACGGGTAAAATATATTATATAGGATTATCAAATGCTGCTGTCTTCTACACGACAGGACTGGCTTGGTAACATCCGTGCGGATGTTCTGGCTGGAATGGTTGTTGCTCTTGCGCTTATTCCTGAATCTATTGCCTTTTCTATTATTGCTGGGGTAGATCCTAGCGTTGGATTATATTCTGCCTTTTGTATTCCTTTTATTTTGTCGATTTTTGGTGGCAGACCTGGCATGATCTCGTCTTCGACGGGATCAATGGCGTTGTTAATGGGACCATTAATTCATAATCATGGTTTAAATTACTTGCTGGCGGCGGGAATTCTGGCAGGTATATTTCAAATGTTGGCTGGATACTTAAAACTGGGTGCGTTAATGCGTTTTGTTTCCCATTCTGTTGTAACGGGTTTTGTTAATGCGCTTGCTATTTTAATTTTTATTGCTCAGATACACGAGTTGGCCGGGGGATCATGGCATGTTTATGTTCTAACTGCTGGTGGTTTGGCCGTCATTTATCTTTTCCCTTTTATAACGAAATTAATCCCATCCCCTTTGATATGTATTATCGTGATTACAGGAATTGCAGTGATGTTGGGTTGGCATGTGCCTACGGTTGGCGACAAAGGGCATTTACCTGATAGCTTGCCGATGTTTTTTATTCCTGACGTGCCTTTGAACTTAAACACATTATTTATTATATTGCCTTATTCTTTTGGATTGGCGGCAGTTGGGTTATTGGAAACCATGATGACGGCAACCATTGTAGACGAATTTACAGATACTGACAGTGATAAAAATCGTGAATGTAAAGGGCAGGGAGTTGCCAATATAGTAACCAGTTTTTTCGGAGGAATGGCTGGATGTGCGATGATTGGTCAGTCTGTGATTAACATTACTTCAGGGGGGCGAGGACGTTTATCAACGATGGTTGCTGGTGTTTTCTTGCTTATTTTGGTTGTATTTTTAAAGCAATGGGTTGCTATGATTCCAATGGCCGCTTTGGTTGCTGTTATGATTATGGTGTGTATTAGCACATTTTCATGGAAATCCATTTTAGAATTGCGTACACATCCACTTTCAACCAGTTTTATCATGATTTTAACAGTTTCAATTGTCGTTGTTACAGGCAACCTGGCCTATGGTGTTTTTGCGGGGGTATTGGTTGCTGCTTTAACGTTTGCTAATAAAGTATCTCATTTTATGACGGTTCAATCAACACTGACTGGTAATGTCAGGACTTATGTGGTGAATGGGCAGGTGTTTTTTGTCTCGTCTACGCGGTTTATAAAAAGCTTTGATTTAAAAGAAGTTGTGGAAAAGGTTGTGATTGACCTCACTCATGCGCATTTTTGGGACACGAGTTCAGTATATGCACTGGACAAAGTTGCATTAAAATTCCGTGAGCAAGGAATACAAGTTGATATTCAAGGAATGAACGAGGCCAGTGCCACCCTTGTAGATCGTTTTGGTCGTTATGATCGATCTGAAAATATAGAATTAGAATTAAAAAGTAACGTAAAATAAGCGCATAAGCTTTTATTTTATAGTTTATAAAGGTTTTACATTCTGAATCCCATTGCGAGGTTTTATAAATATTGGGTTTCCTAGGGTTTGATGATTTAATCCTAGAATATGATAACTTGATGAATAATTATGAACAGAATAATGTTTATTTAGTTTATTTAATTTGATCTTCTTTAAGATGAGTGCCCGCAATCCTAAGCGCAAACTGTTTCAAGTTTTGTCATATTTGTACTATACTATACGAGGTATCTTACAGTTATACGTCAATGATGCATATGTACGGTGTTATTTGTCTTAATATTAAGAGAAAACGTTTTTACAATTTACTTTTTTGATGATTTTCAATTGATCGTTTTAATCCTGTTAATTTAGGCCCTTTTTGAGATTCTACATATGTCTTGCCATTCCAGATCCAAGAATCAGACGTACCAATTAACAGGTCATGCATCCCTTTATGCTTTGTTTTTTTTATTTCAATATCCCCAGTAACTGAATCAAGTACCTTTACCCATTGATTATTTCTTTTCAAATAAGCTGTTGTTGAACATCCCCCAGAACCGCATAGGCTGGCAGATTGTATTTGAGTAAATAAAACGATTTTAGCAGTCTTGGTAGAGGAAAGGTTGGCCGTGCCAATTAATAGTAGGGGTTGTTCATTACGGTGAATGGCAAAATTTAGATCTGTTTGATTCAAATTACGGGCAATTGTTGCCAGTGCATTGTCGGGCTGAGGGGTTAAGGTGACCTTGCCCAATTTAATATTTTGCTGATGATGGCTAGTTTTTTTGTGATGTTGTGATGCGCTATATGCAAGGGGGCCAGTAACCAATCCAGCGACGATGAAAGTAAAAAATAGTTTATATAATCTAGAGGGTGAAACGTATGGATGAATATTCATAGGGCAAAACCTTTCTGAAACATATTTTTTCATTCATTGCACTCATTTTTAATAAAAGAAAAATTATATGGCCAATTAAAACAATAATGATTTATAATTATTTTGAGATTTATCAGTTTATATGAAATAAGATATCTTATAAAGTGCAAAGATATGTAATCATCATTAATTGTTGTAGCAAAGTATGGTTTGACTGATAAAAGGGGAAGGATATCGTTATCATTTATGGCTGAGTCAGAAGAAAACTATCTTAATAGTGATGAAAATCAGGATCCCCTTACCCAAAAGATTATGTTTAAAGACGGGATTTGCTTAGAGAATGGTCAATATTTGGCACCTTTGGAAATTGCATACCAGACTTATGGTCAATTATCAGCAGCAAAAGACAACGCGATTTTGATTTGTCATGCTTTGACAGGGGATCAATATGTTACAGATATTAATCCAATCAGCAAAAAAGCTGGTTGGTGGAGCAATATGGTAGGGCCAGGCTGTCCGATCGATACAAATAAATACTTTATCATTTGTACAAATGTATTAGGCAGTTGCATGGGCACGACGGGCCCACGCTCTATGCGTGAAGATGGTCAAAAAATAGGGCGTTGGGGGGCTGATTTTCCCGCCATTACAATCAAAGATATGGTCAATGCCCAAAAAATGTTAATAGACCATTTTCAAATCAAACAATTATTCGCGGTTATTGGCGGATCCATGGGCGGTATGCAGACCTTACAATGGGCTGTAAGCTACCCTGACCAAGTTTATGCAGTGATTCCTATTGCAACCTCATCTTTTCATTCGGCGCAAAATATTGCTTTTAATGAGGTGGGGCGTCAGGCGATCTTTTCAGATCCTGATTGGCGAGATGGGGAGTATTGGCGTTATGGGGTTACCCCGTATCGTGGATTGGCTGTTGCACGTATGATGGCACATATTACGTATTTGTCAGAAGATGCGTTAAATCGAAAATTTGGGCGACGGTTGCAAGAGCGATTAAAAGACTCTTCTTTTCCTATTTTCGGCGAGGTTTTTCAGGTAGAAAGCTATTTGCACTATCAAGGATCTAATTTCGTCAGACGCTTTGATGCGAATTCCTATGTAACCATTACCAGGGCGATGGATTGGTTCGATTTATCTCATGCTTATGATGGGGATTTGGTTCAGGCATTTGCCCATGTAAAGTCGCGTTTTTGCGTGATCTCCTTATCTTCGGATTGGTTATTTCCAACCTCTAGGTCCAGGGTTATTGTGCAGGCACTTAATCGGGTGGGGGCAAGGGTGTCTTTTGTTGAAATTGCAACGGATAAGGGACATGATGCTTTTTTATTAGAAGAACCCGATTTAGATATTACTATTAGAGGGTTCTTATCAGGAATTGAAGAACAAAGGCGGTTAGAACATTATGCGTCTTGATCAACGTTGCATTATAGATATGATTAAACAACAATCCAAAGTATTGGATATTGGTTGTGGTGATGGGTCATTAATTGATTATTTATGTCGTTATCACCAATGTGATGCGCGTGGAATTGAAGTGGATATGTCTTATGTGACAAAGGCAGTTGGTAAAGGATTGCCTGTTATTCACGGGAACGCGGATTTCGATTTGCAACATTACCCGACAGGGGGATTTGATTACGTCGTTTTGTCCCGTACTTTACAAGCCGTTAATCGCCCTAGGGAAGTGCTGCAACAAATGTTGCGTATTGGCCGTTATGCCATCGTTTCTTTCCCTAATTTTGGGCATTGGACATTGCGCCTGCAGCTTTTATTAAAAGGTCGAATGCCTATGACCAATGTTTGGGGTAAGTACTGGTATGAAACCCCTAATATCCATCCGTGTACGATGACTGATTTTGTGAATTTGTCGCGTAAAGAAGGGTATAAAATTGAACGGTGGATGGCAATTGACGATCAAGGAGGACGTGCCCCATGGGAACGCTCTATCCGTTTAGCCAATTTTTTTGGAGAGCAGGCTCTGTTCTTGTTAACGCGTTAAAATTTTCAATTTAATAGGGTTAACGTTTATAAAACTTTAAAGTGGTAAAAGAGCATCCAATGCCATGCCAATTCTGACAGTTTTCTTCACGAATAATTGTAATTACGTTCTTGTCGTTAGTAAAAGTTACGGCGCATTGATGGGCGTCATCGGCACTTGGGTCAAGTATATCAGTGTGTAGTACAAAACGTTTACCCTGTTGTTCAGTATATCCTTTTAGATGTGCGCCACATCGTATATTTTTAAGATCAATCGTTGTATAAAGTCGATTAAAAGGGGCTTGCTCAATTTTAAGATATCCAAGGGTATGGATGTCATTTTTTCCTATAAATATCCCCGTTTCGGGACTGGCATATAAGGGAATGGACCATACTAAAGATATTCCGATGATAAGAAGATATTTTTTCATGTCGTCAAGCTTAACATCGGAATAAAAAATCTTAAAGCTAGATATAATATTCTTCTAAAGGGGCGAAACCGTTAAAGCGTGTGGAACAATATGTTGAAACATATGCCCCAGTGCTTAACAAAGAAATACGATCCCCAGCGGTTAATTCTAAGGGAAGTTGATAGTTAGATTTTTGATAGATCACATCAACCCCATCGCAAGATGGCCCTGCCAAGACAACGGGGCCCGTTGTTGAACCGTCATAAGAAGTTTCAATTTGATAACGAATAGCTTCGCCTTCTGTTTCGGCCAATCCCCCAAAACGACCAATGTCCAAATACACCCAACGTGGACCGTTGGTTTTCCCCCGTTTACTGGACAGTACTACCTCTGTTGAAACAATACCTGCATTACCGACCATAAAACGCCCTGGTTCTAAAATAATTCTAGGAATGTTATTACCAAAGTGGTGTAATAGACTTTGTTGAATTGCTGTTGTAAATTCTTCGATTTCAGGGACGTCTTCACGATAACGAATGGGAAAACCGCCTCCTAAATTAATCATTCGCAGTTCGATCCCTTGTGCGGCTAATGTTGTAAAACATGATGCTGCTTTTTCTATGGCGGCTGTATATGCTTTGGGGTCGGTTTGTTGGCTGCCAACATGAAATGAAACCCCATAAGGATCTAGCCCTAAATTTTTAGCCTGGATTAGTAATTCAACTGCATGGTCAACTGTTGTGCCAAATTTGCCAGATAAAGGCCAATCAGCCCCCAGATTATCAACGATTAACCGGCAATATACTTTTGATCCCGGCGCATGTTTGGCAATTTTTTGCATTTCTTCGATACTATCAAACACATACATTTCAACGCCTATTTTATAAGCAGACTGAATGGATGATATTTTTTTTACCGTATTCCCAAAAGAAATTTGAGAAGGCTTTGCCCCAGCATCAAGGCATAATTGAATTTCTTCCCAAGACGCTGCATCGAAAAAAGAGTTTAAGGCAACCAGTCTTTTTAAAATAGGCAAAGCAGGATTTGCTTTTACTGCATAGTATATTCCACCATAAGGGATGGCTTGATGCAGTTGGTTATAATTGCGTTCTACCTGATCAACATCAAGGATCAGGCATGGGGTTGATATTTGATTATTGGCTATAAATTGTGAGATTTTAGAATTCATGAATTCCTATCCCTTTGTGATGATACTGTTTTAATTAAACAGAAAAAATGTTGCGGAACGGTCTAACGGACCAGCGAATTTAAATGGCGGTTTTTCTTTGTGAAATTTGAAAAAAGAGTTACCAATTTGCCAGAACGCTTGACGTCGTTGCGTAACCTTTAAAGGGCCAGGGGCACGTGCGTTGCTGCGTGTTTGCGATATGATCCCTTTTTGGAATAAAATCAACAATAAAATGTTATATTTTTAAAAATTTAAGAATATTTTTAGCTTACTCGCTGACATTAATGTAATGATGTTACTTAAAAGCAAGAAAAAAATATCAGAATAATGGTATAGTAATAGAAATTAAATCAAGAATATGGTTTATTTACGTCTGTTAAATATATTTGAAAGGTTGGAATAGAAAAGTAATGGATGCTTTAGATACATCGATGTCAGAAGAAATTCTTGTAGAGAAGCGATATTCTCCTTTAAAAATTTCATTTCGCGGATGGAAAACCATTATTATGAATACCATTCGGACCTTAATCAATGGTCCATCAATGTTGGTTGCGGCGGGATGTGCCTTTTACTCAACTTTATCTTTATTCCCAACCATTAGCAGTTTAATTTCAGTTTATGGTTTAATTTTTGATCCTCAAACGGTCGAACCTCAGCTAAAATTTTTGTCACATTTTTTGCCACCATCTGTTTATAGTTTTTTGCAACAAATGATTCATAGCATCATCGATCAAACTGATTCAACCTTGACAATTCAGTTGGCTATTTCGATTGTACTAGCGATGTGGGCTTCTGCAGTTGGTACCAAGGGGCTGATTACAGGATTGAATGTTGCCTATAATGCCAAAGAAACAAGAAATTTTTTTAAATTTCAACTATTGGCGATGTCTTTGACTTTTTGCGCTATTTTGGGAACGTCTTTAACACTGGCTATTGTTGTGGCTCTGCCTGCGATTATCAAGTTGCTACCTTTAACTGTCTTTTACGATATGATGAATTATTTCCCTTGGATTTGGGAATATATTCCAGCATTAAACATTGCAAAAACAGCGAGTAACATTGTTGTTTTGTTTTTCGTTATTTGGACATTTTCGATGTTTTATCGTTTTGGTCCTTGTCGAGCAAACGTGAATTGGCGCTGGATTTTACCAGGCGCAGTGGTTGCTACGATTCTTTGGTTACTGTCAGCTTTTGGATTTTCGTTTTATGTAGCACACTTAGCTAATTTTAGTAGTACCTATGGCCCTTTGGGCACAGTTGTTGCTGTGATGATGTGGTTCTTAGTTTCTTGTTATGTGGTATTGCTGGGTGCACAACTTAATTCAAAAATCGAAGAATATGTTATAAAAGAAGCCTCTGCTTAACGTAGTGCCATGATTATATAGACCAGAGGCTGCTCAATTTAGATCTTGTTACTCTGGTGCTTCTGCAACTTCGATATTTTGGGTAATAGGCGTAATGGTAACATGAGCTGTACCTCTTCTGACCATTCCAATTTTTGCAGCGGCTGCTTTGGATAAATCAATAATTCGATTCCCTGAATAAGGACCACGATCATTAATTGTTACTACGACAGCGTTTCCAGTATCTTCAGAACGTACTAACACCTTAGTGCCCATAGGCAAACTGGGATGAGCAGCTGTTAATTGGGTGCTATTGAAACGAGATCCTGATGCTGTTCTTAATCGATTGTGACGACCACCATACCAGCTAGCTGTTCCACTTTCGGATTGGCTGTTATCTGTATTATAAGCCTCATTTTGGGGGTTTTGATAAGCCTTATGACGGCGGATTCGATAAGGGGTTGCCTTTTTTCTTGTGTGTTTAACAAGTTTCCGATGAGTTGTTTTTACTGAACTTCTATGTTCTGCAAATGCTTGATGGCTTTGTATTCCTTGTAGACCTAAGCCTGTGATAAGGCAAATACCTAACAATTTAGTACAACGTCGTCGCATGTATTTTAATCCTGTTCTTATTTCACCCTAGATTAGTAAGTGAACCTGAATAATATAGAATATTGCCACTATAAATGGCATGATAAAATCATAATTATATCATACTCTTATAAAAAAATGGCAAAAAAAAGAAAAAAATGTATTTATGTCGTATTGAAATTTATATAAGCATACTATGTTTGAAAATCAATAAGCTGTAAATAAAACAACAATGCAAATGAAATTAAGACGATTCAGAAAATAAATCTTTAGGGTATATTTGTAATGATCTTAGAAGTTGCCTATTAAATAAAGAAATTATATTTATTAGGATGAATAGTCTATATATAAAGAAAAGATATTTATGTATTGAAGGCGTAACAGGTGATGGTATTACCGCTGGTATATGTTTTGAATGGGCCCAATTTGAATATGTTGGGGATGCGTCAGCCAGAAGTTTATGGCAGTGCAACCCTTGACGATGTGGAACAAATTTGCATTCAAAACGCAGAGCAGTTAGAAATAGCTATAGATTTTCGTCAGACTAATGATGAAGGTGAGCTGGTTTCATGGATACAGGAATGCAAAGGAAAGGCCAAGGGAATCATTATTAACGCTGGTGCCTACAGTCATACATCCATTGCAACACTGGATGCGTTGTTATCTGTGGATTTACCTGTTATAGAGGTTCATATTTCAAATATTTATCGTCGGGAATCATTTCGACATCATTCATATGTTTCGCAAGCAGCAACAGGTGTTATTTGTGGGCTAGGCTTACAAGGGTACGCGCTTGCGCTTGCTGCGATAGCAGATATTATTCTAGAAGAGGACAGTTAATGGGCAAAATGCTCGTCGATGCAGAAGTCATTCGTGCTTTAGCAGATATTTTAACCGAAACTGGGTTAAGTGAAATTGAAATTGCAGAAAAGGATCAGAGAATCCGCGTTGCCAGAAATCTTGGTGGTGGTGGCGTTGTTGCCCCCGTTGCAGCGCCTGTAGCCGTTGAAACCAGTTCACAGGTTGCGACACAAGATTTATCAAAAGACCCTGGTGCAGTACTAAGCCCAATGATTGGGGTTGCGTATTTAACACCTGAACCATCTGCACCTGCTTTTGTTACTGTTGGACAGCAAGTACAAGCAGGTCAGGTGTTGATGTTAATTGAAGCAATGAAAACGTTTAATCAAATTCGTGCCCCTAAGGCAGGGAAAGTAACGCGCATTCTTGTTTCTTCAGGTGATCCAGTAGAATACGGTGAAGTTCTGGCAGTAATAGAATAAAACAATGTTTTCAAAAATCTTAATCGCCAATCGTGGTGAAATTGCTCTTCGTGTATTAAGGGCTTGTCGTGAGATGGGCATCAAGACAGTCGCTGTACATTCAACAGCGGATGCAGATGCTATGCATGTTTTGTTGGCCGATGAAAGTGTTTGTATTGGCCCTCCTGCTTTGGCAGAGAGTTATTTAAACAAGGCAGCCATTATTTCCGCCGCAGTTGTCACAGGGGCAGAGGCTATTCACCCAGGGTACGGTTTTTTATCTGAAAACGCAGACTTTGCTGAATTGGTTGAAGAACACGGTATTGTTTTTATAGGTCCAACACCTCAACATATTCGTATGATGGGGGATAAAATTCAGGCCAAAACAACAATGGAAAGATTTAACGTTCCATTGGTTCCTGGTTCAGATGGGGAGTTAAAAGATATTAATTCTGCAAAAAAAGTTGCAGATGAGATCGGTTACCCCGTTTTAATTAAAGCTTCTGCTGGGGGGGGGGGTCGAGGGATGAAAGTCGCTCAAAGCCCTGAAGAGCTCGAAGAAGCATGGCAAGTTGCCAGAACAGAGGCCAAGATGGCTTTTGGTAATGATGCTGTGTATATGGAAAAATATCTTGATAAACCTCGACATATTGAAATCCAGATTATTGGCGATCAACATGGAAACGTGGTTTATTTAGGGGAAAGGGATTGCTCTTTACAAAGACGCCATCAAAAGGTGTTGGAAGAGGCCATGTCCCCAGCATTAACGGATGAACAACGCCAATTTATTGGGAATGTTTCTTCTAATGCAATGCGCGAGCTGGGATATCGTAATGCTGGTACGTTGGAATTCTTGTATCAAGATGGGCATTTTTGTTTTATTGAAATGAATACAAGGTTACAGGTTGAACATCCTGTTACAGAATTTATTTCAGGCGTGGATTTGGTTGCAGAACAAATTCGGGTAGCGGCTGGTGAACCTTTAAGTGTTCAACAGGCTGATATTCATTTTAAGGGGCATGCAATCGAATGTCGTATCAATGCTGAGGATCCAGAAACTTTTGCCCCAAATCCAGGGAAAATCAGTGTATTCCATGCCCCTGGTGGTTTTGGTGTACGTTTAGATAGTGCTTTGTACGTTGGATATTCTATTCCACCATATTACGACAGTATGGTCGCAAAACTAATTGTACACGCTCCAGATCGTCCATCTGCTATTGCAAGAATGCAAAGAGCTTTGGCGGAAATGGTTGTTTCTGGAATAAAAACCACTATCCCGTTACAACAAAAGATTTTGGCCGATGAACAGTTCCAAAAAGGGGATTACACAATCCATTGGTTGGAACATTTTATTGAAAAAAATAAGAAAGTATAATGACTTTCTTATTTATGTTACTTATTCGTAAGTAATAACAGAGTGTAAGGGGACGTCAATTTTTTCACGTCCCTTTAAACTTTTTAACTCAATAAGTGCCGCCGCACCCACAATTTCCGCACCAACTTTGCGCAAAAGGTTGATAGAAGCTTGTAACGTCCCCCCTGTTGCCAATAAATCGTCGATAATAACGACTTTTTGACCAGGCTTGACAGCATCCTCTTGGATATGAATACAGTTTTGACCATATTCCAAATCGTAATTAATCGAAATTGTTTTTCCTGGTAATTTTCCAGGCTTGCGAATCATAATCATCCCACATCCCATTGCTGATGCCAGTGGGGATGCACTGACAAATCCGCGTGATTCAATACCCGCAATTAAATCAGGTTGCCATTTTGCGACACCATGTGCCATACGTGCAGTTGCAATTTGCCAAGCATCAGCATTTCTTAGCAATGTTGAAATATCGTAAAATAATATGCCAGGCTTTGGGTAATCAGGAATAGAGCGAATATACTGCTTAAGGTCAATTTCAGGTGGATTGAAATCAGAGTGCTGTGTTACATTCATCGTTATGGGTCGTTCTTGTATTTATTAAAAATTATATAAAGAACCCTACATGTAAAAGGTTCATAGTAGTCTAGCAATAGATTTTTAAAGATTTCTAGTCTTGTTGTAAATTATTCCTATTTCTTTTTGCCCATATTTTTTTACCCTTTTTGCCTTTTCTTTCCATATATGGCATTAATAATTGAACCAATGCAGGTTTTAACATAACAAGCTTAATTTGGATTCCGGACCATTTTGGTAAATAATATTCCTGCTTTTTTTTACGTAATGCAGTGATAACCGTGCGACAAACTTCATCAGCTGATAACGGAGGTGTGCAGAAATTGAGATTGCTTCCTCCATTTTTGATTTCCTGACGCAACATTTTTGTATCTATTGCCCCAGGGAAAATCGAAGAGACATAAATGCGTTTGGGACGCAGTTCCATTGATAATGCCAATGCAAAACCACGCAATCCGAACTTGCCAGCAGAATAAAGAGCACTTCCTTTTAATGGCAATAAACCCCCAAGCGAATTGATGAAAATAATAGAGCTATTTCTCTTTAACAGTGGTAACAACTCTTTAGTAACAATAATGGCACCTGTTAAATTGGTTTGAATTTGCTTTTGAATCATATCATCACTTTGAAGATCCAAAGGGCCTGGATAAATATTGCCCGCGCAGTGAATTAATGCATCGATTTGACCAAAGCGTGATCGGATTTCTTGTAATAAATAATGGATTTCATTGGGTTGAGAAATATCACAAATACAACTGGTAACGTTTTTTCCAAAATGAAGTGAAATTTGTTCCATCTGCATTAAGTTTCTAGCAACCATTACGACTTTGTAATGTTTTGCCAATAAATGTTTAACCAGTTGTTTGCCTAAACCACCAGTAGCACCAGTAACGACAGCAACTTTTTTTGAACGGGTAAATATATTAAAACGCATTAGATAAATCTCAATTTAAGGAAAGAAGTATTTATTAAAATAATTTAAGCTTTTTTGGCAATAATATGCACTATAACATATTTTTGTTATAATAGTTAAACTGGATTTAAATAATATGTAAATACGATACTTTTTTTACGGATAATATTTGTTATTATCGGGGCGAGTGGGTATATATTGTTAGCTTATTGAAATAATAATAAAAGGGGACCAGTAATGCAAAAAATTGTTGTGCTAACTGGGGCTGGGGTCAGTAAAGAGTCTGGATTGGATACCTTTAGGGATGCTAATGGTATATGGGCAAAATATAGTATGGAAGAGGTCTGCACCCCAAGAGGTTTTCAGAGAAGTCCACAAAAGTTACATGATTTTTACAATAAATTACGTCAAGATTTACCGACAGTTAAACCAAACGCAGCACATATAGCATTGGCAGATTGGGAGCGAGTGATAAAAGAACGTAATTTAGAGGTTGAGTTGCTGGTTGTGACTCAAAATATCGATGATTTGCACGAACGCGCAGGCAGCAAAAATCTCTATCATATGCACGGTGAGTTATACAAGTTATGGTGTACTGCATGCGATATGAAAATAACATGGAATCAAAATTGCTTTGTGGATACGCCTTGCCCCCAGTGTGGTCAGGAAAACTTGAGACCTGACATTGTATGGTTTGGGGAAACACCTTATCATATGGATGCAATACAAAAAGCATTACTACAATGTGACTTGTTTATTTCTATTGGAACATCAGGGGAGGTTTACCCCGCAGCAGGATTTGTTGAATTGGCTGCTTCTGCTAATGCAAAAACAATAGAGTTAAATTTAGAACCTTCAGCTGGAACCTCTCGTTTTAATGAAAGCCGTTTGGGTCCAGCAACACAACTAGTACCAGAATTTGTTAAATCGTGGTTACAGCAGTATCAATCAAAGACAAGATAAGGCGTGCCTATGCAGTGTTTGAATGATTTAGTAAAAGAAATTAAAGCTTGTCATATTTGTGAAGGTTTACCTCTAGGGCCTAAACCAATCTTGCAAGCAGGGTCTGCAAACGCTCGACTGTTAATTACAGGTCAAGCCCCAGGAACGTTGGCACATAACACGGGATTAACATTTAACGACCCGTCAGGGGATCGTTTGCGTGATTGGTTACAAATTGATCGCGATGTTTTTTATAACGATCAGTTGATAGCCATTATTCCCATGGGGTTTTGTTATCCTGGTCGTTTGGAAAAGGGGGGTGACAAACCACCACGTAAAGAGTGTGCACCACAATGGCGGGATCGGCTGTTACAGGTTTTACCAAATATTCGATTAACACTATTGGTTGGGTCTTATGCTCAAAATTATGTTTTAGGCAAGGGGCAAGTAACGCAGAGAGTAAAAAATTTTCAGCAATATTTGCCTAATTTTTTTCCGTTGCCACACCCTTCATGGCGCACTCTGGCTTGGGCTAAAAAAAATCCGTATTTCGAACAAGAAATATTAGGGGAATTGAGGGTATTGGTAAAACGCGTATTGAGATTATAGAATATGTATTAGATTATAAGTATCTAATTATTATCTTATTAATATAGATTATATTTCTAGTGCTTTACCACATCATATATAATAAATACTGCATTACATCAAAATATCACAATACTTATGACGCGCACAAGGGCAGTAAATAAGAAATTCTTGTTGACTTATATGCCAGCCCTATTATCCTTAAACAATAAATAATGTCGGGGGAGTCTCAACCAAAGAGACTGAGAGGCTAGTAGAGAATATTCTCGGTTTAGCGACCCTTGGAACCTGACCCAGTTTACACTGGCGTAGGGAGACGGGATCCGTCATCAGATAGATCTGTAAGGTCAGTGATATAGAAAACATTAGTGACCAACCTCTCTTTACCGAAAATCTAAATGGGTCTTTGATTATGAGAGGGAAGAATGAGTTACAATATAGTTAAAAAGTCAAAGATCAGATTATGAAGATTTGGTCAGTGATTGGCAGTGGTGTAACAGGGTTATGTATTGCCACAACATTATGTGAACACGGTGAGGCGGTAGAAGTCATCGAGTCATCAACAATTCCAACAGCTTCTATTTTTGCTGGGGGTATGTTAGCCCCTTTTTGTGAAGGGGAAAGCGCTCCACAGGCAGTCGTTGATCATGGGGTAATGGCTATTCAATGGTGGTCAGATCATGTTAGCAGTGTTAAAAAGACAGGCACATTGGTGGTGGCCCCCCCACGAGATGGAGCAGAGTTAAATCGCTTTGCAACAATGACCAGTGATTATGAATGGGTTGTGCCTGAACAGGTCGAACCTGATTTATCCAGTCGGTTTGCACGTGGTCTTTTGTTTCCGACTGAGGCCCATCTGGATCCTCGTTTGTCGTTGCAAGAGTTAAAGCAAAATTTAATTGAAAAAGGCGTCGTTTTTCACAAGAATTCTCCTTGTGGTAAAATTATTGACTGTCGTGGGATTCAGGCAGAAGATTGCTTATCTAACCTACGTGCAGTCAGGGGGGAGATGTTAATCTTCGAATCCCACGATATTACATTCTCGCGTTCAATTCGGTTATTGCATCCCCGTTTTCCTTGTTATTTGGTTCCACGCCACAATGGGCAATTTATGCTGGGGGCAACAATGATCGAGAGCCACGATAACAGTCCAATCAGTGCACGTGCTTTGATGGAAATGTTAGGATCTGCTTATGCACTACATCCTGCATTTGCAGAGGCCAGAATTATTGAAACGGGAACAGGATTACGTCCTTCATTCCCTGATAACATGCCAGAGATTTTGTACCAAGAAGGGCGTTTTTTTGTGAATGGAATGTACCGTCATGGCTTTTTATTAGCACCGTTTATGGCACAACAATTGATGCAGAAACTTTCGCATGGAGGATAAAGATGAAGATTTATTTAAATGGTCAAGATATTGAAACACAGGCAGAAACATTAATGGTGCTATTTCAAGAACAAAAAATTGATAGTACAGCTATTGCAACCGCAGTAAACGGCGACTTTGTGCCTAGAACCGCTTATGAAACGACAAAATTAACGCAAGGGGCAAAGGTCGAAGTGCTTTCCCCGATGCAAGGGGGATAGTAATGATTTACGGTTATGAATTGAATTCCAGATTATTATTGGGTACGGCTGGATATCCTTCACCAGATATCTTAGCCAAGGCTATTATGGAATCCGAAACGGATATTATTACGGTCAGCCTTAGGCGCGAAGGGTCTGCGGGGGAGGGATTTCGTCATCTTCTAAGTCAGGTAAAAAAACGGTTTTTACCTAATACGGCAGGATGTTATACGGTTAAGGAAGCTGTTACGACCGCCCACATGGCCAGAGAGGTTTTTAATACGACTTGGATCAAGTTAGAAGTGATAGGTCATGCGGATACGCTGCAGCCAGATCCTTTTGCTTTGGTAGAAGCCGCACGAATTTTATGTCAAGATGGGTTTGAGGTATTTCCTTATACGACCGAGGATTTAATTGTCGGTGATAAATTGCTAGAGGCAGGTTGCAAGGTTTTAATGCCGTGGGGTGCCCCTATTGGTTCTGGACAGGGACTGCGCAATATTGAGGGTTTACGGACGATGCGTTCTTATTTTTCAGATGTTCCGTTAATCATTGATGCGGGTATCGGTGCCCCAAGTCAGGCCGTGCAGGCAATGGAAATGGGGTTTGACGCAATTTTATTAAATACTGCTGTGGCCAAAGCTAAAGATCCCATTATGATGGCAGGGGCTTTCCGAGATGCTATTAAAGCAGGTCATAAAGGATATCAAGCTGGGGTGATGGAAAAACGCAATATGGCTTATACCTCTACCCCTGCTTATGGTTTGGCGGATTTGAGCTAGATGGAGAAATTTTATTTGGTCACAGGATCAGTTAATTTATTGAAATTACTTGTTCCTGTTGGGGTAAAATTGGTACAATTGCGAATAAAGGATGCGCCAATCGATCAATTGCGACAACAAATAACTGAGGCCAAGTTATGTTGCCAACAATATGGGGCGACGTTGGTTTTGAATGATTATTGGCAATTGGCGTTAGAGTTGGGTATTGATTTTGTGCATTTGGGGCAGGAAGATCTACAGAACGCTGATTTTTCTGCATTGCGTCGTGCGAATATACGATTTGGGCTATCAACACACGATGAAGCAGAATTAGAGCTGGCATTATCTTTAACCCCTGCTTATGTGGCGTTGGGACCCGTATATCCAACAAAATTAAAAAAAATGAAATGGGGGCCTCAGGGTCTACACCGTGTCCGTTTGTGGAAGCAGATAGCAGGACAAACCCCTCTAGTCGCCATTGGCGGGATTACCCCCCAACGTGTTGCTGGGGTCTTGGGTATGGGGGCGGATAGTGTTGCTGTTGTAACTGATATCCAATTGGCGTTGGATCCCGTGGCACGATGTCAGGAATGGCTGCGTGCCATTAAAAAGGTTGATTATGCAACGATATGAACGACAAATGAAGTTGCCAGAAATTGGCAAAGATGGCCAGGTTAAATTATCAAAGTCCAGAATTCTGGTGGTTGGGTGTGGGGGATTGGGATGTACGGTCTTGCCATTATTGTGTGGTGGTGGTGTTGGTTATATCCGATTATATGATCATGATGTGGTGGAGGAACATAACTTACATCGTCAATCTTTGTATCGTATGACTGATATTGGCAAACCAAAAGTATTCTGTGCAAAAACTCTTTTAAACCAGCAAAATCCTGATTGTCAAATTGATACATATCAGCAAAGACTGGTTCCTGGTAATGTGTATGAAGCTTTACAGAATATTGATTTGGTTATCGATGCCTCGGATAATTTTATGGTGACTTATAGTTTATCGGATGCATGCAAAAAGGTATCTATACCATTAGTCAGTGCTTCTGTTATCGAACGTTATGGATATGTCGGGAGCTTTTGCGGTCACGGGCCTAGTTATCGGGCGGTGTTCCCCAAATTTGCATCCGTAGAGGGAAATTGTAATAGTGTTGGGGTAATGGGGCCTGTTGTTGCGATATTAGGTGCAATTCAAGCGCAAATGGCCTTAAGTATTTTATTGGGTTTTACGAATTCCCCTTTGGGGCAATTGATTAATGTTGATTGTCGCACATGGCGGTTCAGTCAGTTTCGTTTTGATCAAGCTACAGAGCCTGAAGAAGAGGGGATAACGTTTATTGATTATGCTGATTTGAGAACCGATGATGTTATTATTGAGTTACGCAGCGTTCAGGAGGCTCCGCAAACTGTTGCCCCTAATGTTTTGCGGTTATTACCGCATGAAATCATAAATTGGGATCCCCCTTTGTCCCAACGGATTATATGTGTTTGTAAAACTGGGGTCAGAGCTGCACAGGCAGCATATCAATTACAACAAAAAGGGGTAAAATCTTTGGCTATTTTGGCGGACTATCGATAATTTTGAAGCTTTTATTTTCCTTGTTGGGGAAAATAAAGGGAACATAGTTGTGTCTATGTGCGAAAAATAGGCATCAAGAATCCTTGAATCCCCGTCCCTATAATTTGCACACCAATACATAATAAAATTAATGCTGCCATTCGTGATAAAATACGCGCTCTTGATTTTCCCAGTAGTCTCATTGTTTTGTCACAAAAAGTATAGGTAACAAAAATGATCAGCGCGACAGCCACAATAGCAAGTAACAGCCCATTATAAAAACTAAAGATCGCTGCGTTGCCTGTGGTGGGTTTAACAGAACTTAGTGCAATGGTCACGGCAATACAGCCTGGACCTATGGTAAAGGGCATGGTCAATGGAAAAAAGGCCGCATCCAAACCGTTAGGCAGCGCCATGGTTCGCCCTCCTTGTTCGGCTTCTTTTTGTTTTCGATCGGCATTTTGTTCTGGTGCATTTAATAATGTCCATGCGCGGACTGCAATGACCAATCCCCCTGCGATGCGAACAGCGTCAATACTAATCCCAAAAAACCGTAATACAAATTCACCAATCAATGCTGAAAGTGCTAAAATCATAAAAGAGTTTATGGCGATTTTTCTGGCCAGAATACGGCGCTCATCGTCATCTCTTTCTTCAGTTACTTGGTAAAAAATTAACGATGATCCCAAGGGGTCAGCGATAGAGATTAATGCAGGCAGACACAGTAAGAAGCTGCCTGAAACACTGGACAATGCATGAAGTAAGGGAAGGGGTTCTGTAAAATGCATAGGTTCACTGTAATATGATGGAAGAAAAGATATGGAATTCCATATCTTTTCAGTAAGGGGATAGATATTCCTTTTATAAGTTACTCGTTTTCAGATGCAAGGGATTCTTTATCTGTGGATTTAATTGCATAATTACTAGATGCTAATATACCAATTTTAGCTAGATATTCAGACAGGATTTCGCTTTTTACCCCATCAGTACTGCTGGAATGACCAACATAACAGGTTATGGAAATCACGAGAGAAGTCTCCGTAATACTATCAACCAAGACTTTTGGGGCGGGGGGGTCCACGACTTCAGGGTGGTTGTTCATAATATCAATAATCAGCTGTCGTGAAGCTTCTAATTGTTTTACGGAAATAACTGGCAGTTTTAATGAAATTAATCCTAAATGACGGCTGCGTGTGGCGTTTTGAACAGAAGATGTAATTAATTGAGAATTAGGAACAATAAGGGTAGAGAAATCACTTAACTGAATTTCAGTTGCACGAACCTTGATACTCATAACCGTACCTTTAACACCACCAATTGTCACAGTATCACCGATACGGACGGGGCGTTCTGCCAATAAAATCAGACCAGACACGAAATTTTGTACGATGGCTTGTAAACCAAATCCAATACCAACGGATAATGCACTGACGATCCAGGTAATATTTTGTGTTGTAACCCCTAAAATGGAGAGAACAACCATCGCGATTAATACCCAGCAGAAATAATTGAATATTGTGTCAATAGAGTTACGGGTTGCATTATCGAGATTTGTTTTAGGAAATAATTTGCTGTTTAACCAATTGCGTATTAAACGAACACAGTAAATTCCAATCAAAAAAACAAATAACGCCTCAAGAATAGTAGAAAAAGAAATACTGATATTACCAATTTTTTGATTTTGTAGCGTACTGGTTAAATGATCAACGAAAGAAAGTAAGTCAAAATTGCCAGGTGATGCGACAGAGGCAATCATTAAAATGATAGTTAATAAGGTAATAAATCCGGTAATAACGATTGATAGTTGGTCCATACGCTGGGCTCTGATACCAATAAGCTGTAGTTTTTTGCCTAACCAACGATCTGGATCTAAGATTAATGCGGTAATATCATTTAAAAGCATTCTTAGGAGGCTGAGAGTGCTAAAGACCAAGATAACCCAATTCAGCCATACACACATCGAAAATCCAAGATAAATATATCCACTGAGAACAGCCGCGATACAAATAATACAAAAAACTGGTAATCCAACGGCAATCAAAATAAAGCTGATATCTGGTCCTTTGTCAGTTTGGGTACTAAGTTTTTGTTGGCCAATTTTGCGTAATCGAATAGGGATCATCAAGAATAGAATACAAGCAATACAGGTAAAGAAACCATTACACAGTTGTTGCGCTAAAATGCTAACCCCACTGGTTGTATTGATATATTTTACAATTCCTAACAAAAAGATCATTAAGGCATAAATATTAGGTAGAATATTAATCGCTTGGGCTGTTTTATCGCTGATGGGTAAAAGACGCCATTGAGGTTTTTGAACCGCTAAAAATCCTCTGTACAATCCTAGGATAAATCCACAAAAATACAGTTGATGAATAATATTTTGGGAAAAGTCGAATGCTGGGTGGCTTGCACTATCTTGATAATCTAGACAGGTTAACAAGATGGTTGCAGATATCCCTGCAATGAATGAACATAAAATAGCAGAGAATAACGTCATGATACTGCGACGTAACCGTGTGGGCGGAATAATCTTCTCGACAATTCTGGCAATTACTTTTTCGATAACAGCACGAACAACAAACACCATTAAGATTGTGCTAATAATCCCAACGAATAATAATAAACGGCCGTTATCTTTTGTATTCCAGGCGTTGGTAAATAAACCGATAAAGTCATTATATAGGCCACTCATTCGTTTTTGATCGCTGGCACTGGTCAGATTAATTTGACGCCAGAAATTATACGTTAAAGGAGATGGGTTGTGGGTAAGCAGTTGTACTTGCTGAATATTTGACAATGATTGTTGGATTTGAAAGACTTGGCTATTTGCTTCTAACTGAATGATGGTTGCTTGTTGTATTTGTGCATTTAAATCGTTTTTATTTTTAACAATCGACTTATAATAATCGTTAAAGTTGCTGTTTTCGCTTTTATCTTTTTCCCCAGAGACCGTTTCCATTAGTTTTATGGCTTGGTCATACCCAGTAACTCTAGGTTTTAACATATTAATTAATCGGGTTGATTCTGACGAAATATCTTGCGCTTGGGTCAGTAAGTCCTTAAAAGCATTACGATTTTGTGATCGATTCAAGGATTGTAGGTTCTTATTAATATTACGTAATTTTTTAATTAATCTGTCCAAAGCTGGTTGGGTATTGGGATCAGGAATATTAATAAAAATTGGCGGGTTAGATGTGGTTTTGGATGCACTTGGTGCTTTGTTCTCGGTTTGACTGAAAGCAGGGGATATTCCCGTAATTCCCAGCAGTAGAAACGTAAACAGCAGGTAGCGTAAAATTAATTTCATAATGGCTCCTGATCAAAGACTTTAAATAATTGGAAAATATAAAGATAAAAAGCATCTATGATATTGCGATGCTTGGGAAATTTTTAATAATTGAGATTGAGTTGTGTAGATGAGTTGTAAAAAACTTAAGTTTATCTTGAAAAAAAATCAAGAAAATTAGTGGTTATTACGACAGCAATATCGAAGCAAAAATTATACTAATGAGGTTTAATATTATGTAATTGATCAACTTTTCTAAGGGATGGGAAAAAATACATCCATAATAAGGTAATAATAACTGTGCCTATTCCCCCCATCACAACACAGTTAACTGGACCAATAGCTTCTGCCAGCATACCACTTTCGAATTCCCCTAATTGATTTGATGAACCTATAAATAGCATGTTGATGGCTGAAACACGTCCCAGCATATAATCAGGGGTCAGTAGTTGAACCAGAGTACTGCGCACGACAACACTAATGACATCCGCACCCCCCAATATGATCAAACAAATCACAGAAAGGGATAATTGAGTTGAAAGACCAAAAATAATAGTAGCAATGCCAAATACAAAAACTGCGCTAAACATCCATTTTCCAGCATGATTACGGATGGGATATTTTGTCAAATACAATGCAACCAGTAATGCCCCAATTGCAGAGGATGCGCGTAATATTCCTAAACCAATGGGCCCACAGTCCAAAATTGTTCTGGCATAGATAGGTAGCATTGCCGTTGCACCCCCTAATAAAACAGCGAACAAATCCAGCGATATTGCCCCTAAGATACTAGGCTTTGAGAAAATGAAATAAATCCCTCCCAATAAATTTTCAATGGATAAAGGCATGGGTGTTTTTTGTGTCGGTTTAAATTGAATAGTAACGGTTGCAATTGCTGCTAAAACAAAGCCGATTGTGCAAAAAATATAGGTAAAATCAGGCCCAATTCCATATAAAATACCGCCTAATGCAGGTCCGACAATGGATGCTATTTGAAATAAAGATGAAGATAGAGTTGTGGCTTGGGGGAAAATTTTAGGCGGAACAATATTGATTAAGAATGTTTTTTGACAAGGCATTTCAAAGGCTCTGGCACATCCAAACAAAACCAGTGCTCCGTAAATAATACGGGGATTTAACCAGTTTTCAAATGATCCCCATGATAAAATAGCCGCACAAAGTGCCTCGATAAACAGGCAAATAATGACGATATATTTGCGATTAAATCGATCAGACACATGCCCTGCAGGTAAGACAAAAATAAGTAACGGCAAAAACATAGCTAATCCAACAAAGCCCAGCGCTGCGGCACTGTGGGTAAGATCATAAATTTGCCACCCAATAGCAACCGCCAGGGTCTGCATAGCCAGCGAGGATAAGGTGCGCGCCAAAATGGCTGCACATAAGCCAGGATAAAGGATAAGTTGTTTAAAGGAAAATGTGATAGATGAGGACATTGCCGTAAACGAATAATATACAGAGATATGAAAACTGATACAAAATTATCGAGGTTGTAAACATTATGATCATTTTTATTCTAGAGCAAAATAAAAACCGCATTACGTGATATAAATTCGAATATGTTTTTGTTTGGCTGCCTTTTTATAAGGTTATTCATGTGTAATTTTTTTTCTGTTGGTTTGGCAGAAACATATCTTTGGTAAATGGATAATAAGAAGTTAATTAGAAAAGTGTAAGCGCTCTATGTCGTTAAGGACGACAGTATTTAGCAAGATTATTATGGCCCTTAGTAGTATGAAAAGGCATAGGGCAAGGGGCCTACTTTGTTTCAGTTCAGTATGGATATAACTTACATTAAAAAAATTCAGATAAATAAAATTTCATGGGATAAAATCAGTAAGCAAAAGCAACGCACAAGTTTATTTTGACTTAGGGAAGATATATTCCTGTGAAATTAGCGTTGATAAATATCTTGTAAGCGCTTAGTAATATGTCGTGTAATTTGGTAAAAATAATTATATAGACACCTGCAAGTTTTATGGTTTGATACTATAAGAAAACAAAAATAATTAGATAAGTAATATTTAATAATTTTTTTAAATGGTATTTTTTGATTAATGGATAAAAACAATATTATTTATCAACTAACTGGACCTTATCAATATAAACAGGAGATTAAAAAAAGTATCTTTTTAGCTCATGCTATCCCTGTGGTTTCAGAAGATCAGGTTCACGAATGGTTGCATAAGTTAAGGGTGTCAGAGGCCACCCACAATTGTTGGGCCTATCGCATTGGTCAAAAATATCGCAGCGATGATGATGGCGAACCCTCTGGTACAGCAGGGCGTCCAATTTTACAGGTGATTGAAAAACAAAATTTTGATCAGGTGCTGATTTTGGTTATTCGTTGGTTTGGAGGGATTAAATTGGGGGCCGGTGGGTTAATTCGTGCCTATGGGGGTACAGCCGCCCAATGTTTACGCCAAGCCCCTTGTGCGGAGTATATTCCTCAAAAGACGGCTAGTATTTTGTGTTCTTTTTCAGATCATGCTCTATTAAAAGCAAGGATTACAGAATATGATGCCCAAATAATTGCAGAGGAATTTGGAGCAGAGGTAGAAATGAAAATTACTGTCCCCGAAGATGCATATAACGCATTATATGATCGAGTTTTGGATCTTACTCGGGGACAGGCTGTTGTAATAGAAGCAGATTAAAGATCTGTTCCCCCAACGGTTAATCCAGACATTTTAAGCGCAGGTTGTCCGACACCTACGGGTACGCCTTGGCCCGCTTTACCACAAGTACCAACACCTTTATCAAGTTCCATTTTATCGCCAATCATGGTGATTTTTGTTAAGGCATCTGCACCATTGCCAATGAGGGTGGCCCCTTTTACAGGATGGGTCACTTTACCATCTTCAATTAAATAGGCCTCAGAGGTAGAGAAAACAAATTTACCTGATGTAATATCGACTTGTCCACCACCGAAATTAACCGCATAAATTCCGCGTTTGGTATTGGAAATCATATCATCTAATGGTGCTTGCCCCGCCAACATAAAGGTATTGGTCATTCTGGGAATAGGGGTATACGCAAAAGATTGACGTCGACCGTTTCCAGTGGATTGTTTATTCATTAATCGGGCATTTAACCGATCATAAATAAAACCTGTTAAAATCCCATCCTCGATTAAAGTTGTGCGTTGAGTAGGGGTGCCTTCGTCATCAATGCTCAGACTGCCACGACGTTCAGAAATTGTACCATCGTCAACAACAGTCACACCAGGGGCGGCAATCTTCTTGCCCATCAGGCCCGCAAAGGCAGAGGTACCTTTGCGGTTAAAGTCACCTTCTAATCCATGACCAATTGCTTCGTGTAGCAAAATGCCAGGCCAGCCTGATCCTAAGACAACATCCATTTCCCCAGCAGGGGCAGGTTTGCTGTGTTGATTGACTAAGGATTGGCGCAAAGCTTCGTCAACGGCACTTTTCCATAAATGTTCTTGGGTGATTTCGTCATATCCATACCGTCCACCGCATCCAAACGATCCGACCTCTCTGCGGCCGTTTTCTTCGGTAATAACTGTGACATTTAATCTTATCAAAGGGCGAATATCAGCCACACGGAAATGATTTGCTCGTATAATTTGAACGGCTTGCCACTCCCCAGAGATGGAGGCACTGACTTGCACGACACGTTTATCTTTTCCACGTGCATAGTCGTTAATCTCATGCAACAGAGTTGCCCGTGCTGAAAAACTGCCTTGTTGTAAAGGATTTTCAGGATGGTATAGCCGTTGATTGGTTGGGATAGGATTATCGGACATGGTGCCAGTTTGTTGCAATTTTAACTGGCTTACTGTTTCGCTGGCACGTTTTAATGCTTTGTCATTTAATTCATTGGAATGGGCAAATCCAGTTTCTGTATTCAGGACAGAGCGTAAACCAAAACCAGAGGTAATATCAGTTGTTGCAGTACGAATGGTGCCGTCATCAATACTGATCATTTCGCTTTCGCGATACTCCAAAAACAATTCTCCGTCATCCATTCCTGTTAATGTTTCATGGACAGATTTTTCGGTTTGGTGACGGTCAAGCTGACTGGAAGATGGATTAAAAAATAATTCATCAGTCATAGCCAGTGCATTGATGGGATCAGTCATAAGGAATACTTTCAGTTCAAAAAAATTAAGAGTTTAAGAGATAATTGGAATCAGTCTGTGACCGTTTTAGGGGTGCGTGAGCGATGTAGGGCAATGATAAGGGTTGTTAACAGGACAACGGCAAACGCCTGATGAACAGTTCCTGCCCATACTGGGACGACAAGCAATAAGGTGGTTATACCAAGCACATATTGAATAATTACAGCCCATCCCATCAGCATTAGTGAATCTTTGATTGGTTTATCCAAAGTTGCCTTTAACCCGATAAAAACTGTTGTTAAAATCATAATAACCGTAATGGTTGCCAATAAACGGTGATTAAATTGAATGGCTGCAATATTTTCAAACCAGTTTGCCAAAAATGGGGACATAGAGGCATAATCGCTGGGAACTAAATGGCCATTCATTAAGGGAAACGTATTAAAGGAATGTCCTGCATGAGTGCCAGCGGTAAAGCCACCAGCAACAATAGTTATTAACAGAAGTGCACAATCAACGAAAAGGAGTTTACGGACTGTAAATGTAATTTCTGCAACGGATCTGCGCATCCTATTTGGTTCTGGATGACGTACTGACAATGCAGTCCATAAAATCGCAATATAAAGTGCCAGCGCACACATTAGATGCAAAACTAATCTTACAGGTTCAACGGCTGTACTATCAGGTCTAAAGCCAGAATGCACCATAAACCAACCAATACCCCCCTGTAATCCCCCTAAGATAACAAACAAAATCAACCGAAGAGAAAGTGCTTTGGAAATCATTTTTTTATAATAAAAAAAGATTAAAGGAATAAAAATTACCAATCCGATAATCCTGCCTAAAAAGCGATGACTCCATTCCGCCCAAAAAATTTGCTTGAATCCTTCCAGACCAAAGCCGTTATTTAAAATTTTATATTGAGGAATTGTTTTATATAAATCAAATTCCCTAACCCACTCATCATGGCTAAGGGGGGGCAGCATCCCTGTAATAGGTTTCCAATCCATAATGGATAACCCAGAGCCAGTTAATCGTGTATATCCCCCCAGTGCAATCATGCACAAAAGAAGGAAGCAAATAAAGAATAACCAGTTTGAAATATATTTATTATTATTCATGGCTAGAGAATTATCTTAATAAGGGTTATAAAGGTGCATTTTAGAATGTGATATTAATTTCTAGCGTTATAAAAAGCTTTTAGCAAGTCAAGCATTTTATCCCAACCAAAGATTAACGATGAAAAGCAGTAAATCCCCCACGAAAATATCTTTATTGCAGCAGTTTTATAAACCATTACTCATGGTTGGGGGTATTATTATTGTTGCATGGTTGGCTCGTTATTTTCATGGTGTCGATATTTTCTTAAATGATCATCACTTATTAAGACGGGGGCTACAGGGTCGGCTTTTGTTTTTATTAATTGCAATTTTAATGTGTTCTGTCGGATTCCCTCGACAGGTGGTATGCCTTACCGCGGGGGTAGTTTATGGATTTGTATGGGGTTGCTTGTATGCAATAATTGCCACGGTTGTTGGGGCTTTTATAACCTATACTTGGGCATTATGGTTGGGACGTGATTGGGCAAAAAAATATTTAGCACATAAAAAACTGCAAAAAATTGACCGTTTTATACGTGCTAATCCTTTTCATGCTGTGTTGATTTGTCGGTTGATGCCAGTTGGATCTTCTGTATTACTAAATACAACAGCGGGCGTTGTAGGTATTCGGTTACTTCCTTTTATTACTGCAACATTTTTAGGTAGTACCCCTCAAACGATTGTTTTCGTTTTGTTGGGTGGTGGGGTTCGTATAGGTCACACAGGTCAGATTATTTTAAGTGCTGTCTTGTTCTTCCTGTCCGCGGGGTTAGGAATTTTTTTGATGAAACGAACCCTAGGAAAAAAAAATGATTTGTTATTACCTTAGATTTGTTCCTTAATAGGGGTATGATTCAATTTAAACGGGAAGGTTCAAGATGAAACTTTATACAAAACCAGGGGCCTGTTCAACGGCAGATCATATTGCTTTGCATTGGAGTAGAGCTGAATTCGAAAGTGAGAATGTTACCCCTGAAACTTTACAAGACGCAAATTTTCTGAAGTTAAATCCATCGGGACAAATTCCTGTATTGGTTGATGGTTCTTTTGTTTTGACACAAAATGTTGCCATATTGACTTATATCGCTGAAAAATTTCCACAATCTCGATTACTGGGGGATGGATCTATTTTGCAAAAGGCAGAAGCATTACGTTGGCTGGCATTTGTTAATGCGGATATTCACCCAGCTTTCAGTTTGATTTTTGGTGGTAAAAAATATAGCAACGATCCTGCTGTGATTGATGCATTGGATAAAGGGGCACGTGCACGATTACAAAAATTGTATACGCAGGCAAACGTGCAATTATCAGGCAAAGAATGGATTGCTGGGTTTCGCAGTGTTGCCGATCCGTATTTATTTATGACTTTAAGATGGGCTGAGTTATTAAAGATTGATTTATCTTCTTTTGAGCATCTAAATAAATTTTATCAGAAAATGACTAAAGATCATGGTGTTATTGCTGCGTTTGAAGCAGAGGGACTGCAGTTGTCCTAGAAGACACAAGCAATATATTATTTGTATATTTTGGTTCCTCTTATTAAAAAGCTTATTCAAAATAACAGATAATAGGTCACTAGTAGCAAGATAAGATTTTGCTCTAATCGATTAAGATTTGTAGTTTATTTACAGTAGATTTCGATATTTATGGGGCATTATGAAGTAAATTATCAGTTAGATGCCCCATACTTCAAGAATTAAGGCTGAGAAAATCCTAAGATCTTGTTTTGATTATCTGGTAATTCTTGTCGATGCAATGCTGCCTGAATAATGCCCTGCATAACGATATCTGCTACAAAGGGACGGTAATGTATGGGGTCCCAAAAACTGTTTCGTTGTGTCGTAATTTTATTAGGAATAGCAAAGTCGATCATAATGCTGTTTGGGGTTGTTTGTGCAAGCTTCGTTAGATTTGCTTTACATACTTTCCAGCTTGTGTTTGTCCATCCGTTATTATTTCCATAGAACTCGGCCGAAAAAGGTGGAACGATAATAATTTTTTTAGTGTCAGCAGGTAGTTTTGCCATCATGTTTTGTAAACGATGCAAAGCGGGCTGTGAGTGAATACGGCCATTTGCAAGACTATTATCTGGTTTCCACCATTCTGCAAAAACTTTATTAACTTTATCAGGAACATAAGGATAATTTGAAGGTAAAAGAGGGGTAAAACCATCAGAGCCATAACGTTGCTTTTTAAATCCAATTAGCCATGCAAATTGATTCGCTGCTTCTTGTAAGGCATATTGATTGGCCATTTGAAGATAGCCCTTCCAACGTGATCCTTCATACATCCAGTTTGGAAAAGGTCTGGCCGCGCCATTTGGATCGGCAAAGCACCAGATATTATCTGTGTTAAAAATTACGACTTTTGGATTTGGATGGTATTGAACAAATAAATTAAATAACTTTTCCTGCTCCCAAGGATTGGCAGTATTCATCGATAAATTAACAAAACGGGCCTGAAATGGTTGATTTAAAACCGCAGGTTGTAAAGGTCTGCTGGTTGAAGTGCCAAAAATGGCTGAGTTAAATTCAGGATTAATTGCTAGGGCTGGGAAACTATATCGAGCATTTGTAGAAATGGGTATTCGATGAACAGGTAAGGAGATTGGTAACATCCCCCATGGATCAACTAAGACAATAAATAACCATATAAAAAAAACCAGGCCCCCCATAGTGCTTAGAAATATCAGGGCAAACCGACGCCAGGAATTAGAAGCGGAAGTAGATGAAGGCATCAGGAATGCGTCCCCCAATAAGTAAGATAAAAAAAGCCGCTGCAATTCCCCCAAGAATAGCAATCCATTTGGAGGGGCGAAGATAAGTATAAATTAGATTTTGACTGGATGGGCAAAATAAGACTAAAAGAATAGCAGTATAAAAGACAATATTGTGACGGATTTTATAGTTTCCTATGCCGTTAAAACCCAGCATAGATTGCCAAATCTCAGTTGCCGTTGAAAAATTTTCGGCACGAAACAGCACCCAACTGAAAATTAAAAAAATCAAAGTTATGCACCAAGCCACGGGTCTGGGCAGTGTGAAAGGGATAGTACGGTTCCAAATGTGATTAATGCTGAGCCCCAGGCCATGTAATCCCCCCCACACAACAAAAGTCCAGCCCGCCCCGTGCCACAATCCAGCCAATAGCATGGTTATGATCAAATTGCTGCTTTGTCGAATGGGGCCACATCGATTACCCCCTAATGGGATATACAGATAATCTCGTAAAAAACGCGAAAGCGTCATGTGCCATCTGCGCCAAAATTCCTGCAAATTATGGGATTGATAGGGTGCATTGAAATTAAAAGGTAATTTTAAACCAAATAAAAGTGCCGCACCGATGGCCATATCTGAATAACCAGAAAAATCAAAAAAGATTTGCAAACTATAGGAAATAGCAGCAGCCCATCCTTGGGCCATATTTAAGGTTTGCCCTTGCAATGCCTGATTAAATAATGGATTACACGTCATGCCCAAGCTATCTGCAATACCAGCCTTTTTAATTAACCCAATACTCATCAGGCACAGACCTTTGCTGATATTTTCCCATAATTGTGGATTAACAGGGTCGGTTTGAAACTGGGGAATAATTTCGTTGTGTCGAACAATCGGGCCAGAAATTAATTGGGGAAAAAAGGTTACAAATTCAAAGAAATCAATAATATTATATATTGATTTTGCGCCTCGTTTTAAATCAACAAGATAGGAAATTTTTTGAAAAACGAAAAAGGATATACCCAAAGGCATTACAATGGCCCAATGAGTTTGTTGAATTCCCAAGATATCTTCAACAGTTCCAGCAAAAAAATTGGTGTATTTAAAGAAACCAAGGGTCAGAAGGTTTAGAATAATTCCAAAAGTCAGCCAATGTTTTTGTAAATGCTTGCTATATTGACAAGCAATGAACCAATTTACAAATGTTAAAAGAATAAGAAATGGGACAAAGTGCCAGTTCCATAGCCCGTAAAATAATAAAGAGGCCCCAATGAGTACCAGCTGACGCAAAATGCGGACATGCACACAACTGTAAAATGCAATTAGAACAAGGGGTAAAAATAAAAGAAGATATTCTTGTGTACTAAATAACATTTTATCATTTCACGAATGTTCTAAATAAGTGTTTTATATAGCCTGAATTTTGACTGTTTTTAAAAGTTTTTCTTCGTTTAACCAGTAAAATTCATCTAACATGTGCATTTGTAGGCTTCCAGGCCCTTTGGCATTTTGCATGCTAAGCTCGCCAACGACGCCAATAATAGCCATTGCATGGGCACAGGCAACCAAAGCATCAGGCTCAACAGCAAGACATGCGGCTGTAATGGCTGTGGCACTGCATCCAGATCCTGTAACTTTTGTCATCATTTTATGGCCATTATCAACGCGAACAGTTCGTTTTCCATCTGTAATATAGTCGCTGCGACCACTGATGGATACCACTGTATGACTGGAAATAGCTAAATTTTTTGCGACTTCCAGGGCTTGTTCAGGTTGATTGTGGCTGTCAACACCACGTCCATAAGTACTTGTTTCATGATTGCTGCACACATTCGATAATGTCATGATTTCAGAGGCATTACCACGAATGGCACGAGGGTGACGATGTAACAGATCAACAGCGATATTGGATCGGTAAGTACTAGCACCAATACCGACGGGGTCCATAACCCACGGTATATGACGATGATGGGCGGTATCGACAGCCCTTTGCATGGCCTGGGCTTGGGAGGTGGTTAAAGTTCCCAAATTAATAACTAACGCATCTACTTTTTGTACGAATTCTTGTACCTCTTCGGCTGCATTTACCATGGCTGGGGATGCCCCAAGGGCCAATAGAACATTCGCTGTAAATCCAGAGACGACAATATTGGTAATATTGTGAATTAAAGGATTTTGATTTCTAATTTTGTCTAAAGTCGATGCGATATCGTGGGCTGTAAACATGAGTATGTCGTATTGGCTGATAATAGATGGAAAAAATATTTTTTCTGAATTTGTTGATTTTGTAAAGCAGTGTAAGGCATATTAAAAAGAAAAAATCGAAAATATGATGAAAACTTCATTCTAACCTTATCATTAGTTATGTGCATCATTTATTTTATATAATTAGCAAAATTGGATTTTAGTAATGGATCTTGGATTAAAAAGTAAAAATATTCTTATCAGTGGTGGTTCCAAAGGGATTGGGTTTGCCATTGCCAAAAAATTTATAGAGGAAGGTGCTTATGTAAATATTTGCGCACGTAATCAACAGGGAATTGACCAAGCTGTTCAGCAGTTGGGTAAAAATGCCTGTGGATATGTTGTTGATATGTCTAAACCTGAGCAAATTCAGGATTGGATTCAAAAAAGTTACGCGCAAATGGGGCAAATTGATGTTGTGGTTTCCAATGTCAGTGCGCTAGCCTCTGGTCAAGATTTAGACAGTTGGAAAAAAGCGATTGATATTGATCTGTTGGGAAATGTTGCCATGATGAATGCGGCGATGCCATATTTGATCAAACAAGGTAAAGGTAATGTTGTCATTATTTCCAGTGTTTCCGCCAGTGAAATTGATGGTTTTGCGGAACCTTATGGGGCATTAAAGGCATCTTTAAATCATTATGGAAAATCATTAGCATTAAGAGTTGCGGATAAAAATATTCGTGTAAATACGGTCTCGCCAGGGAATGTATATTTTAAAGGCGGAATTTGGCATAAAATTGAGCTTGAACAGCCAGAATTTTTCCAAGAATGTATAAAGAGTAATCCATTGGGAAAAATGGTAACCCCTGAGGGAGTTGCTGCAAGTGTTGTATTTTTAGCAAGTGAACAAGCCCAATTCATTACTGGAACAAATCTGGTGATTGATGGCGGATTAACAAAGTCAGTATAAGTTGTGAAATACGTTTAATCTTAGGGTACCAAGTCGTTTAATATATGAATGTGAAAATGTTGATTTTGGTGGATGTTAAAAATGCAGAATACTTCTCAACTTAATAAAGTTATTGCTTTTTTAAGGTCACATCCAAATCAACGTTTTACTGCAAGGGAAATTGCTATTGCGCTAGTTGGCCAATATCCAGAATATTACGATTATAAACGTCAAAATAGTAAACAAAAATTTGTTTCTGATAACGATTTTATTAACCAAATTGTCGCAGAAATTAGTTCCCATACAACCAGAATTTTGCGCAATAATTCAAACTCGCTTATCGAGACACAAGATCAACCAAGGCCCAGAAAATATTGGTTTAACCATAATGCAGACAATGAACCATCCTATACCCAAGATCAAATTTTAGAACAAGAAATAGATATTGAGGAGGTAGATAGTAAATCTGAATCTGAAATAAAATCAGAACAAGATTTATATCCTTTGTTGATACAATATTTACGGAATTCAGATCTATATTCAATGCGTTTAAATGAAAAACGCTCTAAGAACAATCATGGCAAGCATGGAAACCGTTGGTTGCATCCTGATATTGTTGCCATGCAGCCTATTCCTGATAAATGGCACACGTTGGTGCAGACCTGTGTTCAGGCAGGTGGGGGTGATATGATTCATTTGTGGTCGTTTGAAGTGAAAAAAACAATCACACGTTCAACAGTGCGAGAGTATTTTTTCCAAACTGTCAGCAATTCTGGCTGGGCCAATTATGGGTATTTGGTTTGCGTAAAGATAGAGGAAGGCGGTACAGAAGAGGAATTAAGGATGTTATCCTCTTTGCACGGTATAGGTGTCATACGATTGGATATCGAAAACCCTTCTGAAAGCGAGATACTTATTCCAGCGCAGTTCAAAATCCAGCCTGATTGGCAATCAATTAATCGTTTGGTAGAAGAAAATAAAGACATGGAAATTTTTATGACAAGAGTCGCTAGCTACTACAGAAGTGGCTTGTTATTAAAATAACCTAGTGTAAGTGCAATATTGGGATATTAAGATATCTTAACAAATCGACGGTTTTACTGCCAAATATCATATTGTATAATGAAGTATGACTAAAAGCACCCATAATCAAAATATCAATACATTGTTCTTGAACGGTTCTGACAATAGTATCTTCAATATTACTGCCTCCGACGATAAAAGATGATGTGACGTTGTATCCAACATCTTCCAAGGTCTGGTGTGCCCAAGCCAATAGTTCTTGGCGGTCATCATTTTGTTTACCAGACATAACAAGATACAAAGGCAGAGACAAGAATAATTGCTTTTCTGCCATTTGATTAATTAAATTTTGGGAGGTCTTGCTACCGCTAAATGCGATCATACTGTTTTTAGGGGGGGAGAACGATCCAGCGACACTGAGAATTGGACGATGAATGGAACGAATAATCTGTTGAATATTATTGCCAATTACGTTTTGTTGTTTTTCAGTTTGTTCGCCACGTCTGCCAATGACCAACAAATCAATATTAGGTTCATACTGGATAATTTTTTCTAGAAAATTCCCTTCCTCCTCATGTATTTTGATTAGGGAATGGTTCAAACCAATATCCAGGGCGCGCTGATGGTAGGTTTCAAGCAGTTTTTGGCTATAATTTTCTTGTACATCAATAGTCTTTGGATTTATATTTTTGATGTGTGAAGGATGCTGGTCAACGATATGGAACAATTCTAAGGGTTTATGTAGATTTGTTGCTATCCACGCTGCGTAATCTGTGACATGAGCAGAGATATCTGATTGATCAATACAGGTAACTATTTTTGTATGATTCATGGTGCATTCCTGTCCAAAGCATGTAGTATAAAATATACTGGTTATCGTTATTTCGACACATAATCAAACATAATAATAATTTATTATTATTAAAGTGGTATATTTAAAGCAATAATCAGGAATAATATTTGTGGTATTATTCACGACTATTTTATGTTGGTTAGTCGTGAATAATCAATAGTGCTAGACTTTATAATCTACGCCAGGTTGTTTTAACCGAATGAAATAAGTTAAAACCGCAGCGATATAGTATAAAATTCCATAGATGATAAAGACCCCGTAATTTCCAAAACCAATGAAATAAATAACAGAAACCAAGGCATTTCCAAGAAACTGGCTCAGTCCCCCGCCCAGATTTTGAATGGAAACCGCAGCCCCCTTGTGATCAGGTGCCAACATCGGGAATATTGCCCCCATTGGTACGAAAGAAGTAATTGTTAAAGCAAAAAAGAGCATTGCCCCAATACTGGCATAAACATTTCCAGGGAAGAGAACAGGGATATAATATAACAAAATGGTTGCTGTACCACATCCAACAAAGCCTACCCAACGCATTTGTTTTAACCAACCGATACGATCGCCAATAATACCCCATAAAACATTGGTAAAGGGTTGAATAGGATAGATAAAAATACTGATTAATTGCCATTGATGTAACGTAAATTGCCCACCATTACTGGCCGTCATAAAGTTAGGCAATACGATGGTTAGCACACCAAATAAAGAGAAATTACAAATGGCTCTAATGATCAGGGCAATAGCCAAATCTCTGCTACGAAATACCAAGGTTAAATCGTTACAAATATTTTTCATTCTGTGGCTAAAAGAATGATTTTCCTGAAGTTCAGATTTCTGCTGTTTGGGTGTCTTTAGTAGGAAAATCGTAATCGCAGCACCTGCTATGGCCCAAATTAATGCTTGCCACAGGGTAAATTCTGCACCGAATTTTTCAACCAAATAATAAGGTAAGAAGTAACCAATAATACCATAGCCAATGGTAAACATAGACCAAATCCAACCTACCGCAGAGGCCAGCTGATTATCAGGTGTTTCTCTAACGACCCAGTAAAAGAAACCATAAAAGAATAAAGGATAGGCAAAGCCACGTAATCCATAAAAAATAAAAATAGCATAATAACTTTGTGGCATAATACCAAATTGCATAAAGGCCGCATGAAGAATAATCCACATGACGACCCCAATGACCATAATTCTCTTTGCACCAAAAGTTTCAGCAAATACTCCTGATAGCCAGCTGGAAATGGCGGCACTTAATCCATAAATAGAAAAGATTAAGCTGCCTTTGTCTTCTGGAATGCCAAGATCATGGTGAATATAATGAGCAAGGAAGCTTTGCTCAAAGCCGTCTCCAGCCATAAAAAGGGCAACGGCAATATATCCCCAAAATAAGGAGACAGGCATACCGATGACCATACGAGATTTGGTTGAACTGTTACTCATATATGATGTCCATCATAAATGTTGAAAAAAAAACAGCCCGTATATCACCAATATTACGGGCTGTATTCTTATTAAAAAGATTTAAAGACTATTCAGAAACTTTGATCAGTAGTTTTACGTCTGTTGGTTGTACAGATGCTGCACGATCATAGGCTTCAATCGCTTTGGAAAGAGGATAGATTCCAGACATAAGTGGTTTTAAATTGACTTTTCCAGAAGCAATCAAATTGACTGCCCGTTCGTAAACATGTGCGTAACGGAAAATAGTTTCCATACGAATTTCTTTACTTTGTGCAGTAACAAGATCAAAAGGAACTTTATCAACTGGCATACCAATAAACACAATTGTGCCACCAGGTCTGGTACAGGCTAAAATAGTATCATAAGCAGAAGGATGTCCTGAAGCTTCAAAAGCAACATCTACACCCCAATCTTTACCGCATTCTGCTTTGATTTTATCTTCCAAAGACTCTTTGGTAATATTAACAGGAACGATGCCCTCATATTGTCCAGCGATTTCTAACTTTGGTGCAGCTACATCTGAAACGAAGACTTTGCTAGCACCAGAGGCCAATGCTGCTAGTGCGGTCAGGATACCAATGGGACCACAACCGGTAACCAAACAAACATCGCCAGGTTTGATGTTGCCTTTTATACAAGCATGCACACCTGTTGCAAAAGGTTCGACAAAAGCGCCTTCTTCAAAAGAAACATTGTCTGGTAATTTGAAAGTAAAAGCAGCAGGATGGACAACGCTTTCTGTCAAACACCCATGAACAGGAGGAGTTGCCCAAAACACAACATCAGGATCAACATTATAAATACCTAGTTTTGTTGCTTTGGACTGAGGGTTGGGAATACCCGGTTCCATACAAACGCGATCACCAACCTTAAGGTTTTTTACGTTTTTACCTACTTCTGTGATGGTTCCAGAAGCTTCATGACCTAAAACCATAGGTTCATTTACGATAAACGGACCAATTTTTCCATGGGTATAGTAATGAACATCACTGCCGCAAATACCAACGGTATTAATTTTGATTCGTACATCATTAGGTCCCATTTCATTTGGGACATTAATGTCACGAATGTTCAGTTTACCTTTGCTTTCAAGGACAAGAGCTTTAGTCATAAAACCTCCTAAGAACGATAGTGTAGATATGTTGTGGTTGGTAACATTTTTCTTATTTTTCGAAAAATAAAAAAAAAGTGACTGATACTGAATATGCAGATTCTTTTAATTAATTATTGAAATTATTAATTAATTGTAAATATTGAAAATAGCTTTTTTATTATTGATTATTATGTTAGAAACACACGATTATTATATATATTTTTGAAAATTTCAAAAATTTTATTATGCAAAGTGGATGTAATGATGCAGAGACAATTACCAACGGTTGCTGTTGCTTTATTTGTTAAAAACGAATTTTCAGATATTAAGGGATGGATTTCTTGGTACTTTGCCCTTGGGGTAAAAACATTATTTATTTTTGATGATCACTCAACAGATGGTACATGGGATATTTTGCAAGCTGCTGCAAAATGTTATGATATTCGTTTGTACAGGACGGATCCTGTCAACCAACCTAGTTTTTATTGGCGCCAAAGAGATAGTTTTTTACAAGCTTTGGCAGAGTGCCGTGGGAAGTATGATTGGTTGGGATTTCTGGATGGTGATGAATATGTATATATTAAGCATTTTGACAGCCTTCCAGAATTTTTTTATCGCTTTGATCATGCGGATGCAGTCGCTTTTTCGTGGCGTATTTACGGGCATTCAAATCAAATTTTAAGACCTCGTAAAACAGCTGTTGAAGCTTATCTACAACATTCTACACCAGAATTGGGTGACAATCATTTAATTAAAAGTTTTGTACGACCAGACAAAATGGGCACTACCTATCACAGTCCACATTGGTTTGACGATATTAGTATCGATCGCTACGTTAGGCCGCATGGCGGAAAAGTAAAATGGGGTGGACCAGACCAGGAAATCGATTGGTCAGATGCCTTTGTAATGCATTATATTTGTCGGAGCATGGATCATTTTATTCAACGTGTAAAAAAGCGTCCAGATAACCACACATATTGGAAACGTTTCGACCATTCTTCTATGAAAGATGAAGAACCTCTAAGATTTATTCCCAAGGTTTATGAAGTGATGGAGCCTATCCATCGTGAAATGCTTAAAAGTGCTATTTTAAAGATTAGGAATCTAACTTATGTTGATAAAAATACACCAAGAGAATATAGCACTGTAAATTCATCCAATGAAATGGAAATACCTTCTGTTGTAAGGGTCAGAACTTACTTTGAGACCTTTTTATACTGTGATCCAACAGGTCATGTTATCCACGCGACAGAGGAGCATGCCAACGCGCAAGGGTGGATACCAATGATGGGGTTAATGTATCCTTCTACCCCCGATTTGATTGTTATGCATGCAAAAGATAATGCTTCTAAATTTTTAAGGTTGCAAAGCTCTCCTTTTGTGTATGAAAGATTAATTTTTAGACTTGCTGAAGTTAAAGAAGGTAAAAAAGCGTTACTAAGTTTATCTGGTAATTTACATTTTTATACATGTTTCTTACCAACAGATGGCCGACGTGGATTGATTTCAGCAGATCGATTAGAAGCAAAAGACTATGAAACTGTTAATGTTGATTTCTGGTATAGTGGTGATCAATTTCAAGAAAAGCCGTTACCATTTATTATTAATAACGCGACAACTGTCGATGATATTATAAAATGGGTATCTACAGCTGAAGAGGTTCCAAGTGGAGAACAATTTTTACGAGTTTTACACGCCGTTCCTAGTTCTGTAAGGGATTATATTTCTGAGTATATTGCGCCTGGCTTATTGTGGCCATTCCTGTAGATTAACTTTTTCAAACCATCCAGATAGCCGTTTGGATGGTTTGAATATAGTTTTAACTACGAATTTCGTTCAGGTTAACCCAACGATTTTCATGTGACGATACTGCGATGGCTTCAGATACCCGAACAATGGTTAAAGCATCTTTGAAACTGGCATCAGTTTGTTGGTTATTTTGTATAGATTCCAATAGTTTTTTGACTTCAAGTGTCTTTAAATCATTAAAACCAATTTGATGTCCGCCTGCTGGGCAAAAAGCACCATAATCACCATGTTCTGGCCCTGCTGCAATGGTGGTGAAGCCTTTACGCCCTGTTTTTTGGTTGGCTTTGTAAAGATGTAATTCATTAAAACGGGCCTGATCAAAAATTATCGATCCTTTCGTGCCACAGATTTCAAAACCGTGATGCATTTCCCACCCTGTTGCCAACCAAGACGAAGTAATAATCCCTGTGAAATTGTGGTTGGTAAATCTGACCAGAGCATTGACTTGATCATCAATGGAAACAGATTTTGTCTGTCCATCCAATGTCGGTCTGGTGGTATGGATCGTGTCCAGTTTTCCACAAACGCTATCAAATTCCCCCAATAAAAACCGTGCTGTTGCCAATGCGTGGGAACCAATATCTCCTAATGCACCACCATATTGATCTTTTTCACAACGCCAGTTATAGGGTGCAGCATCTGCCATAAACCCTTCGGAATGAATCCCACGATATCCCGTGATTTCTCCAATTTCCCCACTTTGAATAATTTCTTTGGCGGTGATCATCATAGGATTACGCAGGTAGTTAAATCCCACCATTGTAATGACACCCGCTTTTTCGGCGGCGTTGGTCATCTTAATTGCGTCATCAAGGGTAGTTGCCAAGGGTTTTTCGCAATAGACAACCTTTTTGGCTTGAATAGCTTCAAAAGCCATGGGGGCATGCAAACGATTTGGGGTAGTGATAGAGACAATATCAACATCGGGGTGGTGAATTAATGCCTTCCAATCGTCTGTTGATTCTTGAAATCCTAAATGACGTGCTGCTTCTGCTGCACGTTCTGCTGGAACATCGGCCAGTATTCTTAAAATAGGAATTGGTAGATTTGGAAAAAAACGGGCCACATTGCCAAAGGCCCAGGCGTGGGCTTTGCCCATAAAACCACTGCCGATAACGCCTACACCCAGAGTTTTATTATTATTATTATTCATAATAGATATCTTTGTTATTGATTATTGAAATGCCAGATCAAGGAAGTCTGGGCTTTGGCTGAATTTCCACTGCTTTGTTGGCCCTGCCATGACGTTGAGGTAATAGGAATCGCAGCCATGAGGTGCCCCCACAGGGTGGTAACCTTTGGGTACCATCACGGTTTCCCCATCATAGACAGACATTGTTTCATCCAAAGAGCGATCATCCGTATAAACACGTTGGAAAACATATCCCCCTTTGCGTTTAACGCGATGGTAATAGGTTTCCTCCAAATAGGTTTCTTTGCCTTCAATCGGGGTGTCATGTTTATGAGGGGGATAGCTAGACCAATTTCCCCCAGGGGTAAAGACTTCAACAACCAGTAAGGTTTCTGAAGGGTCGGTGTCAGTAAGCATATTATTAACATAGCGCACATTAGTACCACTGCCACGTTTTAAGGTTGTGATATCTTGTGCTTTGATAGCATAAGGGGCGCTCCCTTTTTTCGCAGGGGCCTGACAAATAGCAAGTTCAAGGTTGGTCGTGGCTTTGACTGTCCATTTCATGCGTGGTGGCAGATAGACTGCAGAGGGTTTTCCATCAAAAACAGACATACGTTCCCCAAGAACACCGAAATTTTGGTCGTCTGTGAAAATCTCTGCCTTACCTGTCAAAATAACCAGACAGATTTCATTGTCATTGCCCTGACGACTTAAGATTTGGTTTGGGGATAAATGGGTTACTTCAAACCCAATATATTTCCACCCTGCACTTTCGGGGGTAATACGGGTAACAACTCCTTCTTTGTCTGGATGTTGAGGGCGTACTAATAATTTGCTCATTTTGGCCTCCTTATCGTTTTAAACCAGCACTATTTAGGGATGCAATCAGATGATTATATCCTTTGGTGACGTATTGTAATGGATTGGCTTTTTGAGGATCTTGTTCGGCTTCAATAACGATCCATCCCGAATAGTTCTGAAAAGGTTTGAAAAATTTGACATAGTCAACGCTGCCATCGCCAGGAACGGTAAAGACCCCTTGTAAAACCCCCTTAAGAAATGGCCAATTCTCTTTGTTGGCTTGGGCTAATACGTTTTCACGGACATCTTTGGTATGAATATGAGCAACACGGGATGCATAATCATTGGCTAATTTAATGGGATCTGCCCCACCCCACACCGCATGACCTGTGTCCAACAACAAATAGATGTTGTCTTGGGTTGCAGTCATCAAACGATCAATATCTGTATGGGATTGAATAATCGTGCCCATATGGTGATGAAAAGCCAGTTTAATACCGTAATCTTGGGTCAGTTTGCCAAGTTCGTTTAGTTTTCTGAAATATTCAGACCATTCACTTAGTGGCATGATGGGGCGGTGGGCCAAACCAATATCCAGCCTGCCTTGGATTGTGTTAGCGGTTTCTGCGTAAACAACACAATCGCAATTCATTGCTTTTAATAAATCCAATTGAGACCGCATTGCTGCGAATTCTTCTTTAGCAGAGCGTAAGAGTAGCGCACCAGAAAACCACCAACTGGTTAAATCCAAATTATATTTTCCCAGTGTTGTTTTCAGTGCATTGGCCTCTTTAGGAAATTTGTTTCCCATTTCCATACCTTCCAAGCCGATCTGACTGGCTTCAGATAGGCATGTGTCCAGTGGAATATCCCCACCTAATTCAGGCATGTCATCATTTGACCAACAAATAGCGTGGGCACCGATACGAATAGCCATTACGTCTCTCCTATTTAATTCCAATGTCTTTGGATTTTTTTATAATTTAGATAGCCTTCATAGGCCTCGTTAACGGTTTTTTGCTTTGAAACTTCTGGCACGGCTACATCCCACCAATAACCACATTCTTCGGTAATACTTTCCGCTTCGGTATCAATAACAATGACGGTTGTACGATCATTTTTTTCTGACTGCTTTAATGCGTCTTGTAATTGGGATATTGACGCTACTTTAAGGCTGATGGCACCCATGCTTTGGGCATGTTGGGCAAAGTCAATATCAGGCAGGATTTTATGGTGGGTATCAATTAACATATTGTTAAAAGGTTTTCCCCCGCACACCTGTTGCAAGCGGTTAATACATCCATATCCACGATTATCTAGCAAGACGATGGTAATCTTAACCCCAAGCATGATCGAGCTGATAATTTCAGAATTTAACATCATATAAGAACCATCACCAACCATTACCACGACATTACGGTCAGGTTCAGCCATTTTAGCCCCAATACCCCCAGCGACTTCGTATCCCATACAGGAAAAACCATACTCCATATGGTATCCGCCACTTTCTTTGGCTCGCCATAATTTTTGTAATTCACCAGGCAGGCCACCAGCTGCACAAACAACAATTGTATTATCAGGGGTTGACCGCATTACCGCACCAATAACTTGGGCATCACTTGGTAATTTCGTAGCATTTGAATCAGGCAATGCCATATAACGATCAGCAGTTTCATACCATTTTGCTTTTAAACTGGTTGCTTTATTGGTCCATGTTGGGTCGGCCTTATATTCACCAATGGCTTGACACAGCAATTCAATACCAACCTTTGCATCTGCAATCATGGGATAGGATAGATGCTTGGTGGCATCAAAAGGTTGCACGTTAATACTGATGATTTTAAGGTTGGGATTATTAAATACAGCCCATGATCCTGTGGTAAAATCTTGTAATCTTGTGCCGATGGCTAAAATCACATCAGTCTCGTTGGCCAGTGCATTGGCAACAGCGGTTCCAGAAACTCCTATACCTCCCATGTTAAGAGGAGATTGATCAGGAATCGCGGATTTACCAGCATTGGTTTCACCAGCAGGAATGCCATGCTTGTTACAAAAAGCTTCCAACAGTTTTTCTGCCCCTGAATATGCAACGCCGCCTCCTATAATTGCCAATGGTTTTTTGGCTTGCAGTAAAATCTCTTTGATGGTTGCAAGCTCGAACGGATCGGGATGAATTCTACGGATATAATGAATGCGTTCTTCAAAGAAACTTTCTGGAAAATCCCATGCCATGGTTTGTACATCTTGGCACAGGGACAAGGTCACTGGTCCGCATTCTGCAGGATCAGTCAGTACGGTCATTGCACGTTGAAAAGCAGGGACAATTTGCTCGGGTCTGGTGATACGGTCAAAGTAACGGGAAACCGTTTTAAAGCAATCATTAACGGATACTGTGCCGTCCCCAAAATCCTCCAGTTGCTGTAAAACAGGATCAGGCATGCGCGTGGCAAAGACATCACTGGGCAGCAGTAAAATAGGTAAACGATTAGCATGGGCAACCCCAGCCGCGGTTACCAAGTTTAATGATCCAGGACCAATTGAGGTTGTACAGGCCATTACCTGTTTTCTGCGCTTTCCTTTGGCATAGGCAATGGCAGTATGGGCCATACTTTGTTCATTTTGCCCCCTGAAGGTTGGGAATTCATGTTTGACCTCTTGTAGTGCCTCGCCCAATCCCGCAACGTTTCCATGACCAAATATAGCCCACATTCCTGCAAAGAAGGGTTGAATGCTGCCATCATCGAGCTTTATTTTTTGTGCCATCATCGCTTTAACAAGGGCTTGAGACATTGTAAGGCGTTGTATTTTCATGTCTTTTGCTTTCATGGTGAATTAGATTGCGGTTGATTGTGAAGCGTGGTGCCAAGCATCCACCAGTTTTTGAAAGATATCAGCCATTTTTTGAATAGCTTGTTCGTCATTGATTTGATTTGTCAACCATTGACGGGCTGGCTCTCCAAAAATTGTTCTGCCAACGGCAAATCCTTTGACATAGGGGGTCTTAGCTGCGGCTTGAAAAGCGGTGGTAATCGTGTCGATGGGGGCATCTAGCCCTAGGACGACAACTCCACGACATAAAGGATCATTTTGTTCAATGACTGCATTGATGGCAGCCCAAGCATTTTGATCATTTTGTGGTTCCAGCTTCCACCAAGCGGGTTTTAGCCCCGCGTCATAGAGTTCTTGTAATGCAGTTGCAATGGTATTGGAGGTAAGTGGACCATTTTTGCCAGCAATTATTTCTAATAGGAATTCCCGTTGTAAGCGTTGACACGCATCATACGCGCGTTGCAATTCGCGAATTTGTCTTTCTTTTAATTCTGCAGAATCTTCTGGGTGGTAAAAACACAGGCATTTTACGACATGTTGTGCTGGCCATGACAGTATTTGTGCGCCAAGGCTGCCTTTTCCATCAAAATCAAGGGGGCGAGAGGCAGGGTATTCGATGGGTCTGGAAATCCAAAGATTTTCATGAGAGGCCAAAAACAATGCTTCTTGCCCATACCGTCCATCCATAAAGATCCCAAACCCAGCCCGTTTTTTGGCAATTTGTGCTGCTGCTTTAACAGTCAATAATTTAAATTCACTGATTTTATTGCGTGAAATACCATATTGATCTGTCATTTCTTCTAATTGCAGGCGATGATCACACGCCAAGGCCATGATTGGAAATGTCTGTGGTCTGCGTGTTGTGGCCTGATGTAAATGCGTTAAGGTTTGATCTTGTTGAATATCGTGGTGTTGATTATTTTCTTTTAGAAAATGGCTGAGCTCTGTAAAGGTCGGATATTCGGGTGAACAAAGCAGGCGCGATACTGCGAAAGCCCCGCAAGCATTGGCGTAGGTGCAACAGACATCAATGGGTTCATGGCGCAACCAGCCTCGTAAAAATCCAGACATGAATGCATCACCAGCCCCCAGTGTGTTACATACGGTGACTGAAAATCCTTTTCCTTGGATTCCTTTGTCCAAATGGTCTGGAATATCGCTGTCAAAAACAACACATCCTTTAGGGCCCCGTTTACAAACGATGGTGGCGGTTGGGGCTATTGTGCGGATATGTTTTATAGCTTGTAGGGTATCTTCGTATCCGCTGGCGATATGTAACTCTTCTTCAGTACCAATAATTAAGTCACATTCTGGCAAAATGGTTAACAGTTTTTCGGTGACTTGCTTTGCCTTGACATATCTTGCCTCGCCATCACCGATGGCTGCAACCCCCCACAGATTGGGTCGATAGTCAATATCAATGATGACCTTGCCATTATTTTCATGCATGATTTTCATTGCTAGGCGTTGGGCCTGTTCATTATGAGGTTGGGCAAAATGCGTGCCTGTTACCACAATGGCTTTGGCTTGTTTAATAAAATTGGCGTGGATATCGGCTTCACATAATGCGGAATCTGCACAATCTGTTCGATAAAATAATAAGGGGAATTGCTCACTGTCTCTGATCCCTAAAATTGCCAATGCGGTTAAACGGTCGGGGTCTTGATAAATGCCAGTGGTATTGACGTTTTCCCGTTGCATTTGTTCGATAATAAAATTACCAAAATGATCATTCCCAACCCGTGTGATGATCGCAGATTTCAAACCAAGTCGTGCAGTTCCAATAGCAATATTTGCTGGACACCCGCCCACAGCTTTGTTGAATGATGAAGTATCCTCTAGACGGCAACCAATTTGTTGTGCGTATAAATCAATAGAGGATCGACCTATGGTAATGACATCAATTTTGTCACTGTGCATGCAGCAATCTCCAACCAGATAATAAAAAAATTCTATTTTGAAAATAAATAGAAAAATATTTTCAAAAGTACAACATAGAAGCTATCTTTGACAATGAAGATTACGTGATAATATTTAAATTCACAGGTTTGTGAAGAATTTGATGTGTTAATTCTTTGTTTTTAAAGTTCGATTCTTGAGGGATAGATCTTCACTAAAACGTTATTCGATTTCCAATGATGATCATTTTAAGGCGTAAATTGCTCGTTTTTATATAAATTTTAGAAAAAATTTTTCAAATAATAAGTAATATAATCGTTTCATACACAATAAGTTTATTAAGAAATTTATAATTTTATATATAATTCAATAGAATATATAGATTCTATATTCGTTTTTTGGTTTTTGTTAAGATTAGAAAAATTTTTCCAAAAACTTATATTGGATTTTATATCTTTTAAGGGAACGGTGAAAAGAGGGGGCAAGTCCCTTTGCTTTTGATTAAGACCATTTAGATGGTCATTTTTATCAAAATAGAAAATTATCCTGACGAAGTGGGGAATTTTTGACGGATGTTTTAGATGAAAGAGTAGTTATCCATGTCTGATTCAAAAAGAAGTTTTATTACAAAAACGACTCTGGTTGCGGCATTAGGGGGGTTATTATTTGGATATGATACCTCTGTTATTTCTGGGGCTGTGGCCTCTATTGATCATCAATTGGTAAAACCACTAAATCTGACCAGTAATTGGGAAGATTTTATTTCTGGGTTTGTCATTGCAAGTGCGCTGGTCGGTTGTATGATCGGCAGTATAATGAGTGGTTTTGTTGCCGATTTTATTGGTCGAAAAAGGGGATTATTTCTTTCTGCCATTCTTTTTGTAATTTCAGCGCTGGGATCAGCATGGCCTGAATATGGTGTGATTTATCCTTTGCATGATCCTGTGGCAATCGTCTGTTCTTTTATATTTTACCGTATTATTTGTGGTATTGGGGTTGGAATTGCGTCCACATTGGCCCCTATGTATATTTCGGAAATTGCGCCAGCAACCATTCGGGGCAGTTTGATTATTTATTACCAGATTGCCATCGTTAGTGGTCAGGCAGGGGTATATTTTGTCAACTGGTTTATTGCAGGATTGGGTGATCATGATTGGTTGATGACAACAGGATGGAGAATCATGTTAGTCTCAGAAATTATCCCTGCTTTTATTTTTTTGTTTTTATTAATTCCTGCAGTTGAAACACCTCGTTGGTTGATGTTAAAGCAACGTGATGAAGATGCTTTATCTGTTTTACATAATATTTTCCATCCTAATGAAGCCCGTCAGACCGCAGCTGAAATTAAAGAAAGTTTAAATAAAAATACGGAATTGGGATCATTGTTTCAATTCGGTGCCGCAGCTGTGATTGTTGGGATTATGGTCGCAGCATTCCAACAGTTGGTTGGGATTAATGCTGTTATGTATTACGCTCCTGAAATGTTTAAAAATATGGGCTTTGGCGAACGAGGCGCATTGTTCCAAACTATTTTCGTTGGGATTATCACGGTTATTTTTTGCTTAATTGCGATGAAAATGGTGGACAAAGTAGGCAGAAAACCATTGTTAATCGTGGGCAGTATCTTACAAGCCATTGCGATGTTAGGATTGGCTGCAACCTTCATATTTAAACTAAACAGCATGATTGCTGTGTTCATGATTCTCTTTTATTGCGCTAGCTTTTCAATATCTTGGGGACCGATGGCTTGGGTATTGTTGGCTGAACTTTTCCCAACAGCGATTAAGGGTCGTGCAATGAGTTTGGCTGTTTTCTTCGAATGGACGGTTAATTTGTTTGTTTCTTGGTCCTTTAAAGTAATGGATGGAAATGCTTCTTTAAATGCTGTTTTTAACCATGGTTTCCCTTTTATTATTTACGGTATTATGGGTGTTTTAGGTACATTTTTTGTAATTTTCTTTGTCCCAGAAACCAAAGGTCGCAGTTTGGAAGAAATCCAAAATATTTGGTTAGAGCGTAAAAATAAAAAATATAATGCTTCATCAGTCGTTGTAGAAAACAACTCCTAGAATTATTACTGTTGAGCAAAATAGTGAGAGTATACAATATGACTAAAAAAAACGTTCTTCGAATTGGTGTTATTGGTACGGGGGCAATTGGCTCTGACCATATTCGAAGATGTACACAAACGCTATCTGGTGCACAAATTGTTGCTGTCGGTGATGTTAATTCCGACAACGCCAGAAAAGCCGTATCCTCATATAATATAAATGCAAAAGTATATGATTCAGGTCATGATTTAATCAAGGCTGAGGATGTTGATGTTGTTATGGTAACCTCTTGGGGACAAACCCATGCAGAATATGTATTGTCTGCGATTAAAGCAGGTAAATATGTTTTTTGCGAAAAACCTTTGGCGACAACCATTAAAGATTGTCAGGAAATCATAGAGGCTGAACAAGCTTGTGGAAAACGCTTGGTGCAGGTTGGATTTATGCGTCCCTATGACAAGGGATATCGTGAACTTCGAAATGCCATTGCGAATGGGGATATAGGGATGCCTTTAATGGTGCATGCTGCTCATCGCAATCAAAGTGTTGGGGAAAATTATGTAACCAATATGGCGATTGTCGATACATTGATCCATGAACTGGATGTTTTAAGATGGTTGCTTGAAGATGATTATGTATCTGCACAAGTCATTTTTCCGCGCTCCACACGCCACACGCATGCAAAACTACGAGATCCTCAAATTATATTACTTGAGACCAAATCTGGAATTCGGATTGATGTCGAGGTTTTCGTAAATTGTCAATATGGTTACGATATTCAGTGTGCGGTTGTCGGTGAAAAGGGGATTGTCAGCTTACCTGAACCCGCATCCGTGACAATGCGTTCGGATGCAAAATTATCTAAAAGCATCTTAACGGATTGGAAAGAACGGTTTATTGATGCTTATGATATTGAGGTACAAGATTTTATAGATAGCTGCTTGGCTGGCAAGCTAACAGGACCCAGTTCATGGAACGGATATGTTGCAACTGTCGCTGCAGAGGCCTGCGTAAAATCCCAAGAAACAGGAAAAGTAGAGCCTATTTCTTTACCCAATTGCCCAAGTTTCTATAAATAAAATAAAAAATCCACCTTTAAATAGGTGGATTTTTTTAACAAGTTTAACAATCTCTAGTGCTTAATATAAAAAAGATTTATGTGAAGCAATATAATTTACGGTAAGTTGAATTTTGTATATTAAAATCATCTATACCCTAAATATTATTTGAAATGAGATGTTGATGAAAAAAGTTGTTGTGAAAAAATCTGCTCAGAATGTTTCTACGTTACTTCCAGATAATTTTCATGATTTGCATCAATTGATTTTAGAGCGCAAAGATAGTTTTCCAAAACGACTGATTCAAATTGCAGAATTTTTAATTTCTACCCCATCTTATACGATTGCATTTGGAAAGATTACAGAAATTGCCAAAGAGGCTGGGGTTCAACCTTCGGCTTTGGTCAGATTTGCTAAAAATATTGGTTATAGCGGTTTTTCAGAATTGCAAGCCATCTTCAGAGACCATGCCAGCCGCTTTTGGCCAGATTACTCCGAACGAATTCAAAATATTGATCAACATACCTCATCATGTAATGATTTAACGAATCCTAAAGCGCTATTGCGGGGATTTATAGAATCTGCCCATCATTCTATTGATATTCTAGAACATAATATGGATTATCAACGTCTGGATGAAATTGTTAATTTACTGGCAGATGCTGAGACAATTTGTTTTATTGGTGCAGAACGGCTGTATTCAGTTGTGGTTTATATGACATATATTTTCCGCAGGGCGGGGATTAGATGTGAATACGCCAACGATGCGGGCAGTTTTGCACGCAACCAAATTGATTTATTAAGTAAAAATGACGTTGTTTTAGCCATGAGTTACACACCTTATGCTTCACGAACTTTAGAACTAGTTTTTCATGCGGCAGATTTGGGTATTCCTATTGCAGCGATTACAGATTCTTCTTTTTCACCATTGGTTCATAAATCAACAACGTGGCTAGAGGTGACAGAGGCAAATTATGCAGGATTTCGATCCTTGACAGCTACCTTCTCGTTGGCAAGTATGTTGGCAGTTGCGATCAGTCAGAAAAGAATGAAAAAAATATAGGTAATTTAAAAATAATTTTCTATATTCACGGAAATTTAACCTAAATTTAGAAATTAAATTCTATTATTATCTTTAAGATGATGTATAGTGATGGATATCTGCTTTGCAGCAAACTAAATTTTAAGGTGAATGTAATGCCTCTTATTCGAATAGATGTTATTGAAGGACGGACAGCGCAAGAAATTGAGCAGTTAAAAGAAACAATCCATCAGGCGATGGTTCAGGCGTTCGCAGTGCCACAGCGTGATCGCTATCAAATATTAACAGAGCATAAGCCAGGGTTTTTAGTTGCAGAAGATACAGGATTAGATATCCCCAGAACCAATAAGTTCGTCATGATCCAAATGGTTTCCCGCCCCCGATCTGCCAATCAAAAGCAGGAATTTTATAGGCTTGTGTGTGAATTATTAAAGGAAAAATGTCATATTGAATCTTCTGATGTTATGGTCAGTATTGTTGTAAATAGTGATGAAGATTGGTCTTTTGGGTTAGGTCGAGCTCAATTTTTAGAAGGGGATTTATAACTTTTTTTAACACGTGATGATACTTTAACTTATACAGTCCTAAAGATATAATGTTTTGTTATGTTTAAATATCTTGATATGATTTGGCACAGAGGATTTTAATAATAGCAGCTAAACAAAGGTATTAAATTGACAGAACAATCTCAAGATTTGATATGCTATAAAACCCTTCAGATATGGACACCTTCAACATTACCTGAGGCTTTTAAAGTATGTCATAATACAAAGTCTGGTGTATGGGCAAAATTGCACATTATATCAGGGTCAATAGAAATGGAATTCTTATCAGACGATGGTAAACAGGTCATTCAAAAATGTCGTTATTCAGTTGACCATCAGCCCGACTTTATTTCACCAAGGCAATATCATCGTATCGCTGGGTGGAGTGACGATATGAAATGTCAGCTGTCTTTTTATTCGAGAGTGGACGCTAAATAAAAAGCTGCTCTTAGGTTTTAAGACAGCTTTTTAAAATTATTTTAAACGTATAAGATTATGAACGTCCCTTTTGTTCATAATAAGAGATACGTTCCACTTTGGGTGCAGAACCACCACCTTCAAATTCAGATTCCATCCAGGATCTCAGGATGTTTTTTGCTAATTCAGGTCCAATAACTCTGGCGCCCATGGTTATAATTTGTGCGTTATTGCTTTTTCTGGCACGTTCAGCAGAAAATGTGTCATGGCATTGTGCTGCGCGAATACCAGGGACTTTATTGGCTGTAATAGCCATACCGATTCCTGTTCCACATACCAAAATCCCACGTTCGTGCTTCCCTGCTTTGATTGCTTGACATACGGACCAAGCAATATCAGGATACAAATTGGAGTCACGTTGGGAATCTGTAGTGTAATCAACGACCTTGTAGTTGTTTGCTTCTAGCCATTTGATTAATGTATTTTTTAATTCAACAGCAGCATCGTCACAACCGATTGCAATAGGTAGCATCGTATTTTCCTTAGATCAAAATTAAGAGCTTATTAAGTTTTTATAAGATAAATTCGATAAAAATACACCAAAAAAAATTGTTGTATTTTTTATGAATTTTGAAAGTATAACATTTTTATCTTTTTATACCAACAAGTTATCGTTTTTATGGGTCAAATCACAAGTATTTTATTTGTGTTCACGATTAAGATATCCGATGATGTGGAGCAAAGTCTCAGGACTGCATAATGAAGGTATTACATCATGGACACAAAAGAAAAAGCTGCCCCTGCAGCTAGATTAGACAACATTCCTAAAACAATGCGAGCAATTGTTGCTTATGCTCCTCATGATTATCGTTTTGAAGAGGTGCCAGTTCCCGAAGTTGGTCCACACGAAATTTTATTAAAAGTCGAAGCATGTGGTATCTGCGCTGGTGACGTAAAATCTTTTGAAGGTGCCCCAAGCTTTTGGGGGGATGACAAACAACCCGCTTATATCAAAGCCCCAATGATCCCAGGTCACGAGTTTATTGGTCATGTTGTCGCCCATGGCGAAGGCGTGAAAGATTTTAAATTAAACGATCGTGTTATTTCCGAACAAATCGTTCCTTGCTGGGATTGTCGTTTTTGTAACCGTGGCGAATACTGGATGTGTGAAAAGCATGATCTGTATGGATTCCAAAATAATGTAAATGGCGGTATGGCCGAATATATTAAATTGCCTAAAGAAGCCATCAATTTTCATGTCCCTGACGATATTCCAATGAAAAAGGCAATTTTGATTGAGCCTTATGCTTGTTCTTTGCATGCCGTACAACGTGCTAATGTGAAATTAGGCGATGTTGTTGTTTTGTCTGGTGCTGGAACACTTGGTTTGGGAATGATTGGCGCAATTAAAAAGTCAGGCCCAGATAAATTAATTGTTTTAGATCTTAGTGAAGAACGTTTGGCACTAGCTAAGCAATTTGGTGCAGATCTTGTCATGAACCCAGCTAAAGAGGATGTGGTTCAAAAAATTAAAGATATGACCGAAGGTTATGGTTGCGATATTTATATCGAAGCTACGGGTGCAGGAAAGTCAGTTGAACAAGGGTTGGCAATGATCCGTAAATTGGGTCGTTTTGTCGAGTTCTCTGTGTTCAAAGATCCTGTTGCCGTAGATTGGAGCATTATCAGCGATCGTAAAGAATTGGATGTATTGGGATCCCATCTTGGACCATATTGCTATCCAATGACGATCAAAGGCATTCAAAATGGTGATTTCCCAACAGAGGGCGTTGTAACACACGTTTTCCCATTAGAGAAATATATGGAAGCCTTTGAAGTTATGAAAAAAGGTGTCGGTTCTTTGAAAGTCGTATTAGATCCGAATATGAAATAATAAATTTTTTTGGATAAAAAGCCCAACCCACGGGTTGGGCTTTTTTCGATAAGGGAAGATTATATGTCCAATATAATTAATAAAATCTTCGTTTCACCAAAATTAATGTTGGGTTACTTTGGTGTGATGATTTTTATGGCTGGTGAAGGTTTAGAGTTAAACTGGTTGCCAGAATATTTACAGCATAATGGTATGACTGAGCAACAAACAGGATTAATCTATACTGTGTATGGATTAATGGTTGCGATTTCATCCTGGTTTTCTGGTGTCTTGGCCGAAATTTACGGTGTAAGACGCGTTATGTTTATCGGGTTGATTTTATTTTATATTGGTTCATTCTTCTTTTTAGTCTTTGGAATGCCCAGTCATAATTTGTATTGGATTATTCCGACATATGCAATTCGGGGATTGGCTTATCCTTTATTTGCTTATGGTTTTTTGGTTTGGGTTGCCTATGAAGCACCTGCTGAAAAATTAGGGTCAGCAGTTGGGATTTTTTGGTTTATGTATTCTGGTGGGGTTGCAGTTATTGGAACTAAATATTCTGATATTATGTTAAATTACTATCATATTGAGCATATTCATGTCTTGTGGACTGCTTTGATTTTTGTAACTTTGGGTGCTGTGATCGCCCTTGCTTTAAGTAAGGATGGTGCAAATAGTAGCACAAAATCAGAAAAAGCATCTTTCTCTTATTTGTTAAATGGCCTAACAATCTTAGTCAAAAAACCAAAAGTAACCATGGGTGGTATTGTTCGTATGATTAATACCAGTGCCGCGTATGGATTCCCTGTATTTATCCCAGCCCTTTTAATTGCAAAACACTATGACAGCAGCGTTTGGCTTTCTGTTGTTTTTTGGTTATGGATGGTCAACGTTGCGTTTAATCTAATTTGGGGTGTTATTGGTGATAAATTAGGCTGGCGTAACGTTGTGATGTGGTTTGGTTGTGTTGGCTGTGCGATTACAACATTTTTGTTTTACTATGCAATCGAAATGCAAGCTTCTGTTTTAACACTTACATTAATTGCCAGTGTCTATGGCTGTTTTCTTGCAGCATTTGTCCCATTGTCTGCTATTATGCCAATGTTGGCCCCCAAAGACAAAGGGGCAGCGATGTCTATTCTTAACTTTGGTGCTGGGATGAGTTACTTTTTTGGTTATTTCATTGTGACTTTATTCATTTCGTCAGTTGGCAGCGCTGGTGTAATTTATATTTATACAGGACTATATTTAATCGCTGCATTCTTAATGATCTTTGTGAATGTTAAACAACAGCAAAATGACAGTATCGAACATGAAGTCGAAATGGCTGTTAAAGAAGCTCTATAAATCATTATCGTAAAAGAAGTTAGGAGACATAGCAATGTCACAAAAACAAATGTTTAATTTAGAAGGTAAAGTAGCCGTTATTACAGGTGGTGGTGCTGGTATCGGTAATGAAATAGCTAGAACCTATCTTGAAAAAGGGGCGAAAGTTGCATTGTTGGATCGTGCTGATACCATTGTTGATATTGCTAAGACCCTTGGCGGTGACAAAGCCATCGGGCTTCAAGTCGATGTGACCAGTAAAGACCAAGTAAATAATGCTATTAAAGCTGTTGTTGATCACTATGGTTGTATTGATATTGCAGTAAATTGTGCTGGCGTAGCTTTATTAGATACAGCAGAAAATCTTAGCGAAGATATGTGGGATGCAACCCTTTCTATTAATTTAAAAGGCACTTTTTTGGTTTGTCAGGCCGTTGGAAATATTATGTTAAAGCAAGGCCACGGTTCAATTATTAACCTTGCATCCCAAGCTGGTGTTGTTGCGTTACCTAATCACATTGCCTATTGTGCTAGTAAAGCAGGGGTAATCGGATTAACCCAAGTTTTGGCTTTGGAATGGGGACCTTCAAATATTAACGTTAATGCAATCTCCCCAACGGTTGTGCTGACAGAGCTTGGAAAACGGGCTTGGGCTGGTAAGATTGGCGAAGAATTTAAGGCAAAAATTCCATCACGTCGCTTTGCTGAACCAGAACAAATTGCTGCAGCTGCAGTTTATTTGGCAAGTCCCGAAGCATCCATTATTAATGGGGCGAATTTAGTGATCGATGGTGGCTTTACAGTCCAATAAGCTAAATCGTTATTGTATTTAAACTAAGGTATATAAATTATGAAATTGAACAGAATTATTAACGATCCCAATCTCGTTGTTGAAGATGCGATCGAAGGGTATGTAGCAGCCCACCCTGATTTGTTTGCCAAAACAAATCATGAAAGGGTATTAAAATATCCTTCTATTCCTCAAAAAGGCAAAGTTGGAATTGTAACTGGTGGTGGTTCTGGTCATGAGCCTGCATTCCTTGGTTATGTAGGTAAGAATATGGTTGATGCGGTGGCTATTGGGGAGATTTTTTCCTCCCCAACAGCGGGCGCATTTTTGGATGCTATTAAAGCTGCTGATGGTGGTGCAGGTGTTGCCTGCCTTTATGGGAATTATGCTGGCGATAACATGAATGTTAAAATGGCTGTGAAAAAAGCAGCCTCCGCTGGAATTACAGTTAAAACCGTTGTTGCTAATGATGATGTTGCCTCTGCCCCCGTAACGGAAAAAGATAAACGTCGTGGGGTTGCTGGTGAAATTTTAATGTGGAAAGTTGGCGGTGCTGCTGCTGCCCAAGGGTATGACCTTGATGGTGTGATTGCTGCTGCACAAAAAGCCATTGATAATTGTCGTTCTATTGGTGTTGGATTAAGTTCTTGTATCATTCCTGCGGTAGGGCATCCAAATTTCAACATCGATAATGGGATGATGGAGGTAGGGATTGGTCACCACGGTGAACCAGGTATTAATGTCCTGCCTTTACAGTCTGCAAAAGAAATGGCTGCTACAATGTTAGAGCCCATTATGAATGAAGGCATATTCGAACCTGGGACTGAAGTTGTGGTGTTGGTTTCAGGTTTAGGGGCAACCCCTACAATGGAATTATACATATATTATGCTGAAGTTGATCGTTTGTTAAAAGAAAAAGGGGTTAAGGTTCATCGTAGTTACGTGGGAAATTATTTTACCTCGCTTGAAATGATGGGGGTAACGCTTACCATGATGAAATTAGATGATGAATTGAAAAAGCTGGTTGATGTTCCCGTTCAATCTTTAGGTTTTGTGCAAGGTTAATTATTATGTCCGAAGTTGTTCATATCGAAAATGGTGTTGATATTGTTAATGATTTAATCCAAGTCATTGTCAGTAATCGTGATTATTTAAGTGAAATCGATGGCGCCATCGGGGACGGTGATCATGGTATAAACATGGCGAAAGGATTCAATATTTGTAAGCAGCGGATTGAAGGAAAAACACTTTCCTTATCTGAGGCTTTAGAAGAGTTAAGTGATTCTTTGATGGAAGGCATTGGCGGATCCATGGGGCCTTTATATGGTTGTATTTTTACAGGTTGGGCAGATAGTGTTAAGGGTAAAATCCAGCTTAGTAAAGAAGACGTTAATGCGATGTTTGCGAATGGTCTTAGTGAACTGCAAGATATTAGCCCTGCTAAGAAGGGGGATAAATGTCTAGTGGATACTTTATTCCCTGCTGCGGAAAGCTTTGATCAGGCTGTAAAAGAGGGTAAAAGCTTTAAAGAATCTTTGACAATTATGAAAGATGCGGCTGCAAAAGGGCGTGATTCTACAAAAGATTTAGTTGCTAAGATTGGCCGTGCCAGTCGTTTGGGTGAGCGTTCAAAGGGCGTATTGGATGCAGGGGCAACGTCATGTTGTTTGTTGGTAACCCAGTTTGCAGACAGTCTTTTGAAAAAATTGAATTCTTAAAGTTATACTTATTACTTATGTAAATGATTACAGGGCTGTGTTTAATCAGAACACAGCCTTTTTTTATTTATATTACGGCTTGATAAAGTAATATTATAGTAATGGTCACAAGCATTATTTATACTTAATATAATTGAACAGATTATATTATTGATTTGAAAATAAATATGATAAATCTAAATATAACCGATATTGATGCTACTTATAAGATTATCTATATATAGTTTTCTAAATATAGATAATCTTATAATATTAAAAGTTGACCGTTGTTCTTAATCCCAAAATAGCTTCGTTTTGAATACGTTTATGAGATCCCTCGTTAAGAATTAGACCACCGCCAGGATTAAATATATACTGAAAGTCTGGTTTTAATTCCAACCAAGGGGTTGCTTCGACTTGCAGGGTTAATTCTATGTGGTGTTCCGTTTTTCTGGTGCGCCAATTTGGATTGGTGAAATATTTATAATCGCGATCATATTGCCTCGCTCGATTACCAAAACTGCCAAATCCCCAACCAAACCCTATAGAATCATGTTCTTTGTTAAATAATCCTTTATAAACCATACCTGCGTCACCTCCTAAATTGATGGGATTTCTATCCCCAGGGGAAGTCTGGATACGACCAAATACACCGACGGATTTAATTGGATTATGACGTGAACGCCAAATCATTTGGTCTGCAATACCATAAACCGACCAGCTATGTCTGTGCATAAACATCGTTTGAGGAGTATTGGCATCTCCCAGCAGCTGTTTTTTGGCGTTAAACCGTTGATCAGGAAAACCAGCACTGTCAAAATAAGCACCAAGTTTATAAGTCCCTGGGTAGCCATTATTTTTATTATCATCTGTGGCTGGATTTAAGTGATATTGTAATTCATTAATAACAAAGACACCTGTTGTAAAATTAAAATGCGTTCCAGATAGGTGTTTTTCTTGAGGATCGCAAGTAAATGGGCCAGAGGGATTACAAAACGAGCTATCATTTGGATTGTCATTGGCAACTGCGAATAGGTTCGTCCAATTGTCATTGGGTTGAAAGGCAAATCGAATGCCAGGTGCGGCAAGTGGGTAATCAATACCACCACTATAGGTATCAACAGAGTTAATCATTGACCATCCAAAAGAAGAATTTAAGAACAGTGTGGCATAGTCACTAATATTAAATTCTTGATCTAGACTAAGCTTACCAATGCGAATACTGAATTTATCGTTCCAAAAACCTTGTTGATACCATAATTCCCAAAGGCGTGTTGAACGGTTGGCTTCAATGCCACTAATATTATTTAAGTCTCCCAAATTTTCACCGGTAAATTGGCGGCCTCGAATTTGTAAGGCACTGATATTGAAAACACCATGCTTAATACCTAACAATTTTTCTGGATTCCAGTTTAAGGTTAAGGTTGTCATTCCTTCGTACCCAGCCCCTTGCTTAATGCCACCTGAGGGATTCCCCCAAACTTCATTGATATCAACAGCAGTAAAGGTAATACCATATTGCGCCAACCATGGTCTGACCCCCCACATATCGCGTAATAACATATCATTGTCTTCAGGATGTAATCCTGTGTCTTTATCAAGGATTTTGGCAGGTGGAGCAGATTTTTTAGTGGGATTTGCCCCACTGGAATTCGAAGAAGGGGAGGCGTCTTGGCTGATTATGGCAGAGGTACGAGCATAGCTTGTATGATATATTCCAATGAGTGCGAAGGAAATAGGAATACCTATATTAAAGATTTTTTTAAAGTAAATAAAAGGTTTGTTTAAAGGATGGTGTAATTGAACAGACATAAGGGAACACCCCAACATTATAAAATGTTATTTATAATAGTTATAAAATAGTATCGTGAGACCTTTCAAAAGGTATAAAGGCCCCTTATATTCTGTCAAATATTATTTATTCTTTATTTTTGAAAATACACTATAGTGACATTTATAATATAATATCCATCCTATATATTAACAATAAAGATGGTTACATTCTTTGTAACTTATCAATTAATATTTTGCATTCATCTTCCGTACCAATAGTAATTCGTAGCCAGTCTTTTATTCTTGGTGTACTAAAATGTCGAATTAAAATATTGTTTTGTCTTAGATAGGTTGCGATTTTTTCGCTATTAATGTGTGGGTGGGAAGCAAAAACAAAATTAGCTTTTGAATTTAAAACAGTAAATCCTAATTGTGCCAATTCATGAGTTAAATAATTGCGGTTTTTAATAATTCTATCTGCACTATTAAGGGACCACTTGATGTCCTGCACAGCAGCAATGGCACCAGCTTGAGCAAGGCGATCCAAAGGATAAGAATTAAAACTGTCTTTGACGCGTCTGATCCCTTCGATAAGATGGGGGTTGCCTACAGCGTAACCAACGCGCAATCCAGCCAAAGCGTAAAATTTTGAAAATGTACGAATAACCAGTAGATTTGGATATTGCTTTGTCAAAGGAATAACCGTTTTTCCACCAAAATCAATATAGGCCTCATCAATAATAACCACTTGTTTGGGGTGTTGGTTTAAATAGTGTTCAATATTTTGATTGTCCAGTAAAAGACCCGTTGGGGCATTTGGATTGGCTATTACAATTCCAGCGGCATCTTCTTGTTCATATGCTTGAAGATTTATATGAAAATCATTGGTTAAGGGAATGCATTTATAAGAAATATTAAATAAATTACAGTAGACGGAGTAAAAACTGTATGTAATGTCGGGAAATAAAATAGGTTTCTCATGTTTTAATAGGGCAAAAAATGCCAATCCTAAAACTTCATCTGAGCCGTTGCCAACAAAAATATGATCAGAGTCGATTTCGTGAAGATCTGCCAGTGCGTCACATAAACCTTGGGCAGTGGGGTCTGGATATAATTTTAAGGTATCTTGAACAGTTTCTTTTAAGGCTTGTAAAACTTTTGGGGATACCCCATAGGCATTTTCATTTGTATTTAACTTGATAAGATTGGTTGCTTTGGGTTGCTCCCCAGGGACATAGGGTACAATATTGTTTACAAATGGGCTCCAATACTGATTGTGCATTAATTTAATTCCTAATTTTTAATAAAATTTTTAATCGCGTTTAAATGATGTAATTAGGTGAATATTGCCATGATGTTGCGCAAGTTGAATGGGGGTGACACCCTCACCATCTTTATGTTCTGGGTTTGCACCTGCTGCTAATAACAAACTAATAATTTCAGTGCGACCAAACAATATGGCAAACATTAGGGGGGTACGGCCTAAGGTATTTTGTGAATCGACCTCGGCTCCTGCTTGAATTAGCATTTTTGCAATTTGTGTATAGCCTTTAAATGCAACCCCTGTAAGGGCTGTTGCTCCAGTTTTATCCTTAATATTTGGATCTGCCCCTGCGGCCAACAAGTATTGGGTGGTGGATATATGGTTGTTATAGCTGGCGATAACAAGGGCAGTATGACCATCATGATTTTGATGGTTAATATCCATACCTGCTTTAATAAATTCTTGCAGTAATTCGGTTTCTCCAGTGCGTGCAGCACTAAAATAAAAAGCTTCGATTTGCTCGGGAGTAAAAGTTTGTTGAGGGGTGGGTGAAGTCGTTTTATCGTTAGGGGGAAGAGACATGGTCGTTACCTCGAACAATGAAGCTGAAAAGTAGCTGCATTGTATCGGGATCATGGAAGAAAGAAAAGTGATCTTGTAGAATTTTATAAAGACCTTTTGCCTTTATCATGTTTTAAGCTCTTTTAGATTTATTTTGATTAATTTTTATTATTTATTGCATAATATTTCTTAACAGCGGATCAGGAAGTCAATTTGATTTTTTTTTAATATATGATACTCTTCGTATTAATTCATTAATGGTACAGCTTTTAAGTGAAGATGTGATTTATTATAGCAATTTGTAAAGAAAATAGGTATATATTAAAAGTAAGTTATGTATATTTACTTTTCGATATGGGTGAACATATTTGTGTAAAAAATAAAGAAAAAGAAGATTGATTGCACAGTATAAATGGTGTGGTGTCTGATGCTGACGGATTACTAGGCCTATATCATTAAGCGTTTTGAAAGAGTATCTAATTCTTTATGTATTTTGTTTATTGTTATTCTCAGTTCGAAATATTAACAATTTTGACGCTTATATCAAAAGAGTCTTTATAAGGAGTGAAGTTATAATCAACACGTCTTATATATAAAGTGTTTCGTATTTTATCAGTTATTAATGATTTTTGTTTTCTTTTTTTTTATGGGTATTACAATCATATACCAATATCCTATTTTTATTAGGATAAATGACTTTTTTTGGAGATTTGAATGAATATTGATGAACGTTGTATTAATACAATTCGTGGTCTAGCGATTGATCAGGTTCAGGCCGCAAATTCCGGCCATCCTGGAACCCCAATGGATCTAGCCCCAGCAGCGTATGCGTTGTGGAATAATGTGTTAAATTATGACCCTGCACAACCGCTATGGCCAGCTCGTGATCGTTTTGTACTATCGGGTGGTCATGCATCTGCATTATTGTATTCTATGATTCACTTGGCTGGTATTAAAAATGTTGGTCATGACGGTAAGGTTGAAAACAAGCCTTCATTAACATTAGAAGATTTGAAACAATTCAGACAATTTAATTCAAAAACTCCGGGTCACCCTGAATATCATCATACAACAGGTGTTGAAACAACCACAGGTCCACTAGGACAAGGGATCGCAACCTCTGTTGGGATGGCGATTGCTCAAAGCTGGCTTGCTGCACGGTATAATAAACCTGAATTTCCACTGTTTGATTATTATGTCTATACATTTTGTGGGGACGGGGATCTGATGGAAGGGATCTCTTACGAAGCAGGATCTTTGGCGGGTCATTTAAAACTGGGCAATTTGATTTGGGTTTATGACCGTAACCGTATTTCTATCGAGGGTTCTATTGATATTGCCTTTACTGAGAATGTTGCAGATCGATTTAAAGCGTTGGGTTGGAAAATCCACCAAGTTAAAGATGCGAACGATATTGCAGATTTCCAAGCGAAATTAGAAGCTGCACGTAAAGAAAAAGATGCACCAAGCTTAATTATTTTGGATAGCATTATTGGATATGGTTCTCCAAACAAAGCTGGTACACATGGTGTGCATGGTGAACCTTTGGGTGTAGATGAAGTTAAGGCTACCAAAAAAGCTTATGGAATGCCTGAAGATAAAGATTTTTATGTTGCAGATGGGGTTATGGAACATTTTGCAGCAGGAATTGGCAAACGGGGTGCGGCAGCCAGCCAGAAATGGAATGCTCTATTCGCAGCTTACAAGGAAAAATACCCTGAATTAGGTCAAGAGGTTGAGGATATTATTCATAATCGCTTGCCAAAGGGATGGGATAAAGATATCCCAGTATTCCCAGCAGATCCAAAGGGGATTGCCTCTCGTGCAAGTTCTGGGAAGGTATTGAATGCGATTGCAAAAAATGTTCCTTGGATGATTGGCGGATCTGCTGATCTTGCACCATCAAATAAAAGTTGGCTGGAATTCCCTGGCGCTGATGTATTCCAAAACCCTGAATACAAAGGATCATATGCAGGGCGGAATATTCATTTCGGTGTTCGCGAACATGCGATGGGTGCCATTGTTAATGGTATCGCTGTCAGTGGCCTTCGTGCTTTTGCGGCTGGATTCTTTATCTTCTCAGATTATATGAAAAATCCAATTCGTTTGTCTTCGTTAATGGGGCTGCCAATTGTTTATATCTTTACCCATGATAGTATTGGCGTTGGTGAAGATGGGCCAACCCATCAACCTATTGAACAGTTAGTTCATTTCCGTGCAACCCCTGGTATTCGGATGATCCGTCCTGCGGATGCTAATGAAGTGGTTGAAGCGTGGAAATTGGCAATGCAACAAAATGAGCATCCAGTATTATTGGCATTAAGTCGTCAGAATTTGCCCACAATTGATCGTTCTAAATATGCATCAGCAGAAGGCTTGAAAAAAGGTGCGTACGTCGTAGCATGTTGTGGTGAATTACCCGAATTAATTTTAATCGCAACGGGCAGCGAAGTTGGCTTGGCCATGGAAGCCTATGAAGTCCTGATTAAAGAAGGACAAAAGGTTCGTGTCGTTTCTATGCCTTCATGGGAAATTTTTGAAGAGCAACCACAATCATATCGCGATCAAGTATTGCCCCCACAAGTTACAAAACGTATTGCAATAGAACAAGCGTCTCCTATTGGTTGGGATCGTTATGCAGGCCCTAATGGAACCATCATTGCAATGCGCAGTTTTGGTGCTTCTGCCCCTTATGATAGGTTACGTGAACATTTTGGATTTACATTAGAACATGTTTTGGCAGCTGCTAAAGAACAGCTGAAAAAATAAATCGGATAAATCAAAGCCTTCTTTAGATATTGTTTAAAGAGGGCTTTAATCTTTGAAATATATATTTAAATAGTACAAAATTAGTTTTGTATCTTAATTAATTTTAGAAGGAACATAGTCAAATGGCTGAAAATCCTCTTGTCCAACTAGAAAAATATGGTCAATCCCCTTGGTTAGACTTCATTCAACGTTCTTATACTGAAAATGGCAGTCTAAAAAAACTGGTTGATGAAGATAATTTAAAAGGTGTTACCTCGAACCCTGCTATTTTTGAAAAAGCAATGGGTCATGGAACAGAATATGATCCTCAATTTAAGAAGTTAATTGCATCTGGTGTTACCGATGTTGCAACATTATACGAAACCGCTGCAATTGATGATATCCGTGCAGCATGCAAAGTCATGTTCCCCGTATGGGAAAGAACCAAAGGCGTCGATGGATATGTCAGCCTTGAAGTTTCCCCTTATATTGCGATGGACGGTCAAAAAACGATTGAAGAAGCCCGTCGTTTGTGGAAACAGGTTAACGAAAAGAACCTGATGATCAAGATCCCAGCAACCAAACCTTGTGTTCCTGCGATCGAAACCGCAATTTCTGAAGGTATTAACGTAAACGTCACTTTGTTATTTGCTCTAGATGCTTATAAAAGTGTTTTAGAAGCCTATATTTCTGGCTTAGAAAAGCATTTGGCCAAAGGTCATGAAATTGGTCACATTGCCAGTGTGGCATCCTTTTTTGTTAGTCGTATCGATACAGCAATTGATAAAGAGATTGATACTCGTGTTGCAGCAAACGATAAAGAAAGTGCAGCCTTAAAAGCAGTGCGTGGTAAAGTTGCATTGGCAAATGCCAAATTGGCTTATCAACACTATTTAGAAGTGATGCAAAGTGAACGTTGGAAAAAACTGGCTGCTGCTGGTGCAAAACCTCAACGTCTATTATGGGCCAGCACGGGATGCAAAGATAAAACTTTCCCAGATACAATTTATGTTGACGGATTAATTGGCCCAGATACGGTAAATACTATTCCGCCCGCAACAATGGACGCATTTCGTGATCATGGAACAGTATCACGGACACTGGATCAAGACGTTGAAGGTGCTAAAAAGGTATTAGCAGAAGCACAACGTTTAAATTTAAACCTTGCCGGCGTTACAGATAAATTACTAAGTGACGGTGTTGCTCAATTTGCGACTGCGTTTGATCAATTATTAGGTTCTGTTAAAGAAAAATTATCAACTTTGCAAAGTGGGAAATAATGTAATGCAGGATGAACACTTAATTCATATGCAGTCTGCCTTGCCCGCAGACCATGAAAGAGCTGTAAAAGACGGTTTAAATGCTTGGGATAAAGAGGGAAAAGTCAAAAAACTTTGGGCAAAAGATGCTTCAGTTTGGACTGGTAAAGATGAAGGTCAATGGCTTGGTTGGTTGGATATCGTAGATCATCAAATTGCAGATCTTGCAGCGCTGGAAACGTTTCAAAATGAAGTAAAGGCAAAAGGCTTTACTGATATTTTATTACTAGGCATGGGTGGATCAAGCCTTGGCCCAGAAGTTTTAGGTGAAGTTTTTGGTCATCAAGCAGGTTTTCCAACCTTGCATGTTCTAGACAGTACTGATCCACAACAGATTTATACTTTTCAACAAAAGGTGAATTTGGGTAAAACCTTGTTCATTGTTTCCTCTAAATCGGGTGGGACTTTAGAACCCAATATTCTAAAAGCTTATTTCTTTAACGAAGCTAAAAAAGTTGTTGGGGACAAGGTTGGACAACATTTCATTGCAGTCACCGATCCAGGATCCCATATGGAAGATGTCGCAAAACGTGATGGGTTTTGGAAAATCTTTTATGGGAAAAAAGATATCGGTGGGCGTTATTCTGTTCTTTCCAATTTTGGTATTGTTCCAGCAGCAGCAGCAGGGCTTTCTTTAAAAACTTTGTTGCATTCTGCACAAAAAATGGAACATGCTTGCTCTGCCGATGCACCTTTATCTCAAAATCTTGGCCTGCAGTTAGGTGCCATTTGGGGAACAGCGGTTGCAAACTTTAAGCGTGATAAATTCACTATTATTGCATCGCCTGCCATTGGGTCACTTGGCTCGTGGTTGGAACAGCTTTTGGCTGAATCTACAGGGAAAATTGGTAAAGGGATCGTGCCAATTGATGAAGAAACTTTAAATGCCCCTGAATATTATGGAAATGATCGTTTATTTATTTATTTGAAATTAAATGGTCATGTTGATGCGCAACAAGATAAAGCCATCGAAGCATTAAAATCAGCGGGTCAGCCTGTCGTTACGCTAAGTTTGAATGACAAGCATCAAATTGTACAAGTGTTCTTTCAAACCGAGTTTGCGACAGCGGTTGCAGGTTCATTTATTGGTATTAATCCATTCGATCAACCTGACGTTGAAGCCAGTAAGATTGAAACTAAAAAAATCACCACTGCCTATAATGAACACGGATCATTACCAACCATCACCCCAGTGGTGACCGATGGTATTTTCGAGGTTTATGCTGGTAAAGTCGAAGTTGCACCTTTGAAAGAGGCATCTTCTTTGGTCGATGCGTTAAAGGTCGTGTTTTCACAAGTTCAACCAGGTGACTATGTCGGTGTTTTGGCTTACATTGAGCGGGACTTGGAAACACGCGATTGGATTCAAAAATTAAGATTGGCCATTCGCGATAAGAAAAAAGTGGCAACCGCTGCTGAATTTGGTCCTCGGTTCTTACACTCTACTGGGCAAGCTTATAAAGGTGGGCCTAAAACGGGCGTTTTCTTGCAAATTACGGTTGATGATGCCAATGACTTGCCAGTGCCTGAAGAAAAATATACATTTGGCATTGTAAAAGAGGCTCAAGCTCGGGGTGATTTTGATGTTTTATCAGAACGTGATAGAAGAGTAATCCGCATTCACGTTAAAGGGAATATGAAATCAGGATTAGAATCCCTTAGTAAAGCTGTGTTAAGCGCTTTGTAGTTTGAAAATTTTATGCCTTACCTTGTTGAAAGATAAGGCATAATTATTTTATTCATTTATTTTGGAGATATCAATATTATGAAATTAGGTATGTATGGTTTGGGCAGAATGGGTGGCAATATGGCTGTTCGTTTGGCTCGTCATGGCCATGAAGTTGTATTGTTGAATCGTACCCGTGCTGTCAGTGAAAAAGTACATGCTGAAGCACCTAAAAGTTCGATCGCAGATAATTTAGAAGCTTTGGTTGCAGCACTTCCTTCTCCTAAAATTATTTGGGTGATGTTACCTTCTGGTGATGTAACTGAAAAAGCTATTGAAACCCTTGGTAATATGTTAAGCAAGGGTGATATTGTTATTGATGGTGGTAATACATGTTATAAAGACGACGTTCGTCGTGCAAAAGTATTACATGCTAAAGGGATTCACTACGTAGATGTTGGAACCTCTGGTGGGGTTTGGGGTCTTGAACGTGGTTATTGTATGATGTATGGCGGAAATCAAGAAGCCGTTGATCATATTGATCCAATTTTGGAATCCTTAGCACCTGGAATTGGTGATATTCCTCGTACAAAAGGACGTGGTGCGAATTTAAATCCGCGCGCAGAAAAAGGATATCTACATTGTGGTCCAGCAGGATCTGGTCACTTTGTAAAAATGGTTCATAACGGTATTGAATACGGTATGATGCAAGCCTATGCAGAAGGGTTTGACATTATGCGCATGAAAGGATCAGACCGTTTACCAGAAGATCAACGTTTCAATCTAAATATGGCTGACATCGCTGAAGTATGGCGTCGTGGCAGCGTTATTCCTTCATGGTTATTAGATCTTTGCGCAGACGCATTGGCTGCAGATGGTGATCTGTCTAAATTCCAAGGGGATGTTGCTGATACGGGTGAAGGTCGTTGGACGATTGAAGCTGCAATTGAGGAAGCTGTTCCAGCACCTGTTATTACTGCAGCACTATTTACGCGCTTCCGTTCACGCTCTGGTAATACTTATGCTGAAAAAATGTTATCAGCCATGCGTTTTGGATTCGGTGGTCACGTAGAAAAGAAATAAAATTCTGCGTCAGAATTACAGAATTTAAAGAAAAAGCTTTAATCTTTTTGGTTAAAGCTTTTTTTATGAAAAATTTGTATGTTTATTACTAAAATAAGACTTTTAAATGAATATTATTTCATTCTATAAAATGGCAGTTCGCTCAATTAATTTTGAAGTGATCATTCGTGTTTTATGAGTAAAAATAGTATTTTAGTAGACAGACATGGGTTGGATAATAATATCTCGAAAAAGAAAAACAAATAATGTGTTTAGGCCAAAAAAAGAATAGAAATTATTACGGAAAAAACACAAAAATTTTTTATTACGTTTGCGGTATTAGAGGTATCTTTGTTTGTAATTTTAAATTACAAGCGTTGTATCATTTTGGTTTCAAGAAATAAAATAATCAACAGATGTATGTATTCTGATGAATAAAGAAAATACAGCATCATGTTAGGAGGGTATAGAGTGGCTATAAAACAACATGACATGAGTCCAGTTATCGAATTGACAAAGAAGGGATTTGCTGGACCAGTTCGACAAAACTTACCTGTTTATAATCATCATTTACCCCCCTGTAATCATGCGTGTCCTGCTGGTGAAGATATTCAAGGATGGTTAGCCTTGGCCCAGGCAGGTAAATTTCAAGCAGCATGGGAACATATTTTGATGAATAACCCAATGCCCGCGGTGCATGGGCGTGCATGCTATCATCCTTGTGAAGATTCATGTAATCGTGGGGACTTGGATGGTTCAATTACAATCCATGCTGTAGAACGATTTTTGGGAGATATGGCAAACGCCCAAGGATGGAAAGTTCCCATTGCAGAAAATAAGAATAGTAAACGTATTTTAATTATTGGGGCGGGCCCTGGTGGTTTATCTGCTGCGTATCATCTACGCCGTATGGGTCACGAAGTTGAAATTAGAGAGGCCTTTTCTGTTCCTGGTGGGATGATGCAATATGGTATTCCTGCCTATCGTTTGCCAAGGGATATATTGAAACAAGATATCGATCGTATCCAGGAAATGGGGGTTAAAATCGTCTGTAATCATCGCGTCGACGATTTGATGAAGGAAAAACAAGATGGTAACTTTGATGCTGTTTTCTTGGGGATTGGTGCGGGTAAACCATCTTTGCTAGATATTCCAACGCAAGAAGGCTCTCATGTTTTATCTGCTGTCGAGTTTTTGCATGATGTCAGTGCTGGTAAACAACCCAAAGTTGGTGAACATGTGTTGGTTTATGGTGCTGGTAATACAGCGATGGATGCAGCGCGCTCTGCATTTCGTATGGGTGCAAAACGGGTAACGATTATTTTCTTTTGGGATCGTCCACATATGGAAGCACACGATTTTGAAATCGTGGATGCTGAAATGGAAGGTACTCAATTTAAATGCATGAGTACGATTGCTTCGATCGAAAAAGATAAAGTTGTTCTAAGGAAAATGGTTGTGGGATCATCTGGTCGCCCAGAACCTACAGAACAATTTGAAGATATGCCTATGGATACGGTTATTATGGCATTGGGGCAACGCCCACAAAGTAGCTTTTTGGAAGTCGTTGAAGGGATTGTTTTAAATACAGACGGTACCATTGATATCGGACCTGACATGATGACAGGGGCTCCTGGTATTTTTGCGGGTGGGGATGCAATTCGTGGTCCGCGTAGTGTGACCACTGCGGTCGGGCTTGGTAAGAAGGCAGCCCGTTTTATAAACGGATGGTTAAGTGGGAATGCTTATCAAATTCCCCCAAAAAATCCAATTACGTATTATAAAGATTTACATCTGCCACTACTTGCAGATACACCTCAAACCATTCAAAAAGAATTATCTGTCGAAGAACGTATCGGTTTTAAAGAAACACTCATTGGTTTTAGTGAAGATGAAGCCGTTTACGAGGCACAACGCTGTTTGTCTTGTGGCAACTGTTACGAATGTGACAACTGTTTAGCGGCTTGTCCAGAACAGGCACTAACGAAATTAGGCCCAGGCAAGGGATATGAAGTTGATATGGATCGTTGCACGGGATGCTCTGTATGTTTTGAAACATGTCCATGTCAGGCCATCGATATGGTGGCAGAGAACGTCTAAGAGATAAGGGTAAAATATATGTCTAAAACAATTATGGATGCAAATACTGCGGTTGCGCATATCGCGTATCGTGTGAATGAGGTTTGTGCTATTTTTCCAATTACCCCTTCTTCTCCGATGGCTGAGGATATCGATGCATGGGCGGCAAAAGGGTTAAAAAATATTTGGGGGAATGTTCCCTTCGTTCAACAAATGCAAAGTGAGGGTGGGGCTGCTGGCACGGTGCATGGTGCCCTACAATCTGGGGCGTTAACAACAACCTTTACCGCATCACAAGGCTTGTTGCTGATGTTGCCAAATATGTATAAAATCGCTGGCGAATTGACCTCGACCGTCTTTCATGTTGCTGCACGCTCAATTGCAACTTCTGCTTTATCTATTTTTGGTGACCATTCCGATGTGATGGCAGCCAGAATGACAGGGTTTGGTATTATAGGGTCGGCCTCTGTACAAGAGGCTCATGATCTTTCTTTAATTATTCATGCTGCAACTTTAGAGGCACGGGTTCCATTTATTCATTTTTTTGATGGGTTTAGAACGTCGCACGAATTAAACACATTGGATTTGCTTTCCAATGATTTAATCGAAAAAATGATTGATGATGATCTGGTTACAGCACATCGTGCCCGTGCATTAAGCCCAGAAAATCCTTTTATCCGTGGGACGGCGCATAATCCTGATACTTTCTTTCAAGCACGTGAGGCGGTCAATCCTTATTATAATAAAGCTGCCGAAGTTATTGAAAAATATATGGCACGTTTAGAGGCACTAACAGGACGTCATTACGGGTTGGTTGAATATAAAGGCGATCCAAATGCGGAACATGTTATTGTTTTAATGGGTTCTGCTGCGGAAACAGCAGAACAGACTGCTGAAGTTTTGCGTCAATCTGGGGAATCTGTTGGGGTTTTAAAGGTCGTATTATACCGTCCTTTCCCTGCAAAACAAGTTTTGGAGGCATTGCCTAAGACGGTAAAACGTATTGCCGTTATGGACCGTACCAAAGAATCTGGTGCTTTGGGTGAACCATTATATTTGGATATTATGGCAACCCTGGCCGAGGCTGTTGCCCGCGGTACGCGTGAACATTTACCATTGATTATTGGGGGGCGTTATGGTTTATCTTCTAAAGATTTTACCCCTGCAATGGTTAAAGCTGTCTTTGATGAATTAAAGGTTGATAAACCCCGTCATGGTTTTACAGTGGGAATTAAAGACGATTTAACCCATACTAGTTTGGATTATGATCCTGCCTTTAATATTGAAGGTGCCGATACAAAGCGGGCGATGTTCTTTGGTTTGGGATCAGATGGTACGGTTGGTGCGAATAAAAATAGTGTGAAAATCATTTCCGAGGATGTTGGACAATATGCCCAAGGGTATTTTGTGTATGATTCTCGTAAGGCTGGTGCGCAAACAGTTTCTCATTTACGTTTTGGGAAACATCCAATTAAAGCTGCATATTTAGTTCAACAGGCAGATTTTGTCGGATGTCATCAGTTTCATTTCCTATATCGTCAAGATATTTTGGAAAATGCGGCTGAAAATGGAACCTTTTTATTAAATTCACATTATAGCGCCGATGAAGTTTGGCAGCATTTACCGCGATTAACGCAACAGCGCATTATTGATAAAAAGCTTAAATTTTATGTTGTAAATGCATCTAAGGTCGCCCAAGAGGTTGGTTTAGGCATGCGTACGAACACGATTTTACAAACGTGTTTCTTTGCAATTTCTGGTGTATTGCCACGTGACGAGGCTATTGATTATATCAAGAAATCAATTAAGAAAACGTATTCTTCAAAAGGGGACGCAGTTGTTGAAAAAAACTATAAAGCTGTAGATGCGGCTTGTAGTCATTTATTTGAAGTTAACGTTCCAGAATATGCTTCCAGCAATCTTGCACAGGAAAATCCAGTACCTGCAGATGCACCGAAATTTATTCATGATGTTATCGTTCCCATGTTTTCTGGCCGTGGGGAAGAAATTCCAGTTAGTTTGATGCCAGCGGACGGGACGTTCCCATCTGGGACTGCGGCGTATGAAAAACGGAATATTTCGGATTTTGTTCCTGAATGGCGTGAAGATTTATGTGTGCAATGTGGTCAATGTAGTTATGTTTGTCCACATAGTGTTATTCGTGCCAAAACTTATGATAAAAAAGAATTAAGTTGTGCGCCAGATGGTTTTAAAACAGCCCCTGTAAATGCGCGCGGTTATCCAAATACAAACTTTACATTACAATTTTATGTTGAAGATTGTACGGGTTGTACATTGTGTGTCAGCGTTTGCCCTGCCCACAGTCCAACCGAACCCGATGTCAGAGCAATTAACATGACGGCAAAGGAAACTTTGTTGGATCGAGAAAAAAGAAATCTGGAATTTTTTAAAACATTGCCCGTTAATGATCGCAGTAAAGTTAATTTTTCAAATGTTCGTGGTGTGCAATTCCTTGAACCATTATTTGAATTCTCTGGTGCTTGCGCTGGGTGTGGTGAAACGCCGTATTTAAAAGTATTGACACAGTTGTTTGGGGATCGTTTGCAGGTGGCAAATGCAACGGGTTGTTCCTCGATTTATGGTGGAAATATGCCTGTAACACCTTGGGCTATGAATGCCGAGGGTAAAGGACCTGCATGGTCAAATTCGCTTTATGAAGATAATGCAGAATTTGGTTTGGGATTCCGAGTTGCTGCGGATAAGCAATTGGAAATTGCAACAGGCTATCTGTTAAAATTAAAGGACCAAATTGGTGAAGATTTGGTTAATGCTATTTTAGATGCGTCTCAAACCCATGAATCTGAAATCAAGGCACAACGGTTACGTGTTGGTGAATTAAAAACCAGATTGTCCCAATTAAATGATATTACCGCTAATCGTTTATTAACGGTGGCGGACTATTTCATTCGCCGCAGTATTTGGATTGTTGGTGGTGACGGTTGGGCCTATGATATTGGTTATGGCGGTTTGGATCATGTTCTGGCTTCTGGTCAAAATGTCAATATCTTGGTAATGGACACAGAGATGTATTCCAATACAGGGGGGCAGGCTTCTAAGGCATCTCCGTTTGGTTCTGTGGCTAAATTTGCATCTTCTGGTAAGGAAACGGTGCGTAAAGATTTGGCATTAATGGCGATGACTTACGATAATGTTTATGTTGGACAGGTGGCTATGGGGGCAAATCCACAACATACGTTAGACGTTTTCCGTCAGGCCGAGGCTTATGATGGGCCATCTTTGATTATTGCTTATAGTCATTGTATTGGTCAGGGTCTGGATATGCGACATGGATTGGTGCAACAAGATTTGGCGACCGCTTCTGGATATTGGCCTTTGTTCCGCTTTGATCCGATGATGCGTAAAATTGGTAAAAATCCATTCCAACTTGATTCTCAGAAACCAACAATTCCATTAAAAGAATATGCAGGCAATGAAATTCGTTATCGTAACCTTGCACGCGTAAGGCCTAATGAAGCAGAAACGATGATGGATTTGGCTCAGAAAGCAGTCGACCGCAAATTCAAACAATATGAGACATTAGCCTCTATTGAAGGCAGTGAAGTCAGCCCGGTGGTTTTTGGTCTTAAAAGCTAATAAAGCAAACGTTATTCGATCTTAACTATAAAAACCTATCGTTATTTTATAATGATAGGTTTTTTTATTGATTTTTATCGACACAATAAAGATTCTCTTTAGTTTTTGAATAGAGGGAACGGATAATTTCGTGATAGATTATGTCAAGGATTGTAAATTATATTCAGGAGGTAGATTTGAATCATTCTTGTTTAGGCGAAGCAAAGAAAAATAAAGAAGCGGCAAAGAAAATTAGGCTGTTGGTTTCAGATATTGATGGGACTTTAATTCCTAATAATAAAAAATTAACGCAGGAAACTTTGGCTGCTGTTAAAAAATTAAAAGATGCTGGTATTCATTTGTGTCTAGTTAGCAGTCGTCCACCCCAAGGGATACAGATGTTCTTTAAAGAGCTTGGCATAATTACCCCATTTGCAGCATTAAACGGTGGAGAGGTTATTGGGAACAACGGCACGATTTTATCCAGTATGGCTATGGATTTTCAAGATGCCAGCGAGGTTTGTGACCTATTACAACAAAATGATGTGAATGCATGGCTTTTTGGTGGATTTGACTGGTCTGTATTTAATATACATGATCAATTTATTGCTCATGAAATGGATGTCGTTGGATCAAAACCTGATGTGATAGATCGTATTGATCAATATAAAAATCGTATCGTTAAAATCGAAGGGGTCACGACAAATACTGTTTTGTTGGATGCTATGGCAGAAAAGATTAATGAAAAATATGAGGGCCGTGTAAAAGCATTAAGGTCTTCGGATCATTATTTGGATATTACACACCCCAAAGCAAATAAGGGATTTGCTGCTATTGAGTTGGGGCGACAATATGGGATTGATATCTCCGAAGTTGCCTGTATTGGGGATATGGATAATGATATTCCGATGCTGGAAATTGCAGGATTATCTATTGCGATGGGACAATCTTCATCGCGGGTTTGTCAACATGCACATTTTCAGACCAAAACAAACGAAGAGAATGGCTGGGCCGAAGCTGTTGAAAAATATATTTTACCCAGAGCTTAAAACAGTTAATGTGATAAAATAAATTTTAAAGTATGATTAATTAAACAATTATTTTTTAAAAATAAACTTAATTTTAAAAGGATTAGCGATGAATGATAAAGTAGAAAATACCGGTGAAAAGGGACATACTGCAAAAACTGGATATGTTTTGGTTGTATCTGATGCCAATGCCCAGGCAGATTATTTGGCCAGTTCTATTTTACATCACGCCGAAGAGAAAAAAGAGGGCCCTTTAAGAATAGCATTGTCTGGGGGATCAACCCCAAAACGTTTATATGAATTATTGGGCAGTGAAGAATACGCCAACCGTATTCCATGGCATCGTGTTCATTTGTTCTTTGGCGACGAACGCTTAGTTCCCCATACCGATGAAGCCAGTAACTTTCATATGGTAAAAGAAGCATTGCTTAACCATGTAGATATTCCATTTCGTAATGTTCATCCAATGCCCGTGTTAGAAGATGCTGAAAAAGCAGCTGCACTTTATCAGGCCGAGTTACAGGCGGAATATGGTTCTAGCGAGCTACAAAAAGGCAAGCCTTTGTTTGATATTGTTTTATTGGGCTTGGGTGCTGATGGTCATACAGCTTCTTTGTTCCCTGGAACCCCAGTCTTACAAGAAAAACAAAAATGGGTATCATGGAGTGTGCCTTCTGATGCACCACATACCAGATTAACGTTGACCTATCCTGCAATAGAGTCCAGTCGTTTTGTTATTTTTGTAGTTAGTGGAGAAAGCAAAACACAAATCATCCGTGAAGTTCGAGATGGGGATAAACCTTATCCTTCTGCTGCGATTAAAACAGAAGGTGAATTACATTGGGTTTTAGACAAAGCTGCGGGCGGTGAATAAAGATAAAAATCTCATTACGATCCGTGATGGGAAAATTAAAATCTTGCTGGATTGAAAGAAATATTGATGAGTTTAGATCAAAATCAAATCGACGTTTACAAAGAAAAAGTGGGTGAGGTCGGGGCATCTTTGGTAACTTCTGGAATGAAGGTTGGATTGGGCAGCGGTAGTACTTCGGCTTGTGTAGTTCGTGCCTTGGGAAGACGGTGGCAAGAAGAAGGATTACGATTTATAGGTGTACCAACATCTGAAGAAACCGCCCGTCTAGCACAATCTTTTGGAATAGAATTGAGTACGCTTGGCAAATGCCCAGAGCTAGATCTGGATATTGATGGGGCGGATGAAGTTACGCGCCAAGGTTTTCATTTAATTAAGGGGTTAGGCGGGGCGTTATTACGTGAAAAAATTGTACGTTATGCTGCTAAACGGTTTGTGGTCGTCGTTGATGAACGCAAAATGGTTGATAACCTTGGGGATCATACCCCAGTCCCCGTAGAGGTATCAACATTTGGATGGGAAGCAACCGCCAAGCATTTGGAAAAAATCGGTGCTGAAATCAGTATCCGCTACAAAAAGGTTAGTGTTCGTTTTAAAGAGGATTGTGAAGATTTCTTTATTACAGACGGTGGGAATATGATTTTGGATTGTAATTTTGGTCTGGTCAATGATCCTGTAAAATTAGGTCAGTCAATTAATGATATTGTTGGGGTTATGGAAAACGGTTTATTTATTGATTGTACGGATGAAGTTCTTATTGCAGGTCAAAATGGTATTCAACATTTAAGAAAATAAAGGTTATTAAAATGGTTTTCCCAGTAAAGAACAATGCGACTATTCAACCTTGTTTATTGGTGGTTATGGGGGTTTCTGGATGTGGGAAAACGACAATGGCCACAGCATTAAAGCAAAAATTGGGGTGGCCATTCCAAGAGGGGGATGCATTACATCCCTCAGAGAATATTAAAAAAATGTCTAAGGGTATTCCTTTAACGGATGAAGATCGTTACCCGTGGTTAGCGAAATGCCATGCATGGCTGCAAAATTGCGAGCAACATCATAACGGCTGTGGAATTTTGACATGCTCTGCCTTGAAAAAACAGTACAGAAAAATCTTAATAGATGATATTCAGTCTGCCTTATATTTTATATATCTAAAAACATCCAAAGAGATTTTACGTCAACGTTTGCAAGATCGCACAGGTCATTTCATGCCGTCCAGTCTGCTGACCAGTCAGTTGGATACCTTGGAACCCCCAGGTCGGGATGAACCTTGTATTACGGTTGAAATGAATCATTCCTTTGATGATGCAATGCATACAGTATGGCATGCATTACAACAGATGCCATTAAAAGCTGGCGGTTAGGGAAACATTGAAAGAACGTCCAATGCCAGGAACAGCCCTTACTGTGTTGGTAGCAATCAAATCCCCCAAGGACATGCCTCCAAGGGGTAAATAATATTTTTTGTTCATAACATTATCAATACCAGCATCAACACGGAACATATTCCAGCTGTAACTGCCCCCTAGATTAAGCAAAATATATCCAGGGGTCTTGGGCTCACGACGCAAAGGATCAATTAAGCTCTTTGTATTAACGAAATTGACCTCTACCCGTCCTGTCCATGGTCCAACGGTTTCATTGAGGCTTAAAGTCCCATTAACAGGCATCATGTGGTATAAATTATTATGGTTGGTTAGGTCAGTCCCTTTGACCCAGTTCAAATTACCTTGGATCAATCCTTTGCCATAGTTTTTATTGTCCCATAATTTATACGAACCAGAAGAATTAACTCCATAAATCTGTGCATTGTGATTAGCAAATTGTAGTGCGGAAACTGTTTTCAGTGCACCGCGGCCAGCAATTTTGCCCAAGTAGTTAACGTTGATATAGTGATGGATGTAGGTATAAAAAGGTTGAATTTTAACCTCCCATATTTCTTGCTTTGGATCATGAACGGTTAGCGTTGTGCTGATTGTATTACCAACCTCTGGTTTTAGGTTGATATTGCCAACATATCCGTTTCCATCCCCAAACCATCCCAACATTTTCATGGCCATGGGGGTTGTTCCCCAACTGTAACGTTCATACATATTGGGTGATCGGGTTTTACGGGCATATCCTCCTTCCCAAGTGATGTAATGGTTGGCTTGCCATTTTGCCAAAGCAGTGACATCAAAATTAACATCGGTTTTCCCACGGTTGGCAGCATTAAACTGATTCATGGCCAACCTTTCTGCAGCATTCATGCCGCTTAGGCCCTTATATCCTGATATTTCACCTGTATTCATCATAACAACATCGTTTCTAACCCCTAATAATGTTGTGAATTTAGGGGTCCATTGGGATTCCCATTCTGCAAAGGTGCCTAAACGATTACGGTGCCCATTGTTAATATTGTGATAGGTATATGGGCCCATCATCATACTGCCTTGCAAGGGGGGCCACCAATCATTTAGTCCTGAATGATCAAAGCTATTGCCAACGCGTAGAGTATTAGTATCGTTTAAAAATATATTGGCTTTAATCGAATATCCCGCCAAACGACTGACTAAATTCATGGGCATACCCGTTGTTTGGGTATGTCCACCTTTGTCGCCAAGCATATTCATAACGTGGGTCACCCGTTGCCAATATCCACGGGCTTCAAGGGTTCCCCAATCAAAATCCCCTTGGTATTTTCCGTTAATAAAAATGGATTGATTTTTGGTCATATCCATATATTGGTTGGGAAATGCCTCGTAAGGGGTATCAGTTTGCCCCATGGTTAAGGATAACAAGTGGTTATCCTTTTTATAAGCCAAAGTGACATCGTGGCTGAACATTTTATATTGGGTGGAATGCACTTTCCCCCCACCAGCCCCAGCATGGTAATTTCGCGATTGCGACCATGAACCATTATAACGGATACTGAGGTGATCGTTGGCAACAGTAACATTTCCAGATGATCCCAATCCTTTTCCGTTACTATGAAAAAATCCTGAAACTTGACCTGCGACTAGGATTTTGTTTTTCTTTTTTGCAAATACTGGGGATTGTCGTTCGATATCAATAGTCCCCCCTAAACTGTCCCCTCCCATGCTGACGGGCGTGATACCGGCCACTATCTTAGCGACGGCAACATCATGGGGGTCAAGATAAGATAGTGCAGGGTTCATATGATTTGGACAATCAGCGGTGATACGCACGCCATCAATATTGGCTGCTACACGATCATCTGCCATACCATTTAACGCAGGCAAGGATGAAATGCGTCCTGCACCATATAAACTGACCCCTAATTGGTTTTTTAATAAATTAGCAGTATCAGGACTGTTATTAACGATATTTTTAAGTTGATCTTGCTTTAATATGGTCCCACCAGGAGGGTTCTCAGAAAAATCTTCGAGACTATCATCAGCATCAATATTGATAGCAGGAATAATAGTACGGTTTTGTGTGTTAACTGTTGTGGAATGGTCTGATGGGCCTTGTGCCAAGGCAGGAGGATGTACAACAAAAATTGAGAGTAGGAGCGAGAATCTATAGCTCGAACGTTGGAAAAAAGGCATGACTTGACTCTGATATAAAATAGGAATGCAAAATGTGCGTATAGATGCATGCCATTTTATTGGCATACTATCATCAGAATCATAGGAGAGGAGGGGCTCGGGAATAATGGATTTTAACGGGTAAAACAGGCGGGGCCTGTGCTAAATATCCTTTGTATCGATAAATAACCGTAACTACACTCAGCGATGGCAGTACGGGTGTATGGTTTAATAAAGGGCTGGGTAGAGCAAAGCTGTTGCATAAGGGGCAAATGAAAATTCCATGACCAGAATGGGTCATATTTTTTTGGTGTTCCCCTTTCATCTTATGCATATCCATAGCAGACATTGCATGTTCTGACATCGTTTGATGATTATTATCCACCATCATTGGACAATGCCATAAATTAGTAAATGTCAGTGGGGCCAGCAACAATTGTACAATAAATAAAAAAAGAACAATTAACCTGCTATTTAAAAAATATATTTTTAAATGGTTTCCTGTTAACAAAAACTGTTTAAGGGAGAAGGGCATTATGGTCTTTTCTTTTCGTGCAATTGCTTTACCTTCTTTGGTAAAAAAAAGACGAATTGTCAAATATCTTTTGCTTATGTTACTGCGTTGTTCTTAAGATGTGGCGGGTACGTCAAACCAATTATCGGCATAATATGTCACGATACGATATAGAAAAGCACTATGAAACAAGATCCTGTTTTACCTTCAGTGGATGAATTAAACATTGCGCAAAATATTCCAAAACGAATGTTGACGGCTGTTGGTGGTCAGTATTCCTATTTGGGGGGTGGTTTTACTTTTGCTGTGTTGGTGCATGTTATTGGATTAATTGCTGCTGTTTTCTGCATGACTATTCCTCAACATACGGTTCCTTCAATCTCTGAAATACAAATAGAGTATCAAGAAGAGGAAGCACGAACCGTCCCTGATGATATTTCAGCTTTATCAGATATCGATGATAATGAAGTATCTGTATCCTTACCAATCACATCAGAGTCTTTGCCACAAACTGATCGTTTGGCTTTAATACCATTACCCAAAACAGTTGTTTCCAATAAAGTGGTCTTAAAAGCTCAGAAGCCAACTGTTTCTTCAAAGCAACAAAAGGATTCAGAGCATCATTCCTCTTACGCAGATGCAACAGGAAAGGGTCAAGAACCATCTAAGAACCACTCAGCTACAACACAAAGCATAAAACCTTTATCTTTTAAACAACGATGTAGCAGTCCAATTCAACAATATCCCGTTGCTGCGCGCAGACGACATGAACAAGGAATAGCACAAATAGGGGTACATGTATTACCAACAGGTGCAATTGACCAGATTTCAATTGTTGAAAGCAGTGGATACGCTGATTTAGATCAAGCCGCTGTCCAAGCCGTTAAAGCGGTCAAGTGCGAGGCAGCGTCTGATCAACCCATAATTAAAACGGTGATTCCTGTTACGTTTACATTACATAAAAATTAGAGAACAGATCATAAGTTAAATCTGTTCTTGAATAGTTATTATATAATTTTGTCAAGTTTTTGGGCAATTTGTTCTGCCGAATCTTCAGTAGGAATCGAACTATTATATATGCCTTGAGGATCCATAACGATGAACTGGTTATATGGAACTATCAATTCCGTTTTTTCGCCTGCTTTTATTTTGTTAAGTGGAATATGATACAAGATAGAGATATCTCTGATGGCTAATTCCCCACCTGTTAAAGCTAGGATTTTATGATTGAAAGGCTTCATATACAGCATCAGGCGGCTGGGCGTGTCATATTGAATATCAAATGAAATAAAGATAGGGGAAAGTTTAGAAGCTTTATTTCCCAGTAATTCTATAACTTTTCCCATTTTAATTAGGTTCTTGCTGCATTCGTTATGCAGACAGCGGGATGCACCAAAATACATTAACATCCATTTTCCCCTGAAAATACCATCATTAACGACATTCCCAGAAGGGCTGAGTAGTTGAAAGCTACCTCCAATTGTGTTGCTTTGTTGTGGTGCAACTTGGGTAGATTTTACGGTATAATGAATGGCAGCATACCCACCAGCCAGAGCAATAATTAGGGCAATAACAAAAAATATCCATAAGGGAAGTTTCTTTTTTTCAGTCATTATAGCTTACTTAATCTCGGTTAAAGAATGGCGGTGTGCAGTCAATTGCGTTGTATCTGATAGTTGTTCTAGTAGAACAATGAAAATAGCTTCTGTTGTTCTTCCTACCATAAAGAAATGAAATGTTAAAAAACATTTTATCTTGCTGAGGGATTTGATGTCCAGCTTATATTGTTGAACGGGTTTATCTGACATTGGCGTGGATTGATCAGTATAGGTAAATCTTTCCCATAGCTTACGAAGATTTTCCATCCCTTGGTTAAGATGTTTTTTGCTAAGAGGGTTGAGGTCAACCTGAATGATATGAACATCTCTTTCAAGTTGCAAAGAGCAATTGGATATATGAGCATTGAAAAGCATGTCTATATAGGTGGTATTTTGTTTTGTAACAGAATTAATGGATATATTAGAGACATGTTTCCCAGGTGCTAGGACCAGTATATCTTCATAAATGAGCTGCAGTTTCTGTGTATCATTTGGATTTTAATAATTTAAAGTATAGGACTGCCAAAAGGTTTTTGACTGATGAAAGTTGCAGATAAATTATTTAGTCCTGGCGGTTGGGCAAAAGGAATAATACGATAAGTTCCAACCACGTTTTGACATGATTTGGCGTTGGTGTAAGATAGGTTAATAAGAAAAAATATTATCGTACATATTATAACTTTTTCATTAAATATAATCTGTTTATTTATGGTTATAGTTTTTATTTTAATGGGCCTCTGACCAGTTTTTACCAATACCAGCTTCGACCACTAATGGAATGGACAAAGTAACTGCTTTTTCCATAATTGTTTTTGCTAAAGAAACCAGTTCTTGTGCTTCTTCTTCTTTAACTTCGAATAACAATTCATCATGTACTTGGACCAACATTTTTGCGTGTAATCCATGGTCTTTGATGGCTTTGTTCATATCCAGCATTGCATGTTTAATGATATCTGCTGCCCCACCTTGTAGAGGGGCGTTAATGGCTTGACGTTCAGCATAGGCACGTAAGGGGCCCTTAGCAGTTTGGATCCCTGGGATCCAGCATTTGCGACCAAATGGGGTCAGGACATAGCCCTTTTCCTTGGCCTCTTCTTGTGTATTTTGCATATATGCCTTAATTTCTGGATAACGAGCGAAATAAGTATCAATATATTTTTTTGCCATTGCTGCAGAAACACCAAGTTGCTTTCCCAAGCCAAAAGCACTAATTCCATAAATGATCCCAAAATTAATGGCTTTTGCTTGCCTACGTACTAATGGGGCCATCCCCTCAATGGGGATGTTAAAGACTTCAGAGGCTGTTCTGGCGTGAATATCTTCGGCTTGAATAAACGACTCTTTTAGTTGGGGAATATCGGCGACATGGGCTAATAAACGTAATTCAATTTGTGAATAATCTGCAGAAACCAATACATGACCTGGGGCTGCAATAAAGGCCTCTCGTATTTTTCCACCTTCTTCGCTGCGGATTGGAATATTTTGTAGATTTGGATCGGTAGATGATAAACGCCCTGTAACCGTTCCTACCATATTAAAGCTGGTGTGAACGCGGTTGGTTTGTGGGTTGATTCGATCAATTAATGCATCGGTATAAGTCGATTTTAATTTGGCCAATTGCCGCCATGCCAAAATTTTATCTGCAATTACGTGACCTTTGTCGCTAAGATCTTGTAAAACTTTGGAATCGGTTCCCCATGCTCCTGTTTTCATACGTTTGCCACCAGGCAGGCCCATATCATCGAACAAGATCTCACCAAGCTGTTTAGGAGAAGCCAAATTAAATTCTTTTCCTGTCATTTCTTGGATTTCTTGTTCTTGAACCATCATTTTTTGGCTAAATTCTTCTGACAAAGATTTCAATAGTTCAGGATTGATAAGAATTCCATCTTGTTCCATCTGGGTTAAAATTTGGATTAATGGACGTTCGATTTGTTCATATAGACTTAGGACTTTTAAAGATCGTAATTCTGGGCGCAGGATTTGCCATAACCGCAGGGTTACATCAGCATCTTCTGCAGCATACTCGGTAGCTTTATCGATGGCAACTTGTGTAAAAGAGATCCGTTTGCGTCCTGTGCCTGTTAAGCTGTCATAAGAAATCGTGTCATGATTTAAATGGATTTGAGAAAGCTCATCCATATTATGACGATGCTTACCTGAGGACTGGACGTAAGAGATCATCATCGTATCGTCATAAGGCGTAGGCAGTGCAAATCCATTATGTTGCAATACCAAAAAATCGTATTTTGCATTATGGAAGATTTTTAAAACGGATGGATCTGTAAAAAGCGGATTGAATGCTTCAATCAAATCTTTAAGGGGCAGTTGATTAGGGCATAAAGTACCATCGTCTTGCTGATGCGCAATGGGAATATAACACGCTGTACCAGGGGCAGTGGCCATGGAAATACCCGTGATTGTTGCTTGGACCGCATCTAGACTGTTGGTTTCGGTATCAATAGCACAATAATGGGTTTCTTGGGCTTGATTAATCCAGTGTTGTAATTGTGATAACGTTGTGACGGTTTCGTAATTTAAATAATTTGACCCCAAAATATCACTATGATCAGCAGGCTGCTCTGATTTATGTTCGGTAGGTGTCTGAGACGGCGTTGAGATTTGGGCCTTGGTATATCGTGCTAAGATAGAGCGAAACCCACGTTGTTGTAACCATTCAATTAAGGGCTCTGATTCCCCATGACAACATCCCAGCTCGTCAATAGGGGTGGGTAAGGGGAGATCATCTTTTAATTGAACCAGTTTATAAGAAATTCGCGCATCTTCTTGATGATTTTCCAGATTTTCACGACGTTTTGAGGGCTTCATGGTGGGGATTGCCGCCAATACCCCCTCCAAACTACCATATTCGTTTATTAAGGATGCTGCGGTTTTAGGACCAATTCCAGGAACACCAGGAACATTATCAACAGCGTCTCCCATTAACGCCTGTAAAGAAACCATATCCTTTGGTTTAACACCAAATTTTTCAAAAACAGCATCAGCACGAATATATCTTTCTTTGATGGGATCTTGCATACAAACATGATCGTTAATTAGCTGCATTAAATCCTTGTCTGAAGAAATAATAGTACATTGTCCACCCGCTTGAACCATTGCTTTGGCATAACTGGCAATTAAGTCATCTGCCTCCCATCCTTCTTGCTCAATGGTGGGCAGACCCAGCAGGCGTGATGCCTCTTTAACCAAAGCGAACTGCGGAATAAGTTCTGGTGGTGGTGGTGGTCTTTGTGCTTTATAAGCAGGATAAATTTCATTTCTGAATGTTTTTCTACCAGCATCAAAGATGACGGCCATGTGGCTAGCTTTACGATCACGAATAAGCTTCATCATCATATTCGTAAATCCATAGACAGCATTAACAGGCGTGCCAGAGGGATCCGTCATTAGGGGAATACCGTGAAAAGCACGAAAGATGAATCCCGATCCATCGACCAAGATAAGATGTTTTTCTTCAGAAGCGTGTGAGGACATGAATTTCTATAAAATGTTAATTAATTGTCAGCAGTATCTTTAAAGATAAACGTTTTAGAGCAATAAGGACAGATTGCTTGGCCGTTTTTAAGTTTTAAAAAAACACGTGGATGACCAAGGGCCGCATTTTGTGTGTTTCCTTCGCATGAGACGGTTTTTGAAAGCGTATAGACAGTTTCAATATAACCTCGTTGTGAAGGATTGGGTGAAGTTGTATTTTGATCGGTTTTCATAAAAATATCCTTGTTTATTGTCAAAAGAACCGTCATTACTGAACAAAGATGTTACTATCAGTATTGAGTGCCCCATGAAAATCTTCAATAAGTCTTTTTTAACACATTTCTATCGCACATGTTTATCTTTTATAATGGGATGTGGTTTTTTTAATAGTCATCATAACACCGCCTATGCGGAAACAAAAAATACTATTGAAATTCCCAGACAGTCGGCATCAGATCCTTATGCAAAATTTAAGCAGTTTGTTCCTGCTAGTGAGTGGTTAAATTTGTCTGATGGGGCAAAAATTCCAGTACGTGTTTGGCAAGCCTACCCTCAAAAGGCAATTATTTTGGCATTACACGGATTTAACGATAGTCGTGATGCATGGGAAGATTCTGCCTCTTATTTCCTTGCACAGGGGATCAGTCTTTATTCTCCTGATCAACGCGGGTTCGGAGAGGCACCATTAAGGGGGGGATGGGCTGGACATCGTCGTATGGTTGATGATGTTATAGAAGAAATCACCATTTTAAAACAACGCTTCCCCAATACGCCTCTTTATTTAATGGGGGAAAGTATGGGCGGGGCTGTGTTAATGTGTCTGGCAGCGCGCGCGGATGCTCCCAAAGTGAATGGATATATTTTATTAGCCCCTGCCGTATGGGGATCCAAACAAATTGGAGTTGTTGGGAATATTTCTTTGCGTTTTTTGAATTTAGTGGCGCCAAATTGGCGACTGAGTGGGCGTAAAGTGCCTGTTAAAATCGTGGCAAGTGATAATAATGAATCCCTGATGCGATTATATTTTGATCCATTATCCTTGCATAAAACAAAAATCGGCGCTTTGTACGGGTTGGTTCGATTAATGGATCAAGCTGTCAAAGCCAGTTCGCAAATCAAAGTCCCGACTTTGGTATTATATGGTGATAATGATCAATTGGTCCCTGCTGCTGCGATGTATCGGGTTTGGAAACAATTTCCAAAACAAGTGCGTAAAGATTATGTCCCTGGTGGGTATCATTTACTTTTGCGCGACCAAAATCGTAAAGTGGTTGCAGAGGATATTATCAGTTGGATCCAAAATTCTGATCAGTGGTTACCGTCTGGTGGGGATGTTGCTGCTTCGGCGTGGATGTCAGTCAAAGGTAAAGGAAAGGTTCCTTTTTATATGCCCAGCCAAGTGGACAATATAGCGAATTAATTGATAAATATTGAAAATTTTTATTGAAAAATATTTTCTCTTTTATTGTGATTTTTAAACACAACAAAGCTCTTTTTACATAAAATTTTTTATATAGGACATAGTGACGGGATTAAAGGTGGGTGCATTATATAATCATTTTATCAATAATACATTGATTATAATTAGAATTTATATTTATGAGATTGTCAATGTCCTTACATCGACATAGCAGCCATTTTTTTGCTAGCGATATAATGCAAATGTAAAAATTAATTCAGTGATCGTTTGTGGCAATATCAAAGCGGCGATGAAGGTATAAATATAAAGAATAAAAGGGCTTTCAATTCAATGTAATTAGCACAGATATGCATACGCTATGATTTGTATAATTGTTTGCCCTAAATAAATTTACTTTTGCATCATAAGTAATCTGAACAACAGAAAAACTTAGTTTTTTCAATCTTCCCTCGATATGCAAGGGAAGATTTTTTTATTATTTAAATAAAACAGCCCCTGCAGTGCGATTAGTCGCAGTATCGACAAGGATTGCAGCACCAACGTCTTTGGCATCATTATAAGGCAATATAGGAATGGGTTGCTGTAAAATCAAAGACACTTCACCAATTCCATTTTTTTCTATATTTTCAGCAAGTTCTGTTTCCAACGTATGTATATTTAGGTGGTAATTAACAGCAGCTACCTTGGTTTTAATCCAACGATGTCCGTGTTTTAACCAATAAGCACGCCCAACAATCAATGGCTCATCATCCAACCAGGCCAAGGTTGCCTTGGCTTCTTTATGTTGATTATTCGCTGGGGGAGTAATGAGCCAATCACCACGGGAAATATCAATTTCTTGATCAAGAACTAGTCCAACAGACGTTCCTGTCGATGCTGTTTGTAATTCTTCTTGTAATGCATTGGCAAAGATCTTACTTACTTTTGCTTTGGCACCAGAGGGTTGGACCACCAGTTCGTCGCCAGTTTTAACAGATCCTGCAGCAATTCTGCCCCAAAAGATACGACGCCCATGTTGGGTAGATGACCCATCATAAGTATCCTGTAACTTTTGAACAAACTGAACAGGAAAGTGAAAAGCTTGCGTGCTAGAGGCGGTATGAGAAGGAAGTTTTGTTAAGGCTTCTAATAAACTGGGACCATGATAAACTTTTTCGCAAAGAATATTGCCATTTTTGTCAGTATTGCGGGTAATAATATTCAACCCTTTTAGGGCTGAAATCGGGATAATATCTGTAATCGTAATATTGGCTTGTTGACTAAATTTTTCCAACGCGCGTTTAACATTGATAAATGCCGTGTCTGGGTCTTTAATTGCATCTAGTTTATTAATTGCAAAAAGAATGGAAGGTACTTTTAATAAATTGGCTAATAAAGTATGGCGGCGTGTTTGTGGAAGCAATTCAACGTTTTCGGCCTCCCAATTTAATTTTGTCACATCAACCAAAATAACTGCTGCATCACTGCTGCTGGCCGCTGTTACCATATTACGTGTATATTGTTCATGTCCTGGAGCATCGGCAATAATGAATTTCCGGTCTGGTGTCGTAAAATAACGATAAGCAACATCGATGGTAATACCTTGTTCGCGTTCTGCCTGCAATCCATCGGTCAGTCTTGCTAAATCGTAAGATTCATCATCTGACAATTTATGCTGAATGCCAGAAAGCTGATCGGCAAGAATGGCTTTACTGTCCAACAACAAGCGCCCAATCAGGGTACTTTTCCCATCGTCGACACTGCCAGCGGTTAGAAATTTTAGGGTGTGTTTATTTTGTAAAGATGACATGTTTTGTTTCCTCGGATTAAAATGGTGACAGTGTGAACTTAGAAATAACCTTCTAGTTTACGTTTCTCCATAGATGCTTCAGAGGTTTGATCATCCATACGGGTTGCGCCGCGTTCGCTTATGGTAACAGCAGCAGTTTCTTTGACGATGTCACTGGCATTTGCAGCAGTGCTTTCAATTGGACAAGTGCAGGTCATATCGCCAACAGTACGAAAACGGACGGTACGGGTTTCAACAGTCTCGCCTTCAACGGGTGGGGTGACCTCTGTAACGGGCACCAACAGTCCCTTGCGTGGAATAATCTGACGCTGATGTGCATAATATAAGTTTGGTAAAGGGATTTCTTCTTGTTCTATGTATTTCCATACATCGAATTCCGTCCAGTTTGAGATTGGGAAAACGCGAAAATTCTCATCTGGCAAAATACGTGTATTAAAAATATTCCATAACTCTGGACGTTGTGCCTTGGGTTGCCATTGACCAAAAGAATCACGATGAGAGAAAATACGTTCTTTAGCACGGGCTTTTTCTTCGTCGCGTCTTGCCCCACCTAATAAGGCATCAAAGCGGAATTCTTCAATAGCCTCTAACAACGTGACAGATTGGTGCGGATTACGGCTTTCTAGGGGGTGGCTCAGTCGAACGGTCCCGCGTTTCATGGAATCCTCGACACTGCGGACAATTAATTTAGCATTTAGTTCTTTGGCTCTACGATCACGAAATTCAATAACTTCCGGAAAATTATGTCCTGTATCAATCATTAACAAAGGAAATGGAAATTGGCCCTGCCCAAACGCTTTTTCAGCAAGGCGCAACATAACGCAGGAGTCCTTTCCCCCAGAAAAAAGTAAGGCAGGGCGTTCAAATGATCCTGCGACTTCTCTCATGATAAAGATTGATTCCTCTTCTAAATCCGACAGAGGGGTATAGGTGTTTGGTGTATGAGAAGTCATAAAATTTCCCTTAATATTATTCAAATACGTAATTCATTTACTATTTTGTAGGTCTATTTGATAAAGGTGATGCTTCATGCACATGCAGCCCACATTCCTTGGCGCCATCTTGTTCCCACCACCACCGTCCTGCGCGGAAATCTTCACCCAAAGCAATGGCACGGGTGCAAGGCTCACATCCGATACTGACATAAAATTCATCGTGTAATTGGTTATAAGGGACGTTATTTTCTTTGATATAATACCAAACATCCCCAATCGTCCAATCTAATAAAGGATTTATTTTGACCTTGGGCTGCGTGGCATCGCTTGGGTTTTCTTGTTCAATAACTTGCAAATTAGCTCTAAAGTTTGATTGTTCTTTTCGTAGGCCAGTAATCCAAGCTTCGTGCCCTTTTAAAAGCGATTTTAGAGGAACAAGCTTGCGAATATGGCAGCATTCCTTACGCAACTCAACGGATCGAAATATTGCGTCTTCACCGTGTTTTTGGTTATATTCAGTGACTTGTTCTGGATCTGGATAATAAGTTTTGATTTCTATGTTATAAAAAGATTCTGCTTTTTCTTTTAAATCCAATGTTTCTTTATGTAATTTTTTTGTATCCAACATGGCTACAGTAATCGGCAGATTCAAACGACGAATTATGTCGGTGATCAGCATATCTTCGACCCCAAGGCTGGTGGCCTGTACAATAGGTTTGTAGTTTTGCACGGCTTGGCGCAGAATCTCCTGTGTTTCAAGGAGTTTACGATCATATTGATCACTTGGATTCTTAGAATAAAGCTCGATTGGGGTCATTGAAATTTCACTTTTGAATAGGTTTGTTAACGAACGGAACGAGTGATATTAAAGAATAATCCATCTTTTAACCTTGAAGGAAGATCTACTAGGTATCGTGTGCATGATATACATGAAATATAAAAAATTTTAAACATTTTGTTTATGTACAAAATAAAGAACTAATGATAATAAATCAATAAAAATAGTATAATAATTTATATATCATTTTATTATGTATTTTATTGTAGTGTAGGTTTGTAAAATTTATTTAAACAAATCTTAGCAAAGTTCAATAGATGAAACTGAAAACGAATTATGCTAGATAAATGGAAAATTACACCATAGGTATAAAGTAAATAGCCAAGAAAAACTAAGAAGTATAAACATTCAAATATGATGGAAAATTAACCTAGAGGCAAAATACGCTTGTTTTAAATAACAGCTATCAACAATGAAGTGAAACGCGAATTATTATCTTTAAAGGTTTGAACGATTATAATTTGATCTTTTATAGATCAAATGGCCATTTAGCATAGTTGATGATGCTAAATAGAAATTTGTGGTGAAATAATTTTAAATAGGATCTTGATTATTCGGTAAAAGATAAGGCTTTATTACCCAGGGTATTTGTATAATATTTGATCTAATGTAATTTTCAAACAACTTTTATAATATTTACCGTTACAATCAAGGATCTTATTTGATTAATTCAGAAATTATTTTCTAGATTTCGAAATCCATAATAGGTTTGAAATAAACAGTATCCCCTTTAACCAGTTTATAAAGGTTCAACGTTGTGTTGGGAATATGTGCTTCAATTGTATAGGCTGTCTCTTGGGGTTGTAAAATAATTTTTGTCATGGCACCTAATGGGCGAATATCGATCGCTGTTGCTTGGAAATATCCCTGTTTAGGATCGTGAATACTGACCAAAATTTCATGTGGTCTAAACGTAAAGTTTCGTTCACCAATAGAGATATGATTGGATTCTCCAAGAAAGTGATAAACAAAGTCGTTTGCAGGTCCGTCCAGGATCTCTTTGGGGGAACCGATTTGTTCAATGTTCCCTTTATTCATAATTACCACCCTGTCGGCAATTTCCATGGCTTCTTCTTGGTCGTGGGTAACAAATATGCTGGTCAGTTGAATATCATGATGCAATTTAGAGAGCCATTGCCTTAATTCGCGTCGTACTTTCGTATCCAAAGCTGAAAAAGGTTCATCAAGTAATAAAACATGGGGATCGGTAGCCAGTGCCCTGGCCAGTGCTACGCGCTGACGTTGCCCGCCCGATAATTCGTCGGGATAACGATTGGCTAAATTGTCTAGCTGCACCATTTCAAGCAGATAAGTTGCTTTTTCCTTGATGGCTTGGGGGGATAACCGTTCTTTTTTTGGTTTCACACGTAATCCAAAAGAAATGTTATCTAATACAGTCATATGTTTAAACAAGGCAAAATGCTGAAAAACATATCCAATGTGACGGTCTCGAATGGTCTTATCGCTGATATCTTGGTCATTAAAAAAGATTTTCCCACTGCTGGGTTGTTCTAGTCCTGCAATAATACGAAGGAGACTGGTTTTTCCGCATCCAGAGGGGCCCAGTAAAGCAATTAATTCCCCCTTTTGTATGTCTAGGTTAATGTTTTGTAAGACATGGAAGTGATTAAAATATTTATTTAAATTTTGAATACGAATAGTCATAATTATTTCCTGATCTCGAGATTGACATTCGTCATTTTTCGTTCACACCATTGTCTTATGAATAAAATAATCACTGCCATCAATAAAAGAAGGATAGAAATACTAAATGCAGCTGTAGAATTATATTCATTATATAAAATCTCAATTTGCAGTGGCAACGTGTTGGTTAGTTTTTCAATATGTCCAGAAATAATCGAAACGGCACCAAATTCACCCATTGCTCTGGCTGTGCACATAACAACGCCATGTAATAATGCCCAACGGATATTGGGAAAAGTAACATACCAAAAGATTTGCCAACCGTTTGCCCCCAATAAACGCGCAGCCTCTTCTTCTTGATTTCCTTGTTCTTGCATCAAAGAGATTAGGGAGCGTGCAACAAAGGGAAATGTAACAAAAATGGTTGCTAAAACAATACCAGGAACAGCATAAATGATTTGTAGATGGTGACTGGTTAAGAAGGGATATAAAATACTTTGAGAGCCATAAAGTAGAGTATAAATTAAACCAACAATAATTGGAGAGATTGAGAAGGGTAAATCAATAAAGGTAATAAGTAAGTTCTTTCCTATGAAATCATATTTCGTTACACTCCATGCCGCCATAACGCCAAAAATACTGTTCAAAATTACGGACAACAACGTTGCTAATAAGGTTAATTTCAGGGCAGAAACTGCTATTGGATTTGAACACGTATCCCAGAAAAAAATCAATCCTTTGGACAAACCCTGAACCAAAATGATCGATAATGGGGCAACGAAAATAAGAATAAAAAGAACCCATGTTGTCGTGATTAAACTTATTCTTTTTAAAAATCTGTGTGTAAAAGATGTTGGTATCATTATGATCTCTTCTTGGTAAAATCACGGAAAGAGAAATGGGTAATAAACCAGATTAGGCGATGGGGCTTAATCCAACGCTGTGTAATATTGAAAATAAAAAGCATGCCAAAAGAAATAATAAGCATAAGCACACTTATAATCGTGGCTCCGACATAATCAAATTGATCTAATTTAGAAACAATAAGAATGGGGAGAATTTCTGTTTTATAAGGAATATTGGCGGCAATAAAAACAACTGATCCATATTCCCCCAGACTGCGAGCCATGGCCAATGAAAATCCTGTCAGCCAAGCTGGGAATAGCATTGGAAAAATAATATACAAGAAACTTTGCAATGGTGTTGCACCCAACGTTTTGGCAGCTTCTTCAACAGAAGCGGGGATGTCTTTGATAACGGGCTCAAGGGTGCGGATGGTAAAAGGAATAGTGACAAAAACTAAGGCAATAATAATTCCAAGGGGAGTATACGCAACTTTAAAGGGCAATACCGATCCTATTAACCCATTAGGTGCATAAAGCGTGGTCAAGGCGATCCCCGCAATAGCAGTGGGTAAGGCCAAAGGAAGATCAATCATTGAGTCTATGATTTTTTTACCAACGAAATTGTGGCGTGTTAACATCCATGCAAAAAAACTGCCAATTATGGAAGCACATAATGATGCACAAAAAGAGGTATATAATGACAATTTCAAAGCACTAAGTAGCTGACCATTTGTCAAAGTTGTCACTAATTGATGCCAGTGAATATGAGTGGTATATAGAATAAGTCCAGCCAAGGGAATTAGTACAATTAAGGAAAGCCAAGATAGCGTATATCCTAAACTGAGCCAAAATCCTGGTATTACAGAGTATTTAGAAAAAGACATCGCTTTCCTTTATTATCCAAAAATTAGTGGTTAATTTCACGCATCATCTGATCAAAGATCGCATTGTCCTTAAAAAATCTGTTATTTACTTGTTTCCATCCTTTAAATACTTTGTCAATAGTAATTAATTTTAAATCCTTGAATTTATCCTTAAACTTTAAGGCAATTTCTGGATTGCTAGGACGGTAATAGTTTTGTGCAGCCAAGGTTTGTCCTTCGTCACTGTATAGATACGTTAAATAAGCAGTGGCTACTGCCCTGGTACCTTTTTTGTCTACAATCTGATCAACAACAGCAACAGGTGGGGCGGCTAGAATGGAGGTTGAAGGGGTAATCAGTTCAAATTCTTCCTTAGAAGATTCATTTAGTGCCATATATGCCTCGTTTTCCCACGAGATTAAGACGTCCCCTAAACCACGTTGTATAAAACTAAGACTGGAAGAACGGGCCCCCGTATCTAAAATAGGGGCGTGTTGGTAAATTTGTTTTACAAATTGATAAGCTTTTTCATCACTGCCATATTTTTCCAAGGCATATGCCCAAGCAGCCAAAAAATTCCATCGTGCGACACCAGAGGTTTTTGGGTTTGGGGTAATAACCTGCACGCCTGGTTTTATTAAATCATCCCAATCATGAATTTGTTTAGGATTCCCTTTACGGACTAAAAATACGATTGTTGAAATATAGGGTGTGCTGTGATTAGGTAGTTTATTTTGCCAATTCGGATCAATAAGAGGTTGGTATTTGTTAATCGCATTAATATCACCTGATAATGCTAAGGTAACAACGTCAGCTTGCATACCATCAATGACAGATCGTGCTTGTTTGCCAGATGGTCCGTGGGATTCGTAGATAACGACCGTATCACCTGTTTTTTCTTTCCAATATTTTTGAAATGCTTTGTTATATTCGTGATAAAAAGCCCTGGTTGGATCGTAAGAGACATTCAAGAGTGTTATTGTTTTTGTATATCCAGATTGGATCATAAGAGAAAATAATACCCCAAGAAAAATAATAAATTTCCAAAGATAACGGGTTTGAAAAAAGGCAATCATAGGGGCTTTCTCTTAATTAATTAGGAAAAAAGTGACTGAAATCAAGATGATTAATGATTTTCAATATTCTATCGTATTTTAGAGTGTTTTAATAGAAAAAAATAATTAATACTATTTTTAATAGTTTATTAATATAGTGATATAATTTCTATCGATTCAAAAATTATTTCGACTACAAAACATATTGATTAAATATATTTGTTATGATATCGTTCTATCTGTTAGGTAGTTAATAATATTTTTTAGATAAGGATTGTTTGGATGTCTTTTGAAAAAGGTTCAATGCGTGAGTTATCCGCAGTTGAAGTGCAGGCTGTTTCAGGTGGTGCAGGCGGATTTTTAGGCGTTTTAGGGAGTGTTATAACTTTCTTATTAAATAACATTGGAAGTTTAGCTGCAATTAGGGAACAAGTTAAATATCGTTTCCCTCAATTAGGCCTAAAATAAGTTTACATACTAGTTTTTGTAATATTTGATGTTTTCTTAACCACAGTTCTATGCTGTGGTTTTTTTTGTTAAAAATATAAAATTTTAATACTATTTTCAGGGATGGTAAAACCATTCATTGCTGGTTCACGTAATCAATTGTGCGGCCACATCTTAGCCTATATGATTTTGTTTTACGAGTAAGTACAAAGAAACGTGTTTTTTAAATTTTATACGTATGCTTCCTGCAGTAAGAATGTAAGTGTTCAATTATAAATTGTTTGTTGGAAAAGAAGTTATTTCATTGGCGGACCCGACGAGATTCGAACTCACGACCTTCGCCTTCGGAGGGCGACGCTCTATCCAGCTGAGCTACGGGTCCCTATAGGATATGACTTAATACTATCTTCTTTATGAAATTTCTAGTTTTTCTTTTAAATTTTCTCAGAATAGTAGAAAATTGAGTTCAAACAGTTATTGCACTTGTTTGATTGAAGGCAGATTCCATTTAAATTTTAGTGATAATAATCGAATAGAGCTGCAAATAATGACCGCAAGCCACGGTGCAATGCCAGGATTGATAATGTTTTTATCCCCCAATAGCTGTATGACAGCCCCAATGATCGCAGCAGAGGCATATATTTCTTTGGTTAGAACCGAAGGTATGGTTGTGGTTAGGGTATCTCTTAAAATGCCCCCGCCAACTGCAGTAATAACACCTAAAATAATTGCGACTTCTGTATTCCCAGTAAAGATATAAGCCTTATGCGCGCCAAAAGAGGCAAAGAATCCGAGCCCTACAGCATCAAAAAATAGAGTTGGGTGGTTAAGACGTAATAACAAACGTTGAAAAAAGGCGCATAAGAAAACTGATAAGGTAATAATGAGTAAATATTCTAGGCTAATCATGCCTGCTGGCGGGAAAGAGCCAATACAAATATCTCTCAAAATTCCCCCGCCGCAGGCGGTAATAAATGAGATGACAAAGACACCAAAAATATCAAGATTACGGTTAATAGCCGCCAATGCGCCACTGATAGCAAAAGCTAGGGTACCAATTAAATCAATATAATGGAAAAAGTCGTAAGTCATGTGGTTATGATTAATTAGGACAGAAGGTTAATTATCTGTGAAAGTGATAGGCTTCAAGTGCTTGTAAGGTTGGCATTCCTCCTTGGGCCCCTGAACGTGTAACGGATAAAGCAGAGGCTTGTAAAGCCTTATCTATTGCTTTGGATAATCCTAGATGTAAAAAGCTGCAAAACGCCCCACAGAATGTGTCTCCTGCACCAGTTGTATCTATGACTTCAACTTTATATGAAGGCAGATGTTTAGTTTGTTGATGTTCATCTTTGAATAAAACTCCTTTCGCCCCCCAGGTCATAATAATTTGTACTGATGACTGTGAGATAATATCTTGTGGAGTATCGGATGGGGTTTGTCTCAATGCAATAATTTCGTGTTCATTTGGTAATAAATACGTTATTTTTTTAAGAATATGTAAGGGGAGGGGGCGCACAGGGGCGGGATTAACAACAATAGTTTTTTTTAAGTCATAAGCGATCTCAATTGCTTTAATTTGAGCCTCTATTGGAATTTCTTGTTGCAATAATATAATATCGTGGCTTTGGATAAGATTTGATGCGTTGATAATATCTTGTTGGGTTAGGGTGTTGTTGGCTCCATCAGTAACGATAATGTGATTATCATCATGGGTGCGTGTGATTAATGCAGTTGCAGATGGAACATCATTACGGATAAGAATATGGTCCGTGTTGATATGATGAGCCTTTAAATTATTGAGCAGCATTTCACCAAAAGTATCTTGTCCAAGAGCTCCAAACATTGTGACATTCGCTTGCAATTTTGCCGCTGCAACAGCTTGGTTATTTCCTTTTCCGCCACAACTGATATTTAGAGGACCTCCGAGTAATGTTTCCCCTGGCTTGGGAAAGCGTTTAACGTCAGTTTCAAGATCTGCATTGAGACTGCCACTAACTAGAATTGAATTCATAATGGAATTTCCTGCAATATAAATTAAGCTTCATTTAACATTCACAATAAAATTTGTGTTTTAATTATATAAACTTGCCATGATAAATGATAACCTTATTTGTGTTGGCTTAAGAGCGGCATATAAAAAATTAAATGTAACAATAATGTGAAATTTTATCATTTGGGTTGATGTTCTAGCAAAATAATCTATATATATAGTATATAGGATCAAATTAGTTCTATTTTAATCATGTTTGATCAATAAATTACAATTAAGGAGTGTGATCTAAATATGGCTTACAAAACGGTTAATCCCTTTAATAATGAAGAAGTTAAATCATTTACTTCATTAACAGAACAAGAAGTCGCTGCGAAGATTGATCAAGCAGATGCAGCATATAAGAAATGGCGTCAAACAGATTTTGCAACACGTCGCGCGGTTATGAAAAAAGCTGCCTCTATCTTACGCGCTAAAAAAGCAGAATTTGCGCGATTAGTGACTTTGGAAATGGGTAAACTTATTGCAGAAGCCGAAGGTGAGGTTGATCTAACCGCAGATATCTTTGATTATTATGCAGATAATGCAGAAACATTCCTTGCTCCTGAAATTTTAAAACCTAAAGATGGTGGAACAGCTTTCGTCGAACACGATTCTGTTGGAATTATTTTATGCGTTGAACCTTGGAATTTCCCCTATTATCAATTGGTTCGCGTTGCAGCAACAAATTTAATGGCTGGTAACGTTGTCGTTGTGAAACATGCTTCTATTGTTCCACAATGTGCAGAAGCATTTGAAAAATTATTACTAGAAGCTGGGGCACCTGAAGGTGCTTATATTAATCTGTTTGTCGATTCAAAGCATGTTGGTAAGATCATCGAAGATCGTCGTATTCGTGGTGTCGCAGTAACAGGCAGTGAAAAAGCAGGTGCATCGGTTGCTGGTAAAGCAGGCGAATGTCTGAAAAAATCAACGATGGAACTTGGGGGCAGTGATGCTTTTATCGTTCTTGAAGACGCAGACTTAGATAAAGCATGTCAATGGGGTCTATGGGGTCGCATGAACAACACAGGACAATGCTGTGTTGCTGCAAAACGCTTTATCGTTGTAGAATCTGTTGCTGATGAATTTTTAAAACGATTAACAGCATGTTTTTCTAAATTAAGCATGGGCGATCCAATGGATCGTGCAACGACTCTTGGTCCTCTATCCTCAGAAGCTGCAGCTCAAGAAATCGCCGAATTAACAGCAACAGCCATTAAACATGGTGCAAAAGCAGTCATTGGCGGTAAACGTCCAGAACGCCCTGGTGCATTTATGGAAGCAACCATTTTAACCAATATTACTAAAGACAACCCTGTATTTTACAGAGAATTCTTTGGCCCAGTGGCTATGTTCTTCCGTGTTCCTGATGAAAAAGCTGCGATTGAATTGGCAAATGATTCTGAATTTGGTTTAGGTGGATCTGTTTTCTCAAAAGATATTGAACGTGCGAAACGCGTTGCTAGCCAAATTGATACAGGTATGGTTTTCATTAACCGCCCAACATGGACTGCCCCAGATTTACCATTTGGTGGGGTAAAACATTCTGGATATGGTCGTGAGTTGGCTAAAGAAGGCATTATGGAATTTGTGAACCGTAAATTGGTTTATATTGAAAAATAAGATATTTTGCCTACTTTACTCTTGTATAATTAATTACTAAACTATAATTCTCAAAGAAGGATTCATTTTGGTGAATCCTTCTTTTTTATGTAGTGGTGAAGATTATGGCTTCTTTTGTTGAGATACGACATCAGCGTCTACGGGATGGGATTTGCTTTGGTCAAGATCGATGCATGGAAATTGGCGCACTGGTTGATCCAGTGTTACATCGTCAGGATGGCAACGTTTTTTATGCTGATCATTTGTCAACGGAAGATTTAAAGCAACAATTTTCTTGGGATTCTAAATTTGATTTTAGTCGCCTGGTCGACGTAGATTTTGTTTGGGATAATCACCGTCCGCTGAAGGAATGTGTGCAAGGGCAGTTTGATTATATAGTGGCATCTCATGTTGGGGAACATGTGCCTAACTTGATTGGTTGGATTGACCAAATTTGTGATGTTTTAACACCAAATGGCCAATTAAGGCTTGCCTTACCTGATGGACGTTACTCATTTGATATGAAACGTCAGGAAACACGTTTATCTGACTTATTAGCAGCTTGGATGAAAAAATCTCATTGTCCAGAAACACATCTTGTTTTGGACTTTGCATTAAATAAAGTGGATGATCAATTGGCCGCTTCGATGCACGCCTATCAGGTGAATGAATTTAATGCTTCAGAGTTTGATAGCCAGTTTCCGTTTGTCGAAGCGCTACAGTGGGGGGAGCGTACTCTTGATCCAAACCATTATGAAGATGTTCATTGTTGGGTATTGCATTTAAATTTATTTGCAAAACTTATGATCCCATTGGCACAGCATGATATTTTAAGAATGGCTTGCGCAGGATGGTATAATATTACCCCACCCCACATTCATGAATTTATGGTTTATTTATCACCTGAGCCTGATAAGGCAAAGCGCATTGCAAGTTGGGAAAACCTTTATCAGCAAACGAAAAATACTGTATCTATGGATTATTCGATGTCTTCCCAAGTTCAGCAGTTACAAGCTGAAAATTTACAATTGAAAGAAGAATTAAACTCCGTATATCGATCATCATCGTGGCGCATAACGGCACCGTTGCGTGCGATGATGATGCGTATTAAAAATAAATCAAAGACCTAAGACAATGATGCTTTTTGAGGGCGGCCAATTGAATAATAGTGGATGCCTTCGTTTATCATAGTTTTTGGGTCATAAATATTTCGTAAATCAATGACTAGGGGAGATTTCATCCACTCTTTCAATTTATTAGGGGATAAAGAACGGAATTCACTCCATTCAGTTAAAATGATTAAGGCATCAGCATTTAAGGCAGTATCTTTAATATTTTCGAAATATTGAACGGCTTTGGGTAATAAAGGTTGGGCTTTTTCATTCCCAATAGGATCAAAAGCCTTGATATGTGCCCCTTCTTCGATTAGACGGTGGATAATAGGTAATGATGCAGATTCTCGCATGTCATCGGTATTAGGCTTAAAGGTTAAACCCAGTATGGCAATGGTCTTATTGTTGACGCTGCCACCACATAAGTTAATAATGCGACCACTCATATTGGTTTTACGGGCATCATTAGCTTGCGCTGCGGCCTCAACCATACGGACGGGTGCACCTGCTTCTTGGGCAATACGAATTAATGCTAGTGTATCTTTTGGAAAACAGGACCCCCCAAATCCAGGGCCTGGTTGCAGAAAATATCTGCCAATTCGTGGATCTAATCCCATAGATTTTGTAATGTCCTCAATATTCCCACCAACTTGTTCGCAAAGGTCGGCTAATTCGTTAACATAAGATAGTTTCATAGCTAAGAAACAGTTGGACGCATATTTGGCCAGTTCAGCACTTTCTAGATTGGTAAAGACAATAGGGGTTTCTTGTTGGAATAACGGTTGATATAGGCGGGTCATGACGGCCTGTGCCTTTTTTCCTTGATCCTTTTTTTCTTTTTCAATGCCGATAATAACACGGTCGGGTTTCATGCAATCTTGAATTGCGTCCCCTTCACGTAGAAATTCTGGATTGGAGGCTACGTCAAATTCCAGATCTGGATTTGTTTGGCGAATAATTTGGGCAATACGTCGGCTAGTACCAACTGGAACGGTTGATTTGGTTACAATGACAGCGTATTGTTTTAAATGTTGAGCAATTTGCAAAGCTGCTTGATGAACATAGGTCATATCTGCGTGACCATCACCATTTCGAGGGGGAGTACCAACGGCGATAAAAATGGCTTCACAATCAGGAATGGCTTCTTCGATTTTATCAAAAAATTGTAAACGATTAGCTTTGATATTATTGCTAACCAAAATATCTAAACCAGGTTCGTAAATAGGGATCATGCCTTGTTTTAAGGAATTTAATCGATCAGGGTTGGTTTCAACAACATTAACATTCAGACCAAATTCAGCAAAACAAGCCGCTGAAACCAGACCGACATATCCTCCACCGATCATCGTTATACGCACAATTACTCTCCTGATAAAATAAAGCTTTTTTGAATAATTAGTCAAAATTAAGAAAGCAATCATAACGTTAACTAAGAATCAATCAAAGTACAAAGTTAAAATGATATGAAATTGTATCTTGTTTTGATATTTGACATTATGATCAAATAATTGATGTATAAGATTCAGTAATCTGATATTTTACAGTAGCTTTGTAAGACATGAGACCTGTATGCTGATCAGCCGTAGCAACGCAAGTGTATGTTATAATTTAACTTATACGGGTATAGTATAATGACGATGGTGGCTTCTCGTTAACACATTCGATTTATTTGGGAGTATGATGCAAAAATTAAATCGGCCTTTTTCGTGGCTTGCATTATTGGGGCGCACTGTAATCAATGGCATTGAGCATGCTGGGTCTCTGGCGCTATTTGCATTACGTGGCATTGTAAATCTGTTATATCCGCCGTTTTATTGGCGTATATTTTTGAAAAGTTTAATTGATATTGGGTATCTCTCTTTACCTGTTGTGGCATTAACGGCACTGTTTTCTGGCGGGGTAATTGCTTTGCAATCTTATACAGGGATGGCTCAATATCATGTGAACAGTGCCATTGCCAGTATCGTTGTTTTAGCTGTAACCCGGGAATTGGGGCCCGTTTTAGCAGGGTTAATGGTTGCTGGACGTGTTGGCGCAGCAATGGCTGCTGAAATCGGCACGATGCAGGTGACGAATCAAATTGATGCCTTGCGCACATTATCAACCAATCCAATTAAATATTTAGTTACCCCACGATTACTGGCAGCAACAATAGCCCTGCCTTTTTTGGTCGTTATTGCTGATATTTTGGGGGTTATGGGTGGTTTTACAGTTTCCATCATTAAGCTTGGTTTTTCCCCACAAGGATATATTGCCGCAACTTTAAATGCGGTGAAGCCTATTGATATTACAATTGGACTGGTTAAAGCTGCTGTATTTGGTTTTTTAATTGCTTTGATGGGATGTTATCATGGATATCGCAGTCGCGGTGGTGCCCAAGGGGTAGGTGCTGCAACAACCGCAGCCGTTGTGGCGGCATCAATCCTATTGCTTGTCTTTGATTATTTATTAACGGATATCTTTTTTTCAAAATGACATCATCAGTAACAGTTCCCAAGATACGTATTCGTAATTTATCCAAATCTTTTGGTAATAATCAGGTCTTACGTAATATTAACATGGATGTGCCTGAGGGAACGTCTTTTGTAATTATTGGCGGGTCAGGCAGCGGAAAATCAGTATTGTTACGTTGCATCTTGGGACTAATGGTTCCAGACAGTGGCAGTATCGAGATAGATGGTAAAAATATTTTTGATCTTTCTCATAGTCAACGCGATGAAAAGTTGGAACAAATGGGAATGTTGTTTCAAAATGCTGCCCTTTTTGACAGTTTGCCAATATGGGAAAATGTTGCTTTTGCCCTGTTATATGGTCATCGCAAAAAACATAAAACGATTACCCGATTAGAAGCCCATGAAAAAGCATTTCGAGTATTAGAACTGGTGGGTTTGGATCCCGAACGTGTGGGGGATCTATACCCTGATGAATTATCTGGAGGTATGCAAAAACGTGTTGGATTAGCCAGAGCTATTGTTTCAAAGCCAGAAATTATCTTTTTTGATGAGCCCACAACGGGGTTAGACCCCATTATGGGGGCCGTGATTGATGGATTAATCAAGGCATGTGTTGATAAATTAGGTTCCACAGCAATTGCAATTACGCACGATATGGCATCTGCCCAGCGTATTGGTGACCAAGCAGCAATGCTGTATCAAGGTGAGTTAATTTGGCAAGGTCAAGCAGACAAATTGTTAGAAGCTGATAATCCTTATGTTCATCAATTTACACATGGATTGCGTCATGGTCCCATTAAAGTTGAAACCAAAATAGAAATAAAGGGTCAAGGTGGCTAAAAAACCCGCAAAACAATTTGTCTGCCAAAGTTGTGGTTCTGTTTATCCAAAATGGATGGGACGATGCGAGGCATGTGGTGAATGGAATACGGTTGAGGAAGAACGCCAGGTCGTATCAACGCCTTTGTCTGTATTGGAACATCGTGGACAAAAAATCGTTTTTTCAGGTTTGGATGGGGACAGTGATCCCCCGCCACGTCAACCCATTGGTATTGATGAGCTTGATCGAGTTTTGGGGGGTGGATTGGTACAATCATCTGTAAGTCTAGTAGGGGGTGATCCAGGAATTGGGAAATCAACCTTATTACTTCAAGCTGCTTGTGCATTATCCAATCGAGGATTGCGGGTGCTTTACATTTCTGGTGAAGAATCTATTAATCAGATTCGAATGCGTGCCAACCGTTTGGGGTTAGAGGGTGCAGAACAACGCCAATTTATCGAGCTTGCGGCTTCAATTAATGTTTCGGATATTTTAGCAACGTTGGATGCAGAAAAAGATATTACTTTGGTAATTATTGATTCGATTCAAACCATGTGGCTAGACACCATTACTGGTGCACCTGGTACGGTCAGTCAGGTAAGAGCGGCTGCTTTTGAGTTAATCCGCATGGCTAAGAAAAAAGAATTTTCGTTAATTTTTGTAGGACACGTTACCAAAGAGGGATCACTAGCTGGCCCCAGGGTTTTAGAACATATGGTAGATGCAGTACTATACTTTGAAGGAGATAGAGGGCATCAGTTTCGTATTTTACGTGCTGCAAAAAACCGTTTCGGTGCAACGGATGAAATTGGTGTGTTTTCTATGACAGGCGAGGGATTGGTTGAAGTCTCTAACCCTTCGGCATTATTTTTAGCAGAACGACATGGTCATATTGCTGGTTCTGCGGTATTTGCTGGGCTAGAGGGAACCCGTCCTGTTTTATTGGAAGTGCAAGCTTTACTAGCCCCAAAATATGGAGATGGTGCGCCCAGACGTACGGTGGTCGGATGGGATAGTGCGCGGTTGAATATGTTGTTGGCTATTTTAGAGACACGGTGCTCTTTAAAGTTTAACGGGGTTGATGTGTATTTGAATATGGCTGGGGGATTGCGCATCAGCGAGCCTGCTGCGGACTTAGCAGTGGCTGCGGCATTAATTTCGGCGCTAACCCATCAACCGACTTCGCCAGGCTCTGTTTTTTTTGGTGAAATTGGTCTTTCTGGTGAAGTCAGACAAGTACCTCAGGCAGATTTACGTGTTAAAGAAGCTCATAAATTAGGTTTTGATGAAGTTGTACTCCCTAAACGTATTGCCAGAGGTAACACTAAACTCTCTACACCCAAAGGGTTGAATCTGTCTGAAATTGGACATATTAGTGATTTAGTTTCGCAATTTTCAATAGAGCACGGGTCATAATATTTAATATAGAAGTGTAATATTTAGTATTGGGATGTAAGTACGAATAATGTAATGGATATAGACACCAATGGGTATGATTAATCTTAATATAGAAAACATTATCTTAAATATTGAACTCATATCTAAAGAAATAATATACTTTTGTTTTACTTTTTGAGAAGGTTTAAAATAATGAAGTTTTTTAAATTGCGTTTAGTTGCTTTAACGGGGTCAATCTTAGCACTTGTCTCTTGTGCGGAAACGCCGATGGGTCCTCGTGTTCAAATGTTACCACCTTCAGGAAAATCATTTGAACAATTTTCAATGGAAAAACAAGAATGCCAAAGACTTGCTGCTGCTGACGTAAATGGCCAAGCATCGCATCAGAATAAGCGGGCGATCATTGGCGGAGTACTAGCAACAGCAGCAGGTGCAGGACTTGGCGGTGCCCTAGGGGGCGGTAGTGGTGCTGGTATAGGTGCTGCTGCTGGTGCCTTGGGCGGTGGTTTGGCTGCTTCTAATTATTCTGATGGCAAGCAAGGGGGTATTCAAACGCAGTATGACCAAACCTATACATCTTGTATGGTTGCTAAAGGAAATAAAATGGTGCCAAATGCAGTGGTTACACAGCCAAGTGGCCAAGATAACTCTGTTTATGCACAATAATTTATGTAAATTTGTTAATTATCGTGACGTTTTTTGGATAATAACATAAAAATATAAATACATAATGTTCTAATTATCAAATATTTAAAAAGAGTATTATTCCAAATTGCTCTATAAATATTTATAAATTTTTATAATGGGATTGTTTATTCATAATTCATCAGATGAATCTTCTTGGATTATAATTTTATATTAAAATGATCCTATTATATATTTAATCACCATAAGAAAGACTGAAAAACAATGAGTGCACAGCACGATTATAAAGTAAAAGATATTTCACTTGCTGGTTGGGGTAGGAAAGAAATTGCAATTGCCGAAGGCGAGATGCCTGGATTAATGGCACTGCGTGAAGAATATAAAGGAAAAAATATTCTTAAAGGCGCACGTATTGCGGGTTGTTTGCATATGACCATTCAAACTGCGGTGTTAATTGAAACACTGGTTAATTTGGGTGCAGAGGTTCGTTGGTCTTCTTGTAATATTTTTTCAACCCAAGACCATGCAGCAGCAGCGATGGCAGAGGCTGGCATTCCTGTTTTTGCATGGAAAGGAATGAACGAAGAAGAGTTCATGTGGTGTATTGAACAAACGGTGCACGGCCCTAACGGTTGGGTTCCCAATATGATTTTGGACGATGGTGGGGATTTAACCATTTTGATGCATGAAAAATATCCAGAAATGTTAAAAGATGTGCGTGGTCTTTCTGAAGAAACAACCACGGGTGTTCATCGTTTGCACGCAATGGCTAAAAAGGGTCAACTATTGGTGCCCGCATTTAATGTGAATGACAGTGTAACGAAGTCCAAATTTGACAATCTTTATGGATGTCGTGAAAGCTTGGTTGATGCGATCCGCCGCGGAACTGATGTGATGATGTCTGGTAAAGTTGCGGTTGTTGCAGGTTTTGGTGACGTGGGTAAAGGTTCTGCTGCCAGCCTTCGGAATGCTGGATGTCGCGTATTGGTAACTGAAGTCGATCCAATTTGTGCGCTACAAGCAGCGATGGAAGGTTACGAAGTTGTTACTATGGAAGATGCTGCCCCTCGTGGTGATATCTTTGTAACCTGTACGGGGAACATAGATATTATTACCCTTGATCATATGCGTGCAATGAAGAATCGTGCGATTGTTTGTAATATTGGGCATTTTGATTCCGAAATTCAGGTTGGTAAACTTCGCAATTTCACATGGGAAAATATTAAACCTCAAGTCGATGAAATTGTCTTCCCAGATGGTAATCGTATTATTTTGTTATCCGAAGGGCGCTTGGTAAATCTTGGGAATGCAACAGGTCATCCATCTTTTGTGATGTCTGCCTCTTTTACCAATCAAACGTTGGCTCAAATTGAGCTTTGGAATGCGCCTGCTGGCAAGTACGAAGCCAAAGTTTATACATTACCTAAATTTTTAGATGAAAAAGTTGCTGCTTTGCATTTGGATAAAGTCGGTGCAAAGCTTTCTAAATTAAATAAAGAACAAGCTGATTATATTGGGGTGGAGGTTCAAGGTCCATTTAAACCTGAAATGTATCGCTATTAGTGAAACAATAGCCTTCATTAACACAATGAAGGCTGCAATTACTTCTGGTTTTATAGTGATTGTTTTGTTTTTATAAATTAATCGTCAAAAATTACCACTATTAAAATCTTGAATAGCTTGGGTGATTTCTTGCTTTGTATTCATAACAAAGGGACCGTAGCCTACAACGTCTTCATTAATGGGCTCACCATTTAATACTAGAAATGCAGCATCACAGTTTGCTTTAACTTCTAGTTTTTGCCCGATAGTATCCATTAAAACAATATGTTCTTTTGTCACAGTTGAATCGTTATTAATGGTGATAGAGCCATGCAAAACCACAATGATTGTCGTCCAACCTATGGGCAGAGTAAAAGGTATTGTTGCATCTTGCTTTAAATTGACATCAAAAATATTCATGGGTGTAAAAGTATTTGCAGGACCATGTTGTTCTTGGAATTGGCCCGCAATAACACGTAAATAACCTTGATGGTTTGATAGATGAACCGTTGGTATATTGTTGTTTGTAAGGGTTTGATAATTAGGCGGGGTCATTTTATGATGTGCAGGTAGATTAATCCATAATTGCACGACTTCGAATTCTCCTCCCGATTGGGTAAAGGCTTCAGAATGAAATTCATCGTGTAATATACCTGATCCTGCAGTCATCCATTGTATATCACCAGGGCCAATAATTCCACTTTTGCCTGTAGAGTCGCGATGTGCTACTTCTCCTTTGTACATAATAGTGACCGTTTCAAATCCGCGATGTGGGTGTTGGCCAACACCTCTTTTTTCGATAGATGGTGCAAAATAATACGGAGATGCATAGTCAAGCAGTAAGAACGGACTTAATTCCTTACCCTCGTGATAGGAAAATAACGTCCGAACTGGAAACCCATCCCCGACCCAATGTTTGGCTGGTTGTGTACGGATATCAATAACTTTTTTCATCGTATTTTTCCCTAAGTATTTATATTTAAGTTGAATATAATACGGAAAAACTGGATGTGTAATTGGTAATATGGAAGATGTGTTTTGTCTGATGGTGTGAAATTAAAAATAAGAAAGTTTGATATGATTTTTGGTAAAAGTGGTCTGTATAGATTTTATTATTTGGCTCAAGCGTGTTGATTGATTTTCAGATTGTCAAAAATAATCTGTCAATTCTATATCAATGGACAGATTATTTTCTATCCATTGATGTAATTAGGTGATTAATAAGTTTTTAATGACATTTACTGCATTTATCACAAGAACTGCACACGCTTTTGCTTGTTGGATTACAGTGTTTTAATGCCCATTGTTGAGTAGAAACTGGTGCATGAATTAGTTTTAACGTATTTGCTAGTCCTTGCCATAATATTTTCCCTATTTTGGGGAAAAAGCGATTTAACCAAAATAAAATACATAAACTGATGATTAAAATAACAATAGTGGTTTGCATAGTCTATTCTCCTTATTTAAAGAATAATGATGCGATATGCCATGTGGCAAAAGAACAGAAGTAAGCCAGAAAGAAGAGATAGGCAGTCGTTCCAATAACGATTTTCCAAGAGCCTGTTTCTTTTTTAATTACGGCAAGTGTTGAAAAACATTGAGGGGCATAAACATACCAAGCTAAGAAGGCAAGACCAGTTGCAATGCTCCATTGTGATGACAAGAAATGGATCAGCTGGGTGGGGGCGTCTGTATCAATTGCACCAACAGCATAAACAGTGGCAAGTGAAGTAATGGCAACTTCTCGAGCTGCTAACCCTAAGATCAAAGCAACACAAATTTCCCAGTTAAATCCAACAGGAGAGAAGAAAGGTTGAATCCAATGTCCAATAATGCCTGCAAAGCTGTAATCAATAGCAGGGCCTGTTGCCCCGGCTGGGGGTTTAGGAAAGCTTGATAAAGACCATAATAGAATACTAACGGTTAAAATAATATTTCCAACGCGAGAAACAAAGATTTCAATACGTTGCCATAGTCCAAAAATAATTGATCGTATATTAGGGAAACGATAAGCAGGCAGCTCTAATAACAATGAATTTTCATAGCTGCTTTTGCCTTTCTTAAGAATAAGGGCAACCAAAAACGCTGTGGCAATGCCCAAGACATATAACGCAAAGAGGACGATACCTTGTAGGTTAAAGAAATATCCTATTGTTTTGTGTGGGATAAATGCTGCGATTAACAAGGCATATACAGGTAAACGAGCAGAGCATGTCATCAAAGGAGCGATTAAAATAGTAACCAGACGGTCTTTGGCACTAGGGATGGTACGCGTCGCCATAATTCCAGGAATAGCACAAGCAAAGCTGGACAAAAGCGGTATAAAAGAACGCCCATTTAATCCCACAGATGCCATAATACGGTCTAATAAGAATGCTGCTCTAGGTAAATAACCAGATTCTTCCAAACACAAAATCCATAAAAATAAGATCAGGATTTGTGGGAGAAACGCAAAGGTCGTACCTACCCCAGCAAAAATGCCGTCAACGATCAGGCTTTGTAACATGCCATCAGGCAGTAAATGAGCAACTTGTTGTCCTAGCCAAGTTGTGAGATCTTGTATTCCATCCATAAAAGGTTGAGCCCAAGAGAATACTGCTTGGAACATAATAAAAAGTAATATCAAAAGAAAAATAGGGCCAACAATGGGATGTAAAACCCAACGATCAACCTTTTCATTAAAAGCAGTAGAGGTTTGAGATGTATATTTCACACATTCTAAAAGAAGATTTCTGACCTCGACATGTAAATCAGTTTCGTCTGTTAATTCAATTGTTGGAATTTTAAAAGCATGATCAATAGAGTCTAATAATGTTTTTGCCCCACCTTTTTGAGTTGCAACGGTTGGAACAATTGTAATCCCTAAAATCGACTCTAATTTTGGAATGTCGATCTCAATCCCATGTCTTTTTGCAATGTCGCTCATATTCATAGCGATTATTGTTGGTCTTTTGAGACGGCAAATTTCAAGTGCAAAACGCAGATGAAGTCGTAAATTCGTCGCGTCAATAACACAGATTAATGCATCGGGTGCTGCTTCGTTGCGATATTTCCCCATGCACATATCGCGGGTTACCTCTTCATCAGGGCTAGTTGCATTTAGGCTATATGCTCCAGGAAGGTCAATAATAGTTACTGAACGTCCTTGGGGGCTAGTAAAACGACCTTCTTTACGTTCAACGGTAACGCCAGCATAATTGGCTACTTTTTGTCTACTGCCTGTTAATTGGTTGAAAAGTGCAGTTTTTCCACAATTTGGATTTCCAACCAGTGCAATTCTGGAAAAGTTATTTTGTTTAGAGTTTGTCATCATTTTACGAATTCGAATGTAAGATCACTCTTTGAGCTTCAGAGCGACGTAAGGCAAAGCGGGTAGAACCAATTTGTACTGCAATAGGGTTGGCACCAAAAGGTCCAAATGCAATGACCTTGACGGTTTCACCTGGCACAAATCCCAAATCGCGTAAGCGATTTGCAATGGGGTCGGGGGAAGAGAAATCTTCAACATGGTCGATAATACTATTTTTCCCTGGGGAAAGAGCGCTAAGATTAAAATTGTTCATAATGGAGATAAATAGATGTAAATATTGATAATGATTTTCGTTCTTAATAATTATGTCAGAATTTTTTATAACTGTCATCTGCTTTGCGTTCAGACATATAAAAAAGATTATTTGTTGATGATATAATACCTTTTGTTATCGTGTCGTATCATTGTATTTTAAATAGAATTTATGAAGATGAAATGTGCGTTGCGCATGATTAAAAATTATTTTGTTTAATCATTTATCAATGGCAGTTGTGCTAACATAGACTTTAGGTTGATAACATCCCACGGTATATGCTCAGCAATTGTCAACCCCACAGTTTCAGTGAGTGTGGTTGTTTCATGAATAAGATGAAGAACATCGCATATTTTTAACTGTCCTTCAGCAACGTAATTAAAATCATCTGGTTGACAGTTTGGGTTAAATCGGGATCACCCACTCCCATTAATGCTGCAAGAACATGGGCATGTGCATTTTAATATTGTGCGGGTATCTGTACATTGGGGTGGGAGTCAATCCACAACATGCCTAGTTGATCACCATAAATTTCACTTAGCTATGCAAAATGGGCAAGAGAAATCAAGCAATCCCCACCAAAAGTAATTATTTTTTTTGGAGTCTGCGAATGAATAATTTGCCACGTTTGTTTAATTTGTGCATTTGGTTCTGTTCCGCCAGCCATACCATTTTCAATACAAAATGAGTGATCAGGTCGGGGCACAGAGATATCAAATACAGGCGTTTTATTTTAGAGGCGAGCCAATCTAACAGTTTGGCACCTATATAATAAGTAGGATTATCCCCACCTTGCCATTGGGGAAATTAACGCGAATAATTTTAGAAGATTCATTTATTTTACAAAACAGTATAAGGAGGTGAACGCCAATACTGCATTAAGCGATTAGTACAGTCAAGTTAGATAAAATGATATTAAAAAAACAATATTTTTTAAGTTTTTTCTTCATTTAAAAGCATATTTAATGTATATTAAATGTAGCTAAAGAAAAGGGAATTTTCTTTACTCTATAGATAAGAAAGGAGATCAAAAATTTTTTTTTTGATACTTGATAATATTCTTATTGTTTTTAAATCTTACTTACATACTTAATTCAAAGATACAAACAAGACATTGCCTAATATTGGGATGTCGCATGTGAAAAACAGGCTTGTCGCCTATTGAAAGGGACAATAACTATGAATATCGACAAATTTACTGAACGTTCAAGGGGTTTTCTACAAGCAGCTCAAACAATTGCTATTCGTGAATTCCATCAACAATTAACACCTCAGCACTTGTTAAAAGCATTGCTAGATGATGAAGAAGGGGCAGCAGCAGCGTTAATCCGCGCCGCTGGTGGGGATCCAAAATTAATTCAAGGGGCTGTCGAACACGTATTAGCCTCTTTACCCAAAGTACAAGGTGGGGGAGCCGGACAACCCCAAGCAACACCAGAGTTGGTTCGCGTGTTGGACAGTGCTGAACAAGAAGCCAAAAAGGCTGGTGACGAATATGTTGCCCAAGATCGGTTATTATTGGCCATCGCTGCATCAGATACACCCGCAGGATATGCCATGCAAAAAAACGGTGTCTCCGCACAGGTTTTGTCCAAAGCTATTGATGCCATTCGGAAGGGCAGAAAAGTTGACAGTGCCAATGCAGAAGCATCCTTTGACGCTTTGAAAAAATATGCTCGCGATATGACCGAAATTGCCCGCCAGGGTAAATTAGACCCTGTTATCGGTCGCGATGAAGAGATTCGCCGTGCGGTTCAGGTATTGGCACGCCGTACAAAAAATAATCCTGTCTTAATTGGTGAACCAGGGGTGGGTAAAACCGCTATTGTCGAAGGGCTTGCGTTGCGCATTGTGAACGGCGATGTTCCCGAAGCATTAAAGAACAAGCAATTATTGGCTCTGGATTTGGGGTCTTTGGTTGCTGGTGCTAAATATCGTGGTGAGTTCGAAGAACGGTTGAAAGCCATTTTGAAAGAGGTAGAGTCCGCGGCTGGGCAAATTATTTTGTTTATTGATGAAATGCATACGATTGTCGGTGCTGGTCGTACCGATGGGGCGATGGATGCGTCTAATTTAATAAAACCAGAACTTGCACGTGGAACATTACATTGTATTGGCGCAACCACGCTGGATGAATATCGTAAGTATATTGAGAAAGATGCTGCATTAGCTCGACGCTTTCAACCTGTTTATGTGGGCGAGCCTACAGTTGCGGATACGATTTCCATTTTGCGTGGTATTGCCGAAAAATATGAATTGCATCATGGGGTTCGTATTGCAGATAGTGCTTTGGTTGCAGCGGCAACATTATCCAATCGTTACATCACAGATCGGTTTTTGCCTGACAAAGCCATCGATTTAGTTGACGAAGCAGCCAGTCGGTTGCGGATGCAAATTGATAGCAAACCCGAAGCTTTGGACGAGTTAGACAGACGTTTAATTCAATTAAAAATCGAACGCGAAGCATTAAAACGTGAAGAAGATGCTGCCAGTCAGGAACGATTGGCGACGTTGGAAAGTGAAATAGCTCAGTTGGAAGAAAAATCTAATGCGATGACCGCTGCTTGGCATGCTGAAAAAGAGCAGGTTAATAGCGTGCAAAAACTGCAAGAACAGTTAGACCAAGCACGTTCAGAGGTTGAAGTCGCACAACGACAAGGCAATTTGGCCAAGGCATCGCAATTGCTTTATGGTGACATTCCTGATCTGCAAAAGAAGATTGAAGAAATACAAAATAAACGCCATGAACATCCAGAAGCTGGACAATTGGTTTCACAAGCAGTAACCGATCAGGAAATTGCAGCAGTTGTCTCGCGTTGGACAGGTATACCCGTTGATAAAATGTTGGAAGGTGAACGGGCCAAGCTATTGCGGATGGAGGATGAGTTACGTCATCGCGTTGTTGGTCAAGAATCTGCGTTAAAAGCAGTATCCAATGCAGTTCGCCGTGCAAGGGCTGGATTACAAGATCCTAATCGTCCTATTGGTTCCTTCTTATTCCTTGGCCCAACAGGTGTGGGGAAAACAGAGCTTACCAAAGCGCTAGCTGATTTCTTGTTTGATGATGAAAAAGCGATGCTGCGTGTCGATATGAGTGAATTCATGGAAAAACATGCTGTGGCTCGCTTAATTGGCGCACCTCCAGGATATGTTGGTTATGAAGAAGGGGGTGTATTAACTGAATCAGTCAGAAGACGACCCTATCAAGTAATCTTGTTTGATGAGGTGGAAAAAGCGCATGAAGATGTGTTTAATATCTTGTTGCAAGTATTAGATGATGGTCGTTTAACTGATGGCCAAGGGCGCACGGTTGACTTCAGAAATACAATGATTATTTTGACCAGTAATCTTGGTTCTGAGGTATTAGCCAATCAGCCTGATGGTGAATCTTCGGATTTGGTTCAGGCCGAGGTGATGAAGGTTGTGCGTGCCCATTTCCGACCAGAGTTTTTAAATCGTTTGGATGAAATTATTCTGTTCAGCAGATTGCAAAAAACAGACATGGCAAAAATTGTAGATATTCAATTAAGCCGTTTACAAAGCCTGTTGGCAGATCGTAAAATTAAACTGAATCTAGATGAAAAAGCCCATCATTGGTTAGAAGAGGCTGGATACGATCCTGTTTATGGGGCTCGTCCTTTAAAACGCGTTATCCAGCGCAGCCTACAAAATCAACTGGCTGAATTGGTTTTACAAGGGAATGTTTATGATGGAGAAAACATTCCAGTCAGTGCGGATGACAAAGGCTTGATTATCAAAGGGCAGCCAAGTTCTGACTTAGGATAATTGTGGCCACTTAGTGTTTTAGTATAAAAGAGCAGCTATAGTTTTATAGTTGCTCTTTTTGTTGTTTGTGTAAAAATTAATATATGAAAAATGTGCCTGATGATAATTGTTTGAAGGGTAAATAGAAAATGCAAGTTATTCTTTCAAACGAAGATACATTTGATAACGACTTTTGCTGTGGACTAAAAAACACAAGATATGCGGTTATAAGAACTATCAGCTCGCTGTTAGACCAGCAAAACCAACAGACATGATAAGACGCAATGCATTGAAACTTTTGTGTAATTGTGCTATGGTAAACACCACAATGAAATTGTTGCATTTATAAGGTAGATCGCAATATCAGACTTATACCAAACGACCCGTTTTGAGGTCGTTTTTTTATGCTCAAAATCTAAAAATTAATCGAACTATTTAATCAAAGGCGCAATTACTGCGTCTTTTTTTATGTCTTAACTCATCGCTCTAACAGGAAAACAATAAAATGATAGACGACAATTAAACAAATGATAAACAACCAGCAAAGAAAACTGCAAAAGCAACGAAGAAAACAACTGCAAAAGTAATAGCCACAGTCCCAAAAGATGAAGAATTTCCAAAATTAAAAAAACTAACCCATCAGGAAATGTATGATGTCGTTGGCAAGTTCTTGCAAAAAGCTATCCCAATTAAGGGCGCAAAGTTAACTGTTGTCAAAGGCATGAACAGTCGGGTTTCAGCCCCCAAAACCCCTTGTGTTATTTTACAAGTTATTAAAAAGAATAGGCTTTCTAGCACAGAAACAAGATACACAGATAAGCACAAAATCTTATGGTACAGATCAATGGTTACCATGAGTATGCTTTTTATGGGAGGAGGCAACATTAGTGCTTTGGAAATGGGGCATGCCTTTGAAGCACGTTTTAATGACAGTTGGGCCACCGATCAATTTAGGCAGTTAAGCGATATCTTATTCCCTCTTTACAGTGACGATGTGCAAATTGAAGAGGATTATATCAATGACGAGGATCAATATGAAGACTCTTGTTCAGTAGATGCCTATTTCGAATATCATCCAGAAGTCGGTGTTTGTGAAGCAAGTGCCAAAGAAATTGTCTTGGATACTCTTATTGCGGATGATGGAGAGAATTTGCAAGATGAGTGAATATCGAGGTAACTATGATCCTGCAGAACCACCATCATATCCATTTACTGGATCTGCTCCTATAGATCCAGAAGAATACTTTTCTTTAATGCCAACGCCTGAAGGTATGAAACCGATTGTTGACCTGTATACAGGGATGTGCATTGGATATGATGATAAACATGGTCATATTTATGATTTTGAAGGTAAACTTGCTCATAAATATATATACGATCCTCCTTTAGAAGAGCCTTGGTTTAGTCCTGATGATTTGATTGGCTTGGGTGGACCTGCACTAGTAAAAAAGGCAATTGCTCCAGCAGCGCGTGTTACAGGAAGGGCTTTAAATCGCATGGCCGACATAGCAATAAATAAGGCCTATACTGGAATGCATATTGCGGAAAATACAGTTACAAACCCAGCCAGCAAAGCCCTACAAATAAGAGCAAATAGATTAAAGGCTAAAAAAGATACTCTTGCAAGGGGTGAGGAGTGGAAATATCCAACAAATATTCAAATTAGTAAGCAAGTGCTTGCAGCACCCATTACTTTTCTTTTAAAGACAAGGTTAAAAAAGGGATTGTCAGCAATTACTCTGAAATTTGAAGAAACAGCCTTAAGGCATATGGGTGAGAAATGGCGGTATGTTCCTAAAGAAATTTTAGAGTTTGCTATAAGGCACGGTGTTCGCTCAAAAGATCAGTCAAATCGTGGCTTTGGATTGATGTATGCAATGTATAATTTAGTGGTATATAGAGGAGGGAAAGAATTTGTTCTTGAAGTCCTTGTCAATGAAAGAACGTGGACGATCAAACATTTCTTATATACGGAAACGCCTAAGTTTTTCAGAAGCCAAGCTGGCAGGGCAACGATTTACAGAAGTAGAAGTATCTTCGAAAGACCATTTATAAAAGATATGAGGCAATTTGAAGTTGGTATCTATAAAACTGGTAAATACAAAATAGAATTACCTCCAAAATAGCGAAGATATCAGAAATTAGGAGGTGTGAATAATTGGGTCATATGATGCTATAAAATAACCAAATCATGAAAAAGAAAAGAAGATAAAAAATGAAAGAAAAAATATTTGAAATTAAAGGGCACGATGGGATTATTCAGATTGAGAGAAAATCAGGAACCTCTAGTAGTCATGTAGAGGTTCATTTTTATTACAGAAATAATGATATTGTTTTCATATATAAAGATATAGATGAACATGATACTTGGAGTTTTTTATACTTTCAACAGGACTTAAGAAGATTAATAGCAAACAGTCCTTATCTTTATTTAAAAGAACCACCAAATCAAAAATCTGATTCTGATTCATGGTTTAAAAAACTATTAAAAGATCCACTGCCTTTTTTGTTTGAATATCCACTCAAAGATATGAAGGATAGTTGTGCTTGGATATGTCAAGATCCATATGCTTATTTCGAAATTAAAAAACTTAAAAATTCTTCAGATTATTTAATTGAATTTGATTTTCCTGATCCATATCCTGTTTCACCTCCTGATGGCAATGAAATACTATTTTCAGGGGCTTTGTTAGTTTCAGAAGAGGCGTTAGTAAGTTTTTATCAAGAATTAGAGTTAAACTAATGGATAATAAATAGATGATAGAGATTAAATGTGAAAATGAACTGATTCAATTTGATATTGTTGAATTCGTCACGGGTAAAAAAAAGTGGGGATCTGGTGATGTTGTAAAATGTAATGTTTATTTTACAAAATTTGAGTGTAAGTTTACATCGAAAGATATTGTTATAAGTTATGACGCTTTCAATCAATTTCATACTGATTTAACGCAACTTTTAAATAATGAAAAAGATCATTGCTTATTAAGCGACCAACAAGGTGTTGTTTCTTTAAAAATTCATAAAAATAAAGATGGGTTTCCTAGTTTAAGAGAGAATGAGGATTTTGATAGACTAATAGAATTTGAATTTTTTTATTATGCCGGCAGTGATATGTCTTTTAAAGGTTTTTTATTCGTTGATACAGATTCATTAAGGTCTTTTGAAAAAGAAATTGAACTTTTATTATAAATTTCTCAATTGAGATAGAAACATAGACAAACTTATTGAACGACCTATTTGAGGTCGTTTTTTATGTTCCAGGCCTTTCATGTCGATAACAATCAGAGAATTCTTAGGTAGGGCAGAAGAAAAAATGATAGAAATTAAAGGAAAAGATGGTGGCGTTCTTCAATTTGAAATTAACTATCTTAGTAATGTAAACTATACTTTTACTTACAAAAATGATGATATTTTTTTTATATGTAAAGACGATGACGATTCAAGTTTGTCTTTATCAAATTTTCGAACTAGTTTAGGAGGTTTATTAAAAAGTAAGCCAAAGCCTAGTATTGATGAAATGTCAAATCGTAAACCTGATTCTTGGTTCAGACAACAATTAAAACTTTTTTTCCCCTCTTGGCTTGATGAAACATATTATAATTCGGATAATTGTGGTTTTTTTCCATTTGTAAATATCTATGCTTCTTTAGAATGTAGAAGGGTTGAAGATTCTTCGGATTACGTATTCGAATTCGAGTTTTACGATCCATATTTTACCAGTAATACTCCTGATGATGCAATGGAATTGAAGGGATCTTTAGTGGTTACCAGACCAGCGTTGTGGGATTTTCATCAAGATTTATTATCACTTTGATAGATTTTATTCAGTATAGTTACTATGGTATAAATGAAAATGATAGAAATTAAAGGTGAACGTGAACTGATTCAGATTGATGTTTCTCAATCAATTACAAATCAAAAGTGTTGGAAGTCTGGGGATAATATCAATTGTGATATCTATTTTCAAAAACTCGAATGTAAGTTTGCATCAAAAGATATTGTCATAAGCTATGATGCATTGAAAAATTTTAATCATGGATTAGAGCAAATGATTAACCGTGATGAGGAGAATTGCTTTTTAAACGGTGAAGATCAGATGATTTCCTTGGAATGTACAATCGATAGAAGTCCATACAGACCTGTCATTGTTACAGAAGGAAATATTTATAAATTATCGTTTAATCTTCTTTATCGTAAGGGAAGCGATATTTTCCTTAGTGGGTATTTATATTCTAATAAAGATTCATTGAAGCAAACAATCAAAGAAATAGAATATTTATTGTAAATTTTTAATTAATGGTTGTTTGATGCTGCGTTAGAATGATTTATTCGCACATCATAATATCAATTGAATTTAGAAACAAATTTCTGGTCAGAGCGAATATTTAGATAATACTCATTTTTTGGCTTTCTCAAATGCTTCCAAAGTTTTTTTGCGGGCAATATTGTGAATAACAATTGGATTTGGATATTTTAAGGGCTTACCTGTATTTTCAGCCCACTGGTGTGGGGTATGAATAAATTTGCTTGGAACTTGTTTCAATTCTGGCACCCACTCCCGAATGAAGAAGCCTTCAGGATCAAAACGTTTCCCTTGGGTTGTTGGGTTAAAGATGCGAAAATAAGGAACGGGATCAGTCCCTGTCGAAGCCGCCCATTGCCATCCACCATTATTGGCAGCAAAGTCACCATCAGTCAGTTCAGACATGAAATATCGTTCGCCCCATCGCCAATCAATCAGTAAGTCTTTGACAAGAAAACTGGCGGTAATCATACGTAATCTGTTGTGCATCCAACCCGTTTCGTTCAGTTGCCGCATGGCTGCATCAACAATGGGATATCCTGTTTGCCCAGATTTCCATTTTTCAAAATGGTCAGTATTATTTTGCCATTGGATATGATCAGTCCATTCTATAAATGGCTTGTGTTTACATAAATAAGAATGGGCAACAATCAAATGATGATAAAACTCCCGCCATATTAATTCACTAAACCACGCAAAAGCACCGTTTTGGCGATCTTTTAAAAATGAAGGATGCTTCTGAGACAAATGATGAAAACATTGTCTAACTGACAAAACACCCAAGGTTAAATAGGCCGATAGTTGACTGGTATAATTTTTGCTGGGAAAGTCTCTATATTTATTATAGTCCTCAACGAATTTGTCGCAATATTCTTCAAGCTTCTGGCGTGCCGCTGTTTCACCTGCTTTGAAAAACTCATATGGTTTTGTTGGATACGTTGGTTTAGGAAGAGGTGTGTCAGAGCAGGAATGATTGCGCTTGCTTGGTTTTGGGTAAATAGGATGTTCTCGTTGCATATAAAATTTAATAAATGCACGTTGAAAAGGTGAGAATACTTTATACATTGTGCCTTGTTTATTATGCACACTTAACGGAGGAACAAAGAGGTTCCCATCAAATTCTTGACAAATTACCGCAGGACTTAGTTCCTGTTTAACTTGTAAATCTCGCTTGTGTTCGTTGATCTCATATTGTCGATTATAAAATAAACTGTCGACTTGGTGTTGTTTACATATATCAACAACCCTCGATACTGTTTCAGTGAAATCATTGCAGCATTCATATAATAGAGGAATGTTTAATTTTGCCAGTTCGGTTTGTAGATGCTTTAGGTTGTCATGAATAAATTGTGCTTGTCTTGGCGACATGTGATGGCTTTCCCATTGATTGGGAGTCTCTACAAATAGTGCTAGTACGACAGCATCGGAATCTTCGCAAGCTTTTGACAAGGCAGGATTATCACGAACACGTAAGTCATTTCTGAACCAAACTAGATGCGTTGTCATAATCATACTTCCTTGTTTTCAAAGGTTGACATCGTTTTTTATGTAGCACAGACCTAGCGTAATAAAAGGACTAAAGTTCAAGCTACTGCTTATTTAGATATTCCACACCAGTATATTTGTTGGGGATTACTTTACACAGTTTCTTTTGATCGAATTACAGCAAAGGTCTTATTTACAATACAAGTATAGGATTAAAAATTAAGCTGGAAATCATTTAATTCTATCAAACATATATAGATGATAAGGTAGGCTTTAAGAGATGTAAATATTTGAGAGATAAAAACCAAAATTTTATATTACACAAAATCTTAAAATACTTCAGCTGTATTATTTTAAAGAAAGCAAAAAAGTAACAGTAATTCGACATATGCCTCTTATT
>NZ_JASBAO010000001.1:2227500-2344618 GCF_029953265.1 Commensalibacter oyaizuii
TTTGCAATGGCTTTGATTTCGTCGCTGGGGCCTACAAAAATAGGATTTAACAATCCCAATTTATGTGCCTCAATTCCCGACTCAATGGCGGTTAGTTCGCAAGGATAACAAATCGCACAATAAGGTACATCTTGTATTTTTGCCTTTTCAATTAGTTTTTTGTGGTGTGTAAACATCATTTATAATTTCCTTTTTGTTTTGCTTGTAAAAGTCCGCCCAAACGTGCCAAAGCGGTTTGTAAAGGACCTTCAGGTAGATCATTGATTTTAATAGGGCGCACAATGGGTTTTGGGTTTTTTGAAGGAGTATGTAAAAAAGAGACTGCATTTTGACTGGTCAAAAACTTAATGTTTTTTACAAGAGGTCGCCCACAATATAAATTAATTTTTTGAATAATATTTTGCGCAATATAGTGCATTTCTGCAGCAGTCGTACTGGAACAAGCAATAGTTAATGTTCCGTTATATAATCGGTGAGGGATGGTTATTTTACCATAATGATGGCCAATAATATCAATCCAATCGGACATGATTTGAACAGTCGTTGGGGATTTTTTTTTGAAAACTGGTCGGGTAACACGATGTACCGTACTCGCTATTTGATACATATCATAGCTGCGCTTTTCTGTTTTATTTACAGGATATTCATCTATGTTATATTCGTCATCTGTTGTTAACTGTTTCTTTTCACAGGTATTACACATTATATGTCAACCAACTCCCCTTATGCCGATCTTATTTTGCACTGGTATGATCATCATCAACGAATCTTACCATGGAGAGCAAAGAAAGGGGAGGCCCCTAATCCTTACCATGTGCTTCTTAGTGAGATTATGTTACAACAAACGCAAGTTGCAACAGTTATTCCGTATTTTAATCGTTTTATTCAGGATTTTCCAACAATCTGTGATCTCGCCAAAGCCTCATTGGACCATGTGATGTCTTTGTGGACAGGACTTGGATATTACAGTCGGGCACGGAATTTGCATCAATGTGCTCAACAAATTGTTGATCAAGGGGGAAATATTCCAACAACAATCAATGAATTAAAAAAATTATCAGGAATTGGCGATTATACAGCCGCTGCAATATATTCCATTGGTTTTAATCAACCTGCAGTGCCTGTAGATGGAAATGTCGAACGAATTACTGCACGGCTATTTGCTATAAAAGAATCATTACCAGCCATTAAACCAAAGCTAGCATCCCTTGCCAAGATGCTTAATCAAGGTCAGGCTGCTCAAGAGCGACCAGGGGATTTTGCACAAGGATTATTTGATATTGGGGCAACGATTTGTAAACCAAAGAACCCTTTATGTTTACTGTGTCCTTTGTCAGCAGTCTGTAAAGCTTGTTTGGATAATATTGCTAATGATCTACCAAAGCGTTCACCAAAAGCTGCAAAACCTATCAAGTACGGCATATCTTTTTTTATACAAGGTTCTAACAATAATGTTTTATTCCATAAACGCCCTATGAAAGGTGTATTAGCAGGTACTTGGCAGCTGCCAAGCACATCTTGGGAAGAGAAAGTTTGGGATTTGCCCGCAGGGTTGAAACAAATGGGATATACAGGGGATTGGGAATATATAGGCGATATCAACCATGTTTTTACTCATTTCATTTTAAAGATTAGTTTATATAAACCCATAATATTTCAAGACAGTCCGATAAATGCCGAGGGTTATGCATGGTATAATCTATCTCAGTTAGATAAATATCCCTGTTCCTCTTTAATGAAAAAAGCGATAGACTGCTGTTTATAGTCAATATGGTATGATCGCGTTAAATGAAAACGACCATTGGGGTGAGGAAGATAAATTGCAAAAAAGAATTGGCGTTTTATTAGTTAATCTTGGGACACCCGAAGGAACCGACTATCGGTCCATTCGTCGATATTTATCTCAGTTTTTATCTGATAGACGGGTAATAGAAATACCGCCTTGGTTATGGCAGCCAATTTTACAAGGACCAATTTTAACGTTTCGTCCTCGACGGTTGAGCAAATCGTACGAACGGGTGTGGGATAAGACAGAAAATAAAAGCCCATTGGCCGTTGTTACCAAACGTCAAGCGGAAAAGGTACAAGATTATTTTAATAAGCAAAATGTGTTGATTGATTGGGCAATGCGTTATGGGCAGCCATCAATTGCTAAAAAGCTGGATTACTTAAAAAGTAAAGATTGTAACCACATCTTAATTCTTTCTTTGTATCCTCAATATAGTGCTACTACAACGGCGACGGTTAATGATGCTGTTTTTAAACATTTGATGACGTATCGTATGCAACCAGCAGTTCGAACAACGTTTTCGTTTGCTCAGGATCCGATTTATATCGCAGCATTAAAACAAAATATTGAACAAAAATTATCAGAATACAAGCATCGACCAGAGCAGATTTTATTATCTTTTCATGGGCTACCTCAACGATATGTTAATGCTGGCGACCCTTATGAACAAGACTGTCAAGCGACTGCAACTGCATTGCGTTTGGCAATGGGAAAAACAGAGCCGGAAATGCCATTGGTTTATCAATCGCGTTTTGGACCAGATAAGTGGTTGGAGCCTAACATCACGGATATTATTGAAAAATCGTTACAACAAGGCATCAAGCGTTTAGCTGTGGTCGCACCAGGTTTTATGGCCGATTGTCTGGAAACTATGGACGAGATTAATCACGAATATCGGCATTTGTTTATGTCAAAAGGGGGGGAAGAGTTCATGTATATTCCATGTTTAAATGATTCCTTGATCGCAATTAATATGTTACACAAATTAATCACAAAGGAAATACAAGGGTGGATATCATAGCTGATATTACTTATGATTACTGTGAATATTTAGTTTTTGAGTGAAATAAAGTAATTTTTGATGAAGTTAACAAGAAAAAAGCCAATTTTAACAAATATTTGTATGGCTATAAGTGTTTTAATTACATATTCATGGATACATGAAGGGTATGCTGCTGATACTCATCAAAATCATCAAAAAGCATCCAAAACTCATACAAAAGTAAAGTCAGCTATGGTAGAAAAAGAACATGCTTCAGTTACAAGGGAAAAAACATCAGCAACGTATCCTGTAATTGATCATATCTTTTTCACAGGCAATACAGTTTTTTTAGAACAAAAATTAAAGCAAGCCATTCCCCTGCAGACGAATAATTTAGCCGAAGCAAGTTTGATTATGAGTTCAATGGTTCGAATTGCAGAGCTTTATAAGGGGAAAAATATTAAGGTAACGATTACACCGGTTTTAAAAAAAACTATATACAATCATGTTGATCTTAATTTCGATATTCACGAGCAGAAAAAGTAAATTAAAATTTATTGAATTCTTCGGTATCCTTTGAAATACGTTCCTGAGTATCAAGCTCTTTTCCTTGGGAAGCCCCAATGACCTTCATAAAAAAGATAAAAGCTGAATAAGAAATAATGCTTAAAATAATCATAGAACCAAAAATACCCATCGTGAATTCCTTTGTTTAATATTTATTACGTTTTTTTATAGTATAGTTGAAAATAGTTATTTTGTTAATGTCTTATTTATATCTTACAATTGCAATTGGTGTCGAGATTTTAGCAACCAGCAGCCTAAAAGCATCAAACGGTTTTTCTAACTTCTTTTTTACTTTTTTATCACTTATTGGATATGGCGTTTCATTTTATTGCTTATCAATAGCATTACGCACAATCCCTGTTGGTATTGCTTACGCGGTTTGGTCAGGGGTGGGAACGGTCGGTATTTGTTTGCTAGCTTGGTTTATTTATAAACAAAATTTATCAGTCATTTCAATTCTTGGAATTTTATGTATCGTGATTGGGGTAATTATTGTCAATTTTGGCAATGTCGGACACGATGCTTGACATATTGCTCTTTTGTACTGGCCCTCCATATTGCAGGAGGGCCTGCCGAAATCAACGGTTTGGTGGAGCCATGAATTCAGGGCCTATAGGATTTTTAATATGTTTTTTCAAAATTGTGTCAATTGTGCGTAGATCGTTATCAGAAAGCTTCCAACCTAATGCATCTTGCACACCTTCGATTTGTTCTGGTTTTCTAGCGCCCCACAAAGGAATATTTCCATCATATTTGTCTAATACCCAACGCACTGCTAGCGCAAGTAAGTTTTTGTTATAGGTATCTTTGGCAAATTCAGATAATTCTTGCGCTGCTGCAAGATAATGCTCAAAGTGAGGGGCAGAGAATTTTGGATCGATTTTTCTCAAATCATCCCCTTTAAATTCTCGATCTTTAGTCATCTTTCCGCTTAATAAGCCTCTGCAAAGGGGACCATAACATAATACACCAAGGTCATGTTGCTTAGCGTATGGTAAAATGTCGCTTTCAATATCTCTTTCAAATAAATTATAAGGAGGTTGTGCTGTGGAGAGCTGTGCGTGCTTTCGGATGGCATCCATCTGCGCCGTGGAAAAATTACTGACCCCAATAGCACGGATTTTTCCTTCTTTACGTAACTTTTCTAATTCAGCTGCGGTTTCTTCGATGGGTGTTTTATCATCAGGCCAATGAATTTGATATAGGTCTATATAATCTGTTTTCAAACGCCGTAAAGAATCTTCAACTTCTTGGCGAATACGCTCTGGACGAGAATCACGAAAAACTTTTTGCTTATCATCAGTCCAGTTTAAGCCTACTTTTGTGGCTAACGCAATTTTGTCCCGTTTACCCTGAATGGCCTTGCCAATCACTTCTTCTGAATGTCCAAATCCGTAAACAGGAGCTGTGTCAATTAGGGTAATACCATCATCAATGGCTTTATGTATTGTTTTTATAGCATTTTCATCATCTGGTCCACCCCATTGCCAACCACCGATTGCCCAAGTTCCCAAGGCAATTCGTAAGATAGGTTTGTCAATGCCAGTAATATGGATAGTATCATGTGGATTGTTCGACATAGATCCTCCAGAACAAGACTATATGTAAAAATTAAAGAATAACTTACTCAATAAAAAATAACTTAAAGAGTATAGCTACTTATTTCTCTTTATCCGTTAAATAAAGCTGTGACTAAGTTGGTCACGAGTAGACCGTTATTTATTGCACGTAGTAAATTTGTATTTAAGACTTATTATAAGTATTTATTGTAATAAGTCAAATCAAGTATCAAATAATATTCATTACATAATTTTTTAGAGGTATTATATTCTTTTTGCTTAGGGAAGGTTTGTTTTTTCCTTGCTATATTCACGAAAAAAATACAGTGCAATGATCATAAAACAGCATGATGGAACGATAAATGCCTCGTGCATGGAATGCAACACATCCGAGGCAAACCCTTGTATTGCTGGGATGACTGCCCCACCGACGATCGACATAACTGTAATTGCGCCAGCAGTCTCAATATATCTTTTTTCTACAGCTTCTAAGTTATCTGCGAAAATAGTCGGCCAGCAAGGACCCATTAGAATACTGGAAAAAATAGCCGCATATACCCCCCAAAAACTGGATGAAAAAGTAATATACAACAGGGTAAAGGTACCAAGAACCGAGTAAACAAATAAAACAAGTTTCGGAGGAAAGCGACTGATGAAAATATTAGCGATAAACTTACCAATAAAAAAACAGGTGCAACTATATAACATAAAATTTGAGGCTTCTCGTTCGTTCACTTCTCCTAGTTCTAGAGCAAGGCGAATGGTAAATGACCACACAGAGGCCTGCATGCCTGCATAGATAAATTGGGTAAAAACACCGCTACAAAAACTTTTGTTTTTAATTAAATATCGCAAGGTCTGTATTAATGTTGGACGTTCAGCCACGTGCGTTATTTTGTTGGTGGGTTTACAGTCCGGGTAGGAAGTGATGAGAATGAATATAAAAATAATGGCAAGGGCAATGACGATATATTTATAAGGTTGTAATGTATATAATAATTGCTGCAGCTGGAAATCATTATATTGCTCTGGGCTTAGGCTGACTGCTTGGGATTTAAGACTTTTTCCTTCTTGAAAGATCAGGTACTTTCCCATAAAAATGCCAATAATTGATCCTATTGGTAGGAATATTTGACTGATATTTAGTCGTAAGGTTGTATAATCATGTGGCCCCAGCATAGCACTATAGGTGGTTGAAGTTGTTTCCAAAATGCTTAGGCCAAAAGCCATGATCATAATTGCTGCCAAAAACACGGTATAAGTTGCCAAAGATGACGCAGGATAAAATAAAAGACATCCTATACTATAAATTAACAACCCAATTAAAATGGTGATTTTATAGCTGGTTCTTTTTATAATTAAAGATGCTGGGATTGCGATTAAGAAATATCCCCCGTAATAAACGCTTTGAATGAGAACACTGGAAAAATCGCTAAGATTAAAGACGCTCTTAAATTGGGTAATCAAAATATCATTTAGGCTGACAGGAGCACCAATTAGTGTGAAAATTAAACAAAGTAAAAAGAACTGAAATTTAGGTGTTGTTTGCAAATATCCATCGGAAAATTGTTTAATATTTTTGTTCATAAAGAAATCTTTTTTAAATACATCTGAAATAATTATTTTTTTATAAATATTACGGAAAATCAAGATATAAATGAAAAAAAAATTAGCGTTATAGATAATTTAATTTCTTTAATAAGATAGATAAAGTTATTTTATATTAATAGGGATAAGATCTTATAAGCAAATTATTGAGCCGATCATTAAGGATAATCAATCTACGATCGGCTGGACACAGCACGTTTATAATCACACAGCGGGTTTGTTATGTTTTAAATATTCACGTAAGAAATGTATACCAACAATTGCAAAGCAAATAGCAGATACTATAAATGCTTGTTGCATAGAGTGTAGGTGATCTGAAACATATCCTTGTATTGCGGGAACAACAGCACCACCAACGATAGACATAACTGTGATGGCACCTGCAATTTCAATATATTTTTTTTCAACGACTTCTAGATTGTTGGCAAAAATGGTCGGCCAACAAGGCCCCATCAAGATACTGGTGAAAATTGCAGCATAAACAGCATGAAAACTGCTGGCAAACGTAATGTATAAAAGGGTCAAAGTACCAATAACAGAATAGATAAACAACACCAATTTAGGATTAAATTTAGTCATAAAAACATTGGCAATAAATTTACCCATGAAGAAACAAAGAAAACTATATAACATAAAATTAGCAGCGTCTCTTTCGTTTTGCGCCCCTAGCTCTAAGGCAAGGCGAATAGTAAACGACCATACGGCTGTCTGCATACCTACATATACAAACTGAGCAATAATTCCATTACGAAAACTAACATTACGAACTAAATATCCAATTGTTTCTGAAAAAGAGGCTTTTTCAACGATATTTTCTTTAGTATTTGTAGGTTTACAATTTGGATAAGAAGTAATTAAAAATAATACCATTACGATAGCAAGTATAATGATAATATATTTGTATGGCTGTAGCGTCAGCATGAGCTGTTGTAAACGAAACGCATGCAGTTGTTCAGGGTTTAATTTACTAATTTGAGAATGTAAGCTATCCCCTTCTTGGAAGATCAGATATTTCCCTAATAATACGCCCGTGATGGCACCAAAGGGTTGAAAATTTTGACTGATATTTAATCGTAATGTGGCGTATTTCTTGGGGCCCAACATTGAACTAAATGTATTGGATGCTGTTTCTAGGAAACTTAGTCCAAATGCCATCGCTAAGATAGCAGCTAGGAACATAGTATAGGTTGCCATCGTAGAAGCTGGATAGAATAAAGAGCAACCAAGAATATAAACAGCTAATCCAATAATAATTCCAATTTTATAATTTGTTTTTTTTATAATGAGAGATGCAGGAATTGCAATTAAAAAATACCCGCCATAAAAAGCACTTTGAACAAGGGCGCTGGCAAAATCGCTGAGGTTAAAAATGCTTTTAAACTGAGTAATTAGAATATCATTAAGACTAACCGGTATTCCCCACAAGGCAAATAAACATGATAATAAAATAAATTGAAAAATTGGAGTCTTATCTAAATATCCATCAGGAAGCTGTTTAATTGAGGTGTTTTTAGCCATAGTAATTCCTAACTAAAACATGATTTAAAATGATCGAATGAAATAATCACTTTAAAATGTTAGTAGGAATTACAATTTAAAAATATTATTTAAAAAGAAGATAGGATTTTTTTTAAAGAACAGTACTATTTTTGCCACGAGGTGCCTTAGTCAAGTGGTGGCATTTTTTCTTCATCTTTTAGTTGTGGTGTGCTGGCATCCATGATTGCTAAAATCGCAGCTGTAAGAGGTGAGGCCAGAATTAGACCTGGCATACCTAAAATAGTTCCAAAAACAGTTTGAGATAAAATGGTAACCCCTGGGGGCATTCTTACTGCATGATTTTGAACTAAGGGGGAAATAACATTGCCTTCTAGAAATTGAATAACGCAATATAAAATTAAAACTAATATTGCTTCTTGTCTGCCTTGGGATAAGCCAATTAAAATCGCCGGTACAGCACCGATAATCGCCCCGATGTAAGGGATAAAATTGGCAAGACCTGCGACCACACCTAGGGCCAAAGCTAAAGGAATACCAATGATACTAAGCCCGATAAAAGAACAAGATCCAACAACTAACATAACGATGGACTGTCCTGCCGTCCATGACCATAAGGTATGCCCACCAACAATTAATAATTTGCGTATTCTTGGGCGTTGTCGACTGGGGAATAAACGTAATAAGCCATTTCCGTATAAAGTGGGCGAGGCTGCAAAATATAATCCTGCAATAAAGATAACAAAAATTGTTCCCATTACCCCAAATACAGAGGTAATAAAACCTGTCATTGATCCAGCAATTCGTGAGCCAAGAGAATGATTGGATCCTTCTTTATTTCCACCAACAGAATTTGGCAAATAATCCATAATGATATTGCCCAAAGGGCTGGTATGCAATTGTTCTCTAAGACTGCCAACTTGTGTTGCAATAGCGTGTTTTAGTTTAATAATTTGTTCGCTAATTTGTGGGCCACTGGTTAATGTCAGTGCGATAAATGCAGTGATGATAAAAGTAATTACGATACTTAATGCAATCCAATAAGGGATATGAGTGTACCGTCTTAAAATGGTTGCCAGACCTTTAAGAATAATAGCGGTAAGGGTTGCAGCGAACACAATCATTAAAAGATCGCCAATTAGCCAGATGGCGAGAATGCCAATGGATGCAATCATGACCATTTGGGCTATTGAGTAAAAACGTTCTTGTTGGGATGGTTCAGGTATGGGAGCAAGATTAGAGGACATTTATAATTCAAATATAATGTGATAAAAGGAAAATCATAAACAAATTTAGTCCATGATGCAGCGATTATTAAGATAATTCAATAAAAAAATAAGGACTAGGATATAGAATCCGTTTCCATAGCTTGCTGGTATTGGTCAATGATTTCATCCGTAGGGCCATCTGCAACAATTTGCCCTGATTTCATCCAAATAATACGATTGCACCATGTTCGTATAATGGGTAAAGAGTGGGTTGTTAAGACAACAATTTCAGCCTTATCAATAATATTTATTAATCTTTGTTTTGCTTTGTCTTGAAAACTGTTATCACCCGCCATGAACCATTCATCCATTAATAAAATATTGGGTGCTATTGCGGTTGATAATCCAAAGCCAAGCCGCATTAGCATTCCTGATGAATAGATTTTGATAGGTAAATCCATAAACTCATTTAATTCAGCAAAAAGTTCAACGTCTTTTTCTAATTGCTGAATTTCTTTTTTTGACAACCCTAAGCGTTTTGCACGTAAATAAATATTTTCTCGACCAGATAATTGCGGGTTCATCCCTGCATTTGTACTAAGCAATGCTTCTATCGAACCGTTGGTGATAATTTTCCCTTGATTGGGTTCGTAGATGCCTGTGATCGCCCTTAACAAAGTGGATTTTCCAGCACCATTATGACCAATCAAGCCAACACGTTCGCCTGCATGTATGGAAAGATTGATATCTTTCAATGCTTGAACGACTACGTTCTGATTGGAATCAGTGACGATGTCAGCGCCTGTTCTTTGATGTTGTCGCTGTTGCTTGCTTACAATATTGCTGGCTTTAGAGAACAAAGTTTTTTTAATAGAGCGATGTTCCAAATGAAATAATGGAAATTCAATGGATAAATGCTCTAAGTGAATAAAACTTTTTGGATTTGCTTCGTGCATGTTTAGGTATAAATTTTTACAATGAGTCTAAACGATTAATAGCATTTTTAATTATCTCTGGGGTAATTTTGGTCCAATCTAAATCAAAAAAACTATACTGTATTCGATTGGTTGATGCGATCATATAAGGCCATGCGGGTATATAATTTTGCATATGGACCGAACGTGAAAATTCTAATATTTCTGTGTCGTTTTGACAAAATAAAATATTAATTAACTCTGGTCTATGAGGGGAAACGATTAATTCTGCTTGTGAGAACAGGGAAATTTGAGTATCGAAATCCATTGTGCTTAGATCAACAGGGGTGATATCAAGTTCTTTTAGTGTATCCTTGATGATATTTTGTTGCCCCTCTTGCAGCATAGGTTCCATATGATCATCTTGGTTAATATAAAAACGGGGGGGGAGATTGTCTCTATACTTGATTTTTTTATTTAAATGAGAAAAAACAGTTTGAGCATCTTTAAAGTTAAAATATGCTTGCGGAAGATAGCTGTTAGGCCACAGATAAGATAATTTTTTAATCTTATATATTCCATCTTTTAATGGCAGGATACGAGATTTTATCCCCACTTTATCAATGGTTTCTTCATATAATTTTTTCGATATAGGGTGTGGAGTGCTCGTAATATCTCTATATTCAGGAACAGCAATTTTTATATGTTCAGGAACATATAAGCTGGCTAAATATGCTTTTGAAAGGGTATACCCCATCCAGTGGTCATAGGCCATCCATTGCGAGTCAAAAGATATAAATATTTCATCAAGAAACTCTACATTTTGTAATGAAGGCAGTTCTTGAGATGCCAGCGCTTCTTCACAAAAATAAGTGCTTTCTGTAATGACGTGTAAATCGTCTGTAATAATAACACCATCTATGCCATCTTTTACCACTAGGAAAACGTTCTCTAGAGTGCAGAAAAATAACATGCCTGCTTGTATTTCACGTAATAATTCAAGGGGCGAACCGCTCTTTGGATCTACTCCTTGGGCTAGGCGTAATAATTGCTGTTCAGGAAATGCTTCTACTGGGGCAAGACGAGGTTTAGGAGAGGTTGATACTGAACTTTTTAGTACACCAGGGGGACGAAAGGTAAATGTAGAATATTGACCTTTGATATGCATGAATAAGTAAACCTTTTTGTATTATATTAATAAAAACCAGAATAACGGTGTAAACACGTTCTTACGAATTTATATCCAGAATGCTAATCGACCACGTTTGTTGGCAAAAATATATCCAGCGATAATCCACAAAAGACAACTATACCCCAAAGCATAAAGCCAAATGATTAAAGGGGGTATGTGACCAAGTAGAGGGGTTCTAATAATTTCTATAATCGAATAAAATGGATTTAAGGAAATTACATTAATATTGGGTTTTAACTGTGATGGCATCCACATAATAGGGGTTATATAGAAAAAAATTTGAATAACGCTATTAATGATTTGGGGAATATCCCTAAAACGTGCACATATACATCCCAAAAGTAGGCAAATTGCTAGTCCATCAACAATCCATAATAAAAAACCGGGTAAACTAAGTAAGGCAACCCATCCAGGTCTTACATTAAAAATTAGAAAAACAACGAATGGAACAATCATATTTAGGGTTATGATAATACCGTTTCTAATAATGGTTCGTAGTGCTTGTAAGAAAAAGGGCAATTTAACGGAATGGATTGTATCGTTGGCCTGTAAGAAACAATGGCACCCTTCGACCATGACTGCGGTAATACCAAGTTGCCATAGGATTATTGATAACGAAACAAATGGAAGATATTCAGGCAGGTTGAGTTTAAAAAGGGAACCGTAAATAATTCCCATAGCTGCAATCATAACTGCGGAGGTCGATGTAATCCATAATGGTCCCAAAAGAGACCCTTTATAACGCAATTTAATATCAAACCATCCAAGGGAAAATGCCAGTTTCCATAATTGTAGGCTTTCTTTTATATCCTTTAGTGCTAGATAATATACGTTATTAGATGCTTGATTACTATTTTGAATGCGTAAGGTCATCTTTTGGATATAACAATCAAATAAATTTAGATGCAATGGTTTGCAAAGTTTCTATCATCCATCATTATAAATGATCCCAATATGAGAGACAATCTTTATATTGATATAAATTTCTTTTATTAAAGAAAAATTATTTCTTATATCCGTTCTTGATCATCATTTCTATTGCAAAAAAAAGCTTTATCTTGTAGGTATTATTATAATTAAATTAGTTTGTTGATTCCTTATAAAAAAGTTATTTAACAAACCGTAAAAGCGCAGTATTTTATTATGATATCAATATAAAGTATTGATTCAAATAAATTTGGGATAGATGCATCATGGCGCACGCTAGAAATAATTGTCGACCTTCATTTGTGGGTTCTTATCATTATATGAACAGGATTTTGCATAAAAAATTGTCAGCTTCTTTAGTTTTGCGTCTAGGAAGTGTCGGCAGCATCGCAGCATTACTTGCAGCTTGTTCATCTACGCCTTCAACGCGTCAACAGCAAGTTCCCATAGCGCAAGAAGTTGCTACTTATAAAGCGCGTGCTCGATCTTATTACGCCCCTCCTGGACCAGCTAGTGACCCTTGGGGGCCATATATTAAAGAGGCATCAAAGCGATTTGACGTTCCCGAAGAATGGATTCGTGGCGTCATGAAGCAGGAATCTGGTGGAAATTCCTTTGCAACATCTGGCCCAGGAGCAATGGGCTTGATGCAGTTAATGCCACCAACATACGATGAAATGAGAATTGCTTATAATTTAGGGGACGATGCTTATGATCCTCATGATAATATTATGGCAGGTACAGCATATATCCGACAAATGTATGATATATATGGATCGCCTGGGTTCTTAGCCGCTTATAACGGTGGTCCTGGTCGTTTAGATGATTTTCTAACTCGTAATAGAGCATTACCCTTAGAAACGCGTCGTTATGTTGCATCTATAGGTCCACGTATTCAGGGGATCAATCCAAAACGACGTTCACAGGCTGATCTATTGGTTGAAAGCCGACAATTTGGTGGGGGATTGGACCAAACGCAATACGCATCTGCTGCGCAGCCACTTTCGTATCGATCTAGGGGATTATCCCCACAAGCAAACGCAGTGCAACAGGCGTGGGCTAATAGACAAAGCGGTGGGCAGTCTGCAGATAGTTTAAATATGGCCAGCCTAAATCGTGTCGATACGGGTACGACTGATAGTTTAAATCGACAAAGTTTACGCAGTGCTGGTGGACGTCCAGTGCAAGTTGCAATGCTACCTCCTCAAGGGCAGGTCAGTGCTTCGGGAACAGGATACCCTACTCAATGGAAAAGTTTTGATCGCCAACCAAATCGCTATAAAGGCGAAACCAATAAAGATGTAACGTCTGTGTGGGAGTCGAGAGGGTTTCAACCGACACCTTCACGTCCTGTAATGGCAAGAGAAGAAAGTGTTGTCCCAGTAGCGCCACCGCCCGTTATTATTGCATCAGCACCATCTACAAATACATATAAAAACAGAAATTATTATAAACCAGTTTCTTATCAATTATCCCCATCAACGAGTTCATCAAGGACTGCTAAGAAAGTCGTTGCCCCCTCAAAAACAAGTAAGGTTTCTGTTGCTGGTGGATGGGGAATTCAGGTCGGTGCATTTGCTTCGTCTTCCCAAGCACGCAGTGCTGCAGGAAAAGCAAAAAGTCAAGCTGCTTTACACGCTGGATCACAACAGGTCGAAGCTGTAACCGTTGGACGAAATAAACTTTACCGGGCTAGAGTCACAGGGTTAAGTCAGACAGCGGCTAAAAGTGCCTGCCAGAAGCTATCTTCTTGTATGTTACTGTCCCCATCGAAAATTAATTCGTAATTATAATTATTTTATATTTTGATTTAGGATTCGATACCTCATACCTAAACGGGCTATGTTCATTTTTTAAGTTGACTGTCTCATCTGGTTTGGACTTATACCTCAATTCGAAATGATCACTTGGCGCAATTTTGATGATCAGCATTGGTGTCTGTAGAAAACTTTTCGTTTAAATAAACATTTAATAATCCACAACAATTAACTCACGTCATAGTAAGCCACTCTATGTAGAAGGTAGATTAGGGTGTTTATGAGAAACATGAAAATTGTTGTTAGCACTGTCTTTCAAGATTTAGGGAATGACGCCAACCAATCTGATAGACACAGAGAAATTAGCTAATGCGTTATTGCTTGGAGAGCTTGATGCATGTCGCGACATCAAACCTGATATTGTTTTACATAGGTTTTAGCCAATTACTGGTTTAGCACGTCGTATGGTGGAGCCTGAAATTACGGGAATTTGCTTTGTTCCACTACCTTTGGTGCCTGTATTTTTGATATGCTACCTGATGTGTTGGAACAAATAAAAATATTTTCCCATTTACCAAAATACTTACGGCTGTTATTTTTTAAGTTAATCCCTCTATTTATAAAAAAACGCGTTCCTATATTGCATCAAAATAATATTAGAAATGCGGTCATGCCCCTCGGATGGAACAAAGAGCCGTGTAAAAGTTTTTGATTTATTGAAAGCAGTTTTGATTATTGTGAATGATTTACCAGATTTTTATCAACTGGATAAGTTTCCTTCCAAGGTGAAATTCACTGGGTCTTTATTTTTTATATCTGATGGTGAAATTGAGATTGATCCCGATATTTTAAATGTTTTTGACTCAAATATTGCTGAACCCAAAATTTTTGCACGCTAAGTAGTGCAGGTTCAGAAGAAATGTTAAGGCCTATTTTGGAGGCCTTTACATATGGGGTCGGGTTAAACTGGAACGCAGTTATTCTTTTATCTCATTATTCTGTTGATAAATGTCTAAACATTTTAAATCGCAGAGATAGAGTGTATGTTATCAATAAATTTATTCCTGCATTGAAAGTTAATCTAATGGCTGATGTTATATTATGTCACGGTGGCCAGGGGACTTTACAAACAGCATTTTATGTTGGAACGTCTGTTGTTGGTGTAGCAATGCAGCAGGAACAATTTATTGATTTGGCAATATAGAATCACACGGCGCTGGCATCCGCATTCCTTTCAGAAAATGGAATTCTCAGCATATTCAGGCGTCTATTCTGCGTATCTTAAAAAATGAAGAATTTAAAAAATCAGCTTTATTTTTTCAGAAATGTATTCAATTGAGCAATGGTGCAAAAAATGCCACAGATACTATTTGGCATTTTATCAAAAATAAAAAAAATCTGTAAAATAACCTATAGTAACTTTTTGAAATTATTTGCACCTTAAAGGACGAGGAGGATTTCATTTGTGCTTGTAGCAGGTAACCCAATCCGTAATACTAACCATTAGTATTGGATTAGGTGACCACTTTATCGTGCAATATTAATCCTATTCATCGACGCACTGATTACATAGAAATGGAATGAGTCATCTTTTAAATTACATATGTATCATCAAAAGAACGTATTAAAGTCAAATTAAATGATAAATAAACTCGATTTATCTTCAAGTTTTCAACAAATCCATCGTATTTCGCAAAAATAAGGACATAATGTAGGGATGAAAACATCAGTTACAAATGAGATTTGTTCGTCTTTAATTACTCAGCTCGCTTATTCTAGTTACGTTTACCTCTCCAATATTGTGGGACTGTGGTTATCTTCCGATTTAGCCTTTGAGCTGCTACCCATGGCCAATGAGGGTTCGCCAGTATAGATCGCCCTATCGCAACAGCATCCGCCTGACCACTGGCAAGAATAGCTTCGGCTGTTTCTGGCTCGCTGATTAGACCAACAGCAATGGTTGGAATTGCAGCTTGTTTACGTATTTCGTGGGCAAAACTGACTTGGAATCCTGGCCCTGCTGGGATTTTTTGCTGTGGGCTTAATCCCGCTGTTGAAACATGAATAGCAGGGCATCCCAGTGCTTTTAATGCTTTACATAAAATAATTGCTTCATCAAGATTCCAACCTTTATCCACCCAATCCGTAGCGGAAATACGAACCCATACAGGAATCTGCACCGCATCATATACAGCTTTATAAATCTCTAGGGCAAAACGCATCCGATTTTCAAGAGAGCCGCCATAGGAATCCTGTCGATGGTTGGAAAGAGGGGATAGAAATTCATGAACTAAATATCCATGTGCCATGTGCAGTTCAATACCATTAATACCAATAGCCTCTGATCGTTTTGCACTGTTTACAAAGGCTTGGGTTGTTTGGTGGATATCCTCTATTGTCATTGCTGTAGGGGCGGGATCATCCGGTAAAAATGGGATTGCTGATGGAGCAATAGGTTGCCAGCTTAAAGGATCAGATTGAGGTATGAGTCGTTCCCCTTTTTCCTGTGCTTTCCAAGGTTCATATGTAGAAGCTTTTCTGCCTGCATGGGCCAATTGAATAGCGATGGGCATGGACGAATATTGGCGAACAGATCGAAGAACATCTGCCATTGCCTGTTGGGTCTCATCAGACCATAATCCAACACAATAGGGCGAGATACGTCCCTCTGGGGATACACCGGTGGCTTCTATAATAAATAATCCAGCACCAGAGGTTAACATACTGCCAATATGGATGCGATGCCAATCACTCATTTTGCCGTCTTGGGCACTGTATTGGCACATGGGCGGGATAATAATTCTATTTTCTAGGGTAAGATTCCCAATAGACCATGGCTCAAATAAATGTATCATTTTCTTTCCTTGGTTATAAAAGTGATAAAAATGAGTAGGGAAGAATTATGGTATCGTTTTAACTGGACAATGTGCAAGTAACTTTGTGATTTTAAAGCAGCACAATTTGGTGTCTAGAATATTAAATATTCTTAATGCCAGAAGGTTAGTTGTAATTATTATGACTTGAAGATAGATTTTACACTTCTATTCGTTTTTTTGAATAGGATGTAAAATCATTTTAACAAGGTGAAAAAGTAAAAATTGTAAATCAATCGGTCATTTAAAAGAAAGAAAATATTTGCTCTTTAGGCAAACGCGATTTAGGAAGTTCTGCATTATAATCATCATCTGCGCGATAACCCAAGGCTATCGTAACCAAACTTTTATATCCTTGATCATGTAAATTAAACTCGTTGTCCAATATTTTATGATCAAATCCTTCAATTGGGGTTGCATCAATTCCTAAAGTAGCAGCACCTAATAATAGGGTTCCCAAAGCAATATATGCTTGTTTGTCCATCCATGTTTGAAGATCGTGAAAGATTTCTTTGTGCATGTGAATATATCGACTATAAAGATCAACAGTTTTTTGTTTTTTTTCAGGTGAAGCAATACGTCCATCTTGTTCTTCTTGATCTAAAATATTTTGAATATACGCTTTGTCCATATCTGTTTTTGCACAAATAACAACGACATGAGAGGCATCAATAACCTTGCTGTGATTATAAGAATACATGTCACCTTCCATGGATTTTGCTATACGACTTTTTCCATTCGGAGTCTCGGCAATAATAAAATGATAAGGTTGTGAATTAATTGATGTTGGCGTGTATTGAAGTGCGTCAATTAATTGTTCGAATAAGTCAGCCGGAATTTTTTTACTCGGATTATATTTTTTGGTTGTGTATCGCTTGCGAACAATAGCTTTTAAATCCATAATATCCTCTATAAATGAGTAGTTTAAAATTATATGTTAAGATGTAACTGAATATAATAGTATATTCATTAAACAAGTATTTTGAAAATAGCTTTTTTGTGTATTTATTTATACAGCAAGCTGTATTTTTTTATGAAAAAAATAAATAAAATACTATGCAGGAAAAAGACGCTGTCAAAAATATTATTAATTTTACGGTAGTATTTTTATTTTTGACAGCATGTAGGGAACAGACATAGGAAATCTGTACGAAGACTTTGTGGTTTAATTATGTAAAAAGTTTGTTATGTTGATGACAATGTTGAGATTGTTGGTAACACGGCGATCATTGGTAATGAAATATAAGCATTTAGAATATGAAGGTGACGATTAACTTCGATATCTAAGCTTTTATTAGAACGATGTTGTATGGGGCTAAACGCATAAAAGTTCGTTCCATGAGGGCGATCTTGATAGCTTGGTGCAATATCATTGGCAATTGGTAAAGTAAGTTTTAGTAACTGCTCTGCCCCTTTGGGTGAAATCGTATAGCACCCTAAGCCAGCAAAAGACAAAACTTTGATGATTTGAGGTGAAATTATATTTTTTTGATATAATTCAACGTCAATTAGATCGTTGTTTGCCGTATCAATTTCTTGGGTAGTGTTTCCACAAAAATTGTAAATTGCCTCTGGTATACTCGGAAGTAATTTTAGACAAAGATTCCAGTTCAGATCATACCCCCAAATCATTAATTCATAATTGGGGTGTAGTAATAAAGAGCGTTGTTGATGAGATAAAAAATCTTTGTGAGTAACTGCATTGCTTTCGAAAATAGTAATTGGCTGTTGTGTTTCAACGGCATGCTTCCATAAAGAGATATGAGCCTCAGTCAATGAAAGTTCGTAAGGGCTATATTGATTATCACTTGTGATAATATTTTGCGTAATTAATTTCTGGCGCTGCTGGGCGTTTGAAGCATGTGCCTCTACAGGGGTGATGGAAATATTTAAATGATTATTTGCTTGGTGGAAAGAATTAAGAGCATCTTGGTTTTTATATGTATAAATAACAAAATATTTCATTTTTAATCCAAATAAACCATTTAAATATTATGATAAGATATATTCTATCTATGTAAGTATTACGTTATAATCAAGATTATAAAAAATTAAGTTTATTTAATAAGTGGTTTCACAATGAAATATGATCGAAATTGATTTCTAGGAGAAACATTGCGTTTTATAAGATTATAAAAAAATGTAATATTGTAAAACGCAATGTTTGTATAAGGATCAGATTAAGCTTTAACTTCTTCTTCTGAACGTTTTAATCGAAACCAAGATGTTAATGATAATCCTGCAGTTACAATCTTTGCAATTATGGCAGAAACAAATATAACAAATAGGGTTACTAGATTAATCAGGGCTAAAGAATATAAATTTAACCAATCCCCGGGAAAGGGAATGCTAACAAGATGCTTGTAATGCTGTGAAACGACAGCAAGCGAATAAAAATCTACTGTTAACAAGTAGATGGTCCAAGCAATCATGCTGCTAAAAAAAGTCCCGTAGAGGAAACGATGAAGATTAGTCATTGTTTCGTCCTCCTTCTTATACAAAATTAAGAATTATTTCATTAAGTGTTTACCGTTTTTTATTACGACATTTCATCTATTTATAAAGTTAAAACAAAGCTACAATCTTCATTCAAAGTAATTTAAAATAATAAATTACATTAATGAAAAATTAGAATTCCAGTAATTTGAGGATATTTTATTTTACACTTCTACGAATAGAGGAATTCTGATTATATCTACTTTTGTGATAAAATCAAGGATATAATTTGTTTGGCAACTTCTTTTGGGGATGATAGAGCGTCTTTATTTTCTGCAGGGAAGAATGTTTGTCGTAAAACTGTATTCGTAGGAGGAGGGGTAAAAAGATCAATTTTAACCGATGAAAGAGCGGTAACCTCTGCTTTCCAACACAAGACCATCGTTTTTAAAGCAGCCTGTACTATAGCAACAGGCCCCCAAAAAGCTTCAGGTTCCACAGTATTTTGTAAAAAAATTGTATGTGCGTTGGGTGTTGCACATAACAAAGGCGATAAGGTGCGAATAAGGTATCTGCAATTGGTAAGATTTGTTTTTAGGTTTTTGTCCCAAACAGAATCGACAATTTGCGTAATTGGGGTTAAAGGCATGTATTGAAAAGCTGCATGGATAAAAATATCCAGTTGATTATATTGAGCTGCGATAGAGGGGCCAATAGGATCAATATATTGCTTGGGATCAGATGTTCCTAGATCTAAAGGTAATAACGTTGTTTCCCCTCCCATAGCACGAATAATGTCATCTGTACGCATTAAACCACTTTGAGTACGAGCACTCAGAATACAGTGCGCCCCTGCCTGTGCTAAAGCAATAGCGCAGGCTTGTCCAATACCACGACTGGCCCCGGTAATAAATGCTATTTTCCCATGCAGAGGGGAGGACATAAACTATTTCGTCTTAATTAATTGTTTGTCATGATCTGTTAACGGAATTGGATAATCCCCTGTAAAGCAAGCATCACAATATTGTGGATCAAAGTTATTTCTTTTTTCTTCTCCTAATGCGCGATATAAACCATCACAAGAAATAAAACCTAAAGAATCTGTGCCAATTAATTTACACATTTCATCGATGTTATGGGTATGAGCCAGTAACTTTTCTTGGGCGGGTGTATCGATTCCATAAAAGCAAGAATATTGTGTTGGAGGTGAGGCAATGCGTAGGTGTACTTCTGTTGCGCCTGCGGCTCTGACCATTTCTACAATTTTTTTGGAGGTTGTACCACGAACAATTGAATCATCAATTAGAATAACGCGTTTCCCTTCTAAAACACTGCGGTTTGTTGAGTGTTTTAATTTTACCCCCAGATGGCGGATTTGATCTGTAGGTTCAATAAAGGTACGTCCGATATAGTGACTGCGAATAATACCTAATTCAAAGGGTATCTTGCTAGCTGCAGCGTATCCTATTGCGGCTGGCACCCCAGAATCGGGAACAGGAACAACAACATCAGCATCGACGTTACATTCTTTGGCTAATTCAGCACCAATTTTTTTTCTAGCCATATAAACGGATTTGTTTTCAATGACAGAATCAGGGCGTGCAAAATAAACATATTCAAATATGCAAAAACGGTTGGCAACATTTGAAAATGGTTTGATGGATTGAATACCATCATCATTGATAATGATAACTTCACCAGGTTCAATATCGCGGACGAATTCGGCACCCATACTTGACAAAGCGCAGGTTTCGCTGGCTACGACCCAAGATTTCTTCTCTTTGCCTTGTGGTAGTTTACCCAATATTAAAGGACGTACACCTAACGGATCACGGGCAGCTATTAACATATCCTTAGATAAAGCAACCAGTGAATAGGCCCCTTGAACTTGTTTTAAGGCATCAATGAACCGATCGATAACGTTTGTGTAAAGTGAAATTGCAATTAAATGAATGAACACTTCACTGTCTGTGCTGGATTGAAATAAACATCCACGACGTACCAGTGATTGTTTTAATAATTGTGCATTTGTTAAATTACCATTATGTGCAACGGCAAATCCTCCAAACTCGAAATCACCATATAAGGGTTGAACATTTCGAATTTGTGTTTCGCCTGTTGTCGCATAGCGATTATGACCAATAGCACTGCCACCTGGTAATTTTGCAATAATTTGTGGGTCGGCAAAAACTTCGCCAACCAATCCCAATCCACGATGGGTGCAGAATTGATGTCCGTCAAAAGTCACGATACCGCTGGCTTCTTGGCCACGATGTTGTAATGCATGCAAACCCAGTGCTGTTAGTGATGCTGCATCTTGTGTAGTCCATACACCAACAACACCACATTCTTCGTGGAGTTTATCATCTTCGATAGAAAAACAGTCTTGGTTTTGTAAAGAAGCAGGGAGGGTCATAATAAATCCATGGTAAATAAGAGGAATATTGAGAATATTAGGTGCTAAAGTTTAAACATATATTTTAGGGTTAAGGTTGAGCGGATGTATTTGGGTCATTATTATCAGGATAAGAAAAGGTATCCTTTGTTGAGGATGGGGCTTGGGGGATTGTCATTCTAGGCGTTTTAAGTTGGGGGACTACAACCTCTCTTTGCATAGAGGTGGGTAGTAAGTCATTAATGTAAACAGCCCCTTTGTAAATATAGGGAACGACTTGGCTTTCTTGTAGTGTTTCTGGCCACTGATATCCTGGGACAAGAATACTGCCAACTAGATAAATAATGGCTAATCCAGCATATCCTTTCACCCCGCCACAAACAGCTCCTAATATTCTATCTAATCGCCCAAGTATAGAAAAGCGCGTTGAATTTTGTCCTACAATCACATTTGCCAGTGTATTTATAACAATGGACGCTAACAAAAAGATTGCAATGAATGCTATAATATTAGCTACAGACTCTGAGCTGATATAGGGTGTAATTTTAGGGGTTAAATCAGGATACCAACGATTTGCAAGGCTGGCCGCAATAATCCACCCAAACAAGCCAATAAATTCTCGAGTAAATCCTCTGGTCAATCCAGACAATGCCCCAAGGATAACAACACCAAGACAAACCAGATCAATCCAGTTCATAGTATCTAGCACTTGATTAAGGTATCCCTCTTTATTAATAAAGTGTTAAAAAGGTACTTTTAATTAAACAATTCATTTATATCAATGGTTCTTTATAAAATATTTTTGACCATTATGTCTATGGAATATAAGAGAATGAATATTTATCATCATATTATATATGCGTAATAGTGGTGATTTACAGAATAATCTTTTACACTTTAATATTAAAATGAAGTAAATGCAGGTAAATGGTTGCAATATATAAATCATTGACATTTTTGGAGTCTGAATTAGAAATATCAACAGATTATTTTAATACTGAAATATTACTAAAGTAACCTTGAATTGAGCAATCATATTTGCTTATATCAAAGCGAAGGTTTTACTGTATCTTGATCGATTGTTTCATTTATGTCTTGATTAATAGTCTCGTTTTGATTTCGGTCTTCAGGCTGTAGTCGGCTGGGTAATAATAACCCTGATTGATCTAGTACTGGATAGGCCGATGATGCGACAACATGAGTATTGGTGCGTTTTAAATCACGTGCCAATTCCAACATAAACGAACCAAATTGAATTTGTGTTTTCTTATCCTCTGTTTCTTCTCGCAGCCTGCGATAATAAATAGAATTTGCTTGATTTTCGGTTTCTCGAAAAATGTCTTTTTCTTCGGCTAATTTTCTGGCGATGCTTTCGTCCTCGTTCATCAACAATGTCGCTGCAATACGCAGATTTTTATGAATACGGATCATCATATCTTCTAGTAAATCCATCATTTCTTTGGGCAGGACAATACGTTGCTTGACCATTTTTTGCACAGTTGGCAAAACATTACGATCTAAGACATCCCCAGCATTGGCGATTTGGGTGCAAAAAGTTAGAATTCTCTCAATTTGATTTAGTTCTTTGCGGTTTAAAGATTCGGGATCAAGTGCTGTGACATAGCTTTGGATTGAACTGGTCAGTCTGTCGAGAGTATTATCGACTCTACGTGCTTCACTTGCGATTTGGGGGGTTTTGCTTTTTAGGGCATTATCCACGCCGCTCAGCATTTTTTCCAGCGCATCACATAAACGTAAAGATTCTCGTGTAGCATTACCGATGGCTAACATAGGGGATTGCTTAATGGCTGATTTATCTAAATAAATAGGTTTAGATGGATCTTCAGCTTTCTCGGTTTTAGGTCTGGGTAAGATGCGTTTCAAGAGTTCTGCATATGGTGTTAAGAAAGGCAGAAAAACAGCTGCTGTAACTATATTAAATAACGTATGAAAATTGGCTATCGATCGATTAGCATCAGGATAATAATGTACAAACCAATTTGTAATTGGGGATAGGAAAACTAAAATAATTATAGCCCCAATTACACGATTTAATAAATTACCAATAGGTAAGCGTTTGGCAACTGCATCTTTGCCTGCCCCTTCTATTACAGGATTAAGGGCTGTACCAATATTCGATCCTAGCACCATTGCAAAAGCAGTTTCTGCCGATATCACATTGTGGGAAGCAAAAGAAGCAATTAATAAAATAACAGCAACAGATGAATGCATAATCCACGTTAAAACCATGGCAATAACGACTGCGATCAAGGGTAAGTCGGCAATACTTCCCAACATTAATCGTAGTGTAGGCTGATTTGTGTATGGATGTAAAATAACTAAAAATTGGTGTAATGAGATTAAAATTAATCCCAATCCAATAAAGGTTCGTCCCAAATCACGAAAGTAATTTGTACAACGCCTAAACATAATGACGCCAATAAGGACAAAAAGTGGAGCAATGCGCGATACATCGAAAGAAAGGAGTTGAACAATCAATGTAGTACCAACATTGGCACCCAACATAACCGCCAAAGCAGAAGGCAAACCAATAACCCCATTTGCCGTAAAGCTGGTAATCATCAATCCCGTTGCAGTCGATGATTGCAAAATGGCAGTAATCCCCAGACCAGCAAAAAAAGCTTGAACTCTGTTACGTAATGTTTTGGACAAAATTTGATTCAACCTTGCCCCAAACGCACGCTGTACGCCAGTTTGCACCATATGCACCCCCCATAATAGGAGGGCAACACTACCCGCAAGGTCTATGATAGTAACAAAGTCCAATGACTGTCCTCGTGTAATATTCAAATTTTATAAAGATATTAAAATGTTTCAATATGAAAACTGCTTAGGGGGTATGATTATACATATATCTAGTTTTATCATACAATTCTTTTATTAAGGTAATATTTTGATTTTTTTAAGTGTAAATAATGGTAGATAATATGATGGTTGAAAGCTAAATATAAATTCACCTTATAGATAAATAAATATTTACAAATATTAAACCTTTTGTTAAGGTTTGTTTATCTTCCTTAAGTAATTTTTTCAAAAAATTATTCAGATTGATCTATTAAAATTTGAAGTGTCTTGTTTTATTAATATAAGTTTTTACTAAGAGATTAAGAATAGGCAGTGTGGTTGGCCTTTTACATTGTAGTGTAAAAGGCCAACTTTTTATACAAGGTTATCGGTTCAATTCTTGAAGTTTATGTCGAATTGTTTGGCTAACAACGATATTTTTACTTTTTTTCAGGTTAAACATTTCCCAAGCTTTGGCTTCGCTACGATTAGCTTCAAAGTACGCAATCCGCGTTGTTTCTCCCAAGGGATGGCTACAATAAAATTGATTATTTTTATGGCTTTTCAGTGTATATTCTGACGCAGTAATAGAGTTTAGATCTATCACATCCAAAATATCTGATTTATTATGAATTAGCGCTGTTTTCATATCGAGAGTAGAGAGGTAGACTTTTGACCGATCTTTTGACAGTTTGCGCAAATAAAGCTTCTTATCAATAAGGTCTAAAATCGAATTTTCTCTCTTTTTTGTAATATAGTAATGTTTAATGATCATTTTTTTTCTCAAATAAGTTATTTGTTTGAGTTATTATATGGTATTTCATTTTTGTTAATCAATAAGAGAGACAATAAATTGACAATTAGTCGATATATTTTTCATCTATTATCTACTAATCTTACAATAAATATAGTTTAGAAACTATAATTTTAAATAGTGTTTAAAATAATTTTTATTTGAATACTTACTAAGAACAATTACATATTTTATAGATTGAGTATTTTACATAATATTTTTAACTGATGTCAGTTTATTTATTATAGGTATAAAATATGTCAACCGTTGGATTACATTTTACCAAGGTCAAGGGGAAGTGTCTGAAAACAACCGTTTTATTAAATTTTTTCCATTACTTACGGATAAGTAATGGAAAAAAAATTACATATTAAATAATGAAATATTTTGCTTTTGGGTGGAAAATTACTAACGCAGATGTTGACTGCTCGGGGTGCAGTTGCCATTCATCAGATAGGGTTATTCCCAATTGATCGGCTTTTAATAATTCAAGAATATATTTTTGATCTTCTAAATTAGGGCAGGCAGGATATCCAAAAGAATATCGAGAACCACGATAACCTTGCATTAATAATTTGTTCATATCGGGGTCGTCCTCACTAATGTAACCTAGTTCAGAGCGCATGCGTTGATGGGTATATTCGGCCATTGCTTCTGTCATTTCAACGGACAATCCATGTAAATATAGATAATCCTGGTAACGGTTTTCTTCAAACCAAACTCTAGCTGTATCAGATGCTTGTTGTCCAACGGTTACAACTTGCAGTCCAATAACATCACGAACAGGATCTTGAATATCGCGAACAAAATCTGTAATACAAAATCTGTTGGCACCATGTTGTCTGGGCAAGGTAAAACGGCATAATTCTGTTTGACCATCTTCATCAAATAGAATTAAGTCTTCGCCTTCTGCTGCGGCTTTCCAATATCCATATAATGCTTGGGGTTGCAGAATATTCTCTTTTTCACATTCGTCCATTAATTTGTGTAAGATAGGACGTAAAGACGTTTTGGCATTTTCTAAAAACTCTTCTAGAGTCTTGCCTTGCTTTTTCATTCCCCATTGTAATTGGTATAAAGAACGTTCGTTAAGAAAAGGCAATATTGCTTTCATTTTTGCCTCAAGTTTGCGGACACCCCAAAAAGGTGGTGTGGGAACATCCTCTTTTGGGGCCATATCTTGACGACGTTTAGTTGCTTCTTCGGCAGAGATGGGTATTGCTGTGATGGTCTCTTTCTTGTTATTTCGTTTAGGACGTTTATTTTGTACCTTTTGTGCAGCTACGTAATCATCTAGCTGACCACTAGCGATTTTCTCCATTAATGTTAAACCATCAAAAGCATCGCGTGCATAGGCAACTAAACCATTGTTTTTTTTGTATACTTCTGCGCAATCTTCATCTACATAGGCACGGGTTAAGGCTGCGCCACCTAATAAAACAGGAATATTTAATCCTTGTTCTGCCATTTCAAGCAAATTATCCTTCATAATTACGGTTGATTTAACCAGTAATCCAGACATGCCAATAGCATCGGCACGATGTTCTTTGGCTGCATTAATCATATCAGCGACAGGAACTTTTATTCCTAAGTTAACAACGCGAAATCCATTATTGCTTAGGATGATATCAACAAGATTTTTGCCTATATCGTGAACATCACCTTTGACCGTGGCTAAGACCATAGTGCCTTTGGTATCTTCGTTCGTTTTTTCCATGAAAGGCTCTAAAAAAGAGACTGCTGCTTTCATGGTTTCTGCTGATTGTAACACGAAAGGTAGCTGCATTTTGCCCGAACCAAAGAGTTCACCAACGGTTTTCATTCCGTTCAACAAAAGGTTATTGATGATTTCCAATGGTGGATAGGTTTCCATAGCTCTTTTTAAATCGTCTTCTAACCCTTTACGATTACCATCTACGATACGGTCATGTAATTGTTCCTCGATCGTAGAGGCAATAGGGCGGGTAGCTGCTTGTGAGGCTTTACGATCGGCAAAAATTTCGAGAACTTTTTTAAGTGGATCATAGTCACCCTCCCTGCGATCAAAGATGAGATCTTCCATGACCTTGATTTCTGCTTCGTCAATTAAATGTAAAGGGCGGATCTTAGATACATGAACAATGGCAGCCGTCATGCCCATTTTTTGAGCGTGATGTAGGAAAACAGAGTTTAAAACCGCACGAGCAGCAGGATTTAATCCAAAAGAGATATTCGATAATCCCAAAACTATCTGAATGTCGGGAAAAGCATCGCGGATCGCTTTAATGCCTTCCAATGTCCATAATCCTAATTTGCGATCATCTTCTACCCCTGTGGCGATGGTAAAGGTTAGTGGATCAATCATTAAATCAGACTGTGGTAATCCATATCGATTGCAGGCAAAATCAACCAGCCGTTGGGTAATGCGTAATTTGTCTTCGGGCGTTTTTGCCATTCCCACTTCATCAATGGTTAATGCAATGACCGATGCACCAAATTTACGAGCCAAAACCATACGCTCGGCTGCTATTTCCTCGCCATCTTCGAAATTGATGGAGTTGATAATCGGTTTACCCCCATGAAGTTTCAAACAACTTTCAATGACATCGGTACCTGTTGAATCAATAACTAAGGGAGCATTGATTGACGAAGTAAATCTGGGAATAATTTCGCGCATTTCAGCATCTTCATCGCGTCCAACAAAGGCCATACAGACATCAAGGGCGTTCGATCCTTCTTTTAGTTGTTCACGACCAACTGTAACGCATCCATCCCAATCTTGTTCGGCTTGAAGATCTCGCCATTTTTTTGAACCATTGGCATTGCAACGCTCGCCAATTGAAAATAAACTATTTTCTTGACGTAAAGGGGTTGAGGTAAACAGACTGGCAACGGATGGCACCCAGTGGTGGGTTCGTTCGATAATTTTTGGGCGGTCAGAGGTGGTCCCTTCGTTTTGGGCACGTTCACATAATATTTTATGCATTGCGGCAATATGATTGGGATTAGTGCCGCAACATCCTCCGATCATATTAATTTTTTGTTCCTCTATATAACGTGACATCCAATGTCCCATCTCTTCTGGAGATAGTGGGTAATGTGTTTTCCCATCAACAAGTTCAGGCAGGCCTGCATTGGGCTGCATAGAAATTAGTTTGGGCCAGTATTGAGATAACCATTTGATGGCTTCAGCCATTTCACGTGGCCCTGTTCCGCAATTCATGCCCATCATTTGAACATCAAGAGCATCAATAACGGTGGCAGCCGCGGCAATGTCACTGCCGACTAATAAAGTGCCTGTTGTTTCAATAGTAACTTGCACAAAAATTGGTAAGAAAATATTGGCTTCTTTTTGTGCTATTTTGGCGGCATTGACGGCGGCCTTGATTTGCAAGGGGTCTTGGCAGGTCTCAATTAAAAATCCATGAACACCCCCATCAATTAACCCGCGACATTGTTCTGTTATGGCGTTTTCCAAGGGATCATAAGCAATATTACCCAAAGAAGGTAGACGCGTTCCTGGGCCAATAGATCCAACAACAAAACGCTCCTTATTGTCAGCAAAGGATTCCGCGGCTTCGTTGGCAATCTCAGCTGCGCGTTTATTGATTTCACGTGTTTGGTCTTGCAGGTCAAACTCACTGAGGGTTGTGATCGATCCCCCAAAAGAATTGGTTTCGACAATATCTGCGCCTGCTGCAAAATATTGGCGATGGATATCTCTAACTAAATCAGGTCTGGATAAATTTAGAACTTCTGTACAGTTCTCTTTGCCCCAAAAATCTTTATCGATATCAAGGTCAAGCATTTGAACGATAGATCCCATTCCTCCATCACAAAGAAGAATATGGTGCTGTAATTTATTAAGAAGTTTGCTTTGTCCAGACATAAATGATCAAGCCTAATTTCAGAGAAGTGTAATATTATTTGATTTTTGGTTTATATCGCATAGATGTAAATAAGGATATGGATTTTAATCATTTATATTTTATTTTATACAAGATGAGTAGATTATAGAGGTAGTAAATGGTTTCCAATGTTCAAGATTATAGAATAGCCACTATCAATCGTAAAAAAAGTTATTTTATATGTATTGTTTAAAGTTTAGAAGTTGTTTTTTTGATTTTTGGGTTGTTAAAACTAATTTTTCTATATAATTGGAAATGGTTTGAATTATAATTATATACTTGATATGTTCCGTGGTGTTTCTGAAAGATCAGATTGTAATTGAAATAATTATATAATTATTTCATTTATTCTGTCTTTAACGCAGATTGTTGATTTTTCGAAGAAATACTAAGTTATTTTGTTGAGATTATTGATAGAGGATGGTCGGTGGATCAACCAAAAAATACTCCCCCTCAGGCAGGGTCTGGGAATGCCAAAGACGAAGCACAATCAACGCACGCCCGTCTTTCACCAATGATGATCCGTATTCGTGCTACAATGGCTGCTGCAAAGCATCATGGTATTGATTTGGATATGCGTGACCTTGCGACAGAACCTGGTGAAGATTCTCCCTCTCCAGCAACGCTCGCGCGTTGGTTGAATGGGCAAGGTTTAGTTGCCAAGGGAATGCGTCTTAAATGGCGCTATCTTATTCGTTTATACAATTCTCCTCCAGTTGTGTTGATGTTTAAGGACGGTTCTGCTGGGTTAATGGTTGGGGTTAATCCTCAAAAAAGGGTGGTTTTTTTAAGAGATCCATTGGGTAAAGAAACTGATCAACCTGTTGCCGTAGACGAATTCCGCTTACGTCAAGCTTGGACAGGCGATGTCTTGTTGGTTAAGCGAAATCGTAATCTGTCTGAAGCAGATGCCAAGATTAATTTTGCTTGGTTGTTTAAGATGGTGTTGCGAGAACGGGCATCGTTACGCGATATTGCAATTGCGTCAATGGTTATTAGTGTTTTGCAAATTTTTCCTGCTTTCATTGTGATGCAGGTTGTAAACCGCGTGATTGCGTTTCATTCGACAGCGACATTAATATCGATTACTGGACTTTTAATTGTCTTGTGCTTTTATGAAGTATTAATTAGTTATGCACGTCGTGAATTAACGGCTGTATTGGCTAACCGTCTGGATGCACGTATTTCAATTCACACTTATAATCGTTTATTGTCGTTACCGTTGGAATTCTTTGAACGTCAACAGGCGGGGCGGATTGTGGGTAAAGTATCTCAAATTTATCAGGTTCGTGATTTTATTACGGGGCGTTTATTATCAACATTTTTAGATTTATTTACCCTTGTCGTGATCTTGCCTTTTTTGTTTTACATCAGTGCAACTTTAGCATGGATGACAGTTGCAGCAGCAGGGGCAATTGGTTTGCTGGTTGTCGCATTTATGCCCCCTCTAATGAAGCTGTACAACAAACGTATTGAAGCAGAAATGACTCGTGGTTCGATGATGTATGAAACGGTTGCTGGCATTCGAACCGTTAAAACCTTGGCACTTGAACCTGCTAGACGGCAGGAATGGGACGAGGTCATTGCTGAGGTTTCTAAATGGCGTTTATCGACGTCAAGGATGCAAAATTGGCCTGAAACTTTAGTTATGCCGCTAGATTTCTTCATTAATCGTGGTGTTATTCTTATTGGTGCTTTTATTGCAATTAGCGATCCTACTTCTGGCGTAGATGCTGGGTCTGTTGTTGCTTTTATGATGTTAGGTGGCCGTGTTGCTGCACCTTTGGTAGGGTTAGCAAAGTTAATGTCGTCGATGCTAGAAGTGCAAACTTCTTTGGGGCAAGCTGGTGAGATATTAAACAACCCAACAGAAACGAAAGAATTAACGACAGGATTACGCCCTAAAATTATCGGAGCGCTTTCCTTTGAGGGAGTTAATTTTACTTATCCTGGTGGTAGTAATAGAGCATTAAAAGATTTAACCTTTTCTATACCTGCTGGAACGATGTTAGGGCTAGTTGGTCGAAGTGGTTCCGGTAAATCAACGATTACGCGTTTGCTACAGGGGGTCAGTCGTAACTATACTGGTTTTCTGAGGCTAGATGGGGTAGATCTGCGCGAAATTAATTTGACACATTTGCGTCGTTCTTTTGGTGTCGTGTTACAAGATAACTTCTTATTTCGTGGAACTATTCGGGATAATATCACAGCTGGTCGTCCAGGATTGACGATGGATGATGTTATTCGCGCTGCTCGTTTAGCAGGGGCAGAAGAGTTTATTGAGCGTATGCCTGCTGGATATGATACTTTTATTGAGGAAGGATCGACTAATATTTCTGGTGGGCAGCGGCAACGGTTAGCGATTGCACGTGCAGTAATTTTAGATCCAAAATTTATGATTTTAGATGAAGCAACTTCAGCTTTAGATCCAGAGAGTGAAGCACTAGTTAATGCCAACTTGGAGCGTATTGCAAAGGGGCGCACAATGGTTATTGTTTCACATAGATTATCTTCTTTGGTAAATTGTGATAAAATTTTGGTTCTGGATCAGGGGGTTATGCAATCTATTGGTAATCATGAAGAGTTATTGGAAAATTGTGAAATTTACAGAACCTTGTGGCTGCAACAAAATAGACATACTCAAGCGCGCGAGCAGGCTAAAAAAGATAATTCAGCTGATGATTCATTGGTTCCAGAGGGGGCGTAATCATGGTAGATGATAACAACAATAATCAGTTGCCTGATGGCGTTCAATCAAACCAAAGCGATATAACGGATCAAAATAAAACATTGGATGTTACTAAGACAACTTCTAAAAGCATTCAGGGGGCAAGTAATTCCCAACCCGCTAAAAATGATGATGAAGATCACGTGCCTGATGGATATATTTTACCTGATGCAGGCAAGGATGATAGCTTTCAAGCAGACATGCCTGTTGCTTTATTAGAGTTTCATTCGCCAACTTCTGCTGCAATTAATATGCCTCCCACGGCTTCTGCTCAGTATTTGACATGGTTGGTCAGTGCGTTGGCGTTATTTTCTATCATCGGTATGTATGTATTTCCATTAAATAAAGTAGTGACCGCGGATGGAAGGTTAGTTTCAACAGCAACACCTCTACTTGTTCAGCCATTAGAACAAAGTATCATTAAATCTATTGATGTTCGAGAAGGAGATTTTGTAAAAAAAGGGCAAATTTTGGCACATCTTGACCCGACATTGACAGAGGCTGACATTGATAATTTGCGTGTGCAAGTAAGTAGTGAGCAAGCACAATACGATCGTTTACGGGCAGAGGCTGACGAAAAGAATTATACTGTAGACCCTTCTAATCCTTATTCTGTTGAACAGGGCAATGCATTCTTAAAACGTAAGTTGGAATATAACGCCAAGGTAGAAGGTTTTGATCAAAAAATTCAAGAACAATTAGCAATGTTAAAAAACTACAAGGCTAGCGTTGCTGTTTTGCGCGGTCGTGTTCAAGTAGCATCAGATGTCCATCAAATGCGTCGAAAATTGCAAGATGAAGAGGTAGGTAGTAAGCTATCGACTTTGGGTGCCCAAGATACATTGATGGACGTTGAAAGTAAATTGATTACGTCTCAGCAAGGAGTAACCCAAACAGAGAAAAAAATTGCTAGTTTGCAAGCTGATAAAACCGCCTATATTGAAAATTGGAAAGGTCAAGTTTATAAAGAGCTGACAGATGTACAAAAGCAGTTATCCACCAATGAGAGTGATTATAAAAAAGCAAAACTACGTCAGGAAAAGGTTTTATTAACTGCTGAGCAAGATTCGATTGTCTTATCAATTGCTAAAGGATCGGTGGGATCTGTATTAAATGCTGGTGCTCCTTTTATCACTTTGATTCCTGTTGGAACAGGACTAGAAGTAGAAACGGCTATTTCTGGTGATGAGGTTGGATATTTAAAACTTGGTGATAAGGCAATTATTAAGTTTGATACTTTCACCTATACGCAATATGGAGGTGCTGAAGCAGTTGTCACTCAAATTAGCCCAGATGTGTTCCAACCTGGCGATATGACACAAGAAACCAACCGTCTAGGTGCTGCTCCGCTAACATTTCGTGAGAAACCGTTTTTCAGAGCACGGTTGAAGATTGAGAAATATACATTGCATGGGGTTCCTAATTTCTTTCACCCTATGCCTGGTTTAACGGTTAAGGCGGATATTAATGTTGGGAAACGAACTGTTGCACAGTATCTAATGAATAATCTCATTCCTAAGTTATCACAGGGGATGAGGGATCCTCAATAATAATGAAAATATAAAGTTGGGAGAGTGGTAGTGCGGGGTTTATTTGGGTCTTCAAAAAAGCGTCAAGAGAAGAAAATTGATAAATTTTTGAAAAAAGCAAAAGCAGCTTATGATGAACAAAATTATACGGTTGCTTTTGAACAATATTCCCAGGCAGCAGCTCTTCAATCCGCAGAAGCTCAGTATTGGTTGGGTATGTGTTATTTGGGGGGGCACGGTGTTGTTTTAAGTATTCGGGATGCCGTATCTTGGCACGAAGCTGCATCTGCTGGAGGATGGGTTCCTTCCCAGCACATATTGGCTTTACTATACATGCAAGGCGTTCCCGAAACACAGGAAGTTACTGGTGCTAATTTATTAGATGTTGTAAAAGAAAATTACGAAACGATTAAACCTGATTTAGATAAGGCACGCTTTTGGGCAAAAAAAGCTGCTGAAAATGGTTATGCTGAAGGTCAGGCTTTATATGCTTATCTATTATCTTTAAATACAAATGATGAAGATGTTATTAAGGAGGCTTTAAATTTATACGACCAGGCCATTGCTCAAGATTCTGCCCAAGGGTATATGGGTAAAGGATTGCTGTTATTAAGACTAGGCTCAACGCAAGAGGATTATGCAAAAGCTGCAGAATTTTTAAAGATTGCTGCAGAAAGGAAAATGGGTTCTGCCATTCAAAAGCTTGGTGTTATGTATGCTACGGGACAAGGGGTTCCTCTTGATTATGAAAAGGCAGCACAATATTATAAAGAAGCAGCTGAGTTGGGTATTCGTGAGGCCCAAGCTTTGTACGGTGTTGCTTTAAAAAAAGGACAGGGTGTAGAGCAGAATTTTATTCAGGCTGAAACTTGGCTTCGAAAAGCAGCTATGAAAGGGGATATCGAAGCTGCGGTTGTTTTAGCAGATATGAACGGCCAAGGAAACGATGATATTCCGCCCAATTATACAGAAGCATTTCGTTGGTATTCATATGCTGCACAATGTGGTCATTTATCCGCAATACGTACCATAGGGTTATTATATTTAAATGGCTTAGGGGTTGAAAAATCTGTTGATAGGGCAATCCATTTTTTTAAAAGTGCAGCCCAAAAAGGAGATGTGACTTCAATTATTACTTTGGGTGATCTTGCACTACAATTACCTCAGTCTTCTATTGATTTGGACGAAATTATACAGGAGTTTTTGATTCCTGGGGCTGAGCAAGGCAATCAAGCGATTATGTTTAACTTGGCTATGGCCTTATTGAAAAGCAATAGTAATAACTCTGATGTTGAAAAAGAGAAGCAAGCAAGGGAATGGTTAAGGAGATGTTGTGAAGAAATTGTTCCTGCACGATATTGGTATGCTCGTCTTTTGATTCAAGGAACAGGTGGGGACAAAGATATCACAGAGGGGTATAAATGGATGGCTTCTGCAGCTGACGCTGGTTTTGCAGAGGCGCAGCTGCTGTGGGCCGGCATTTTATTAGAAGGTTATGCCAATAATGGTCAGATAATGGCACAGGAAGCTTTAAAGTATTATCATTTAGCCGCTGAACAAGGAAATATACCTGCAATGTTCGCACTAGGTGCAATGTATGGCGGCGGAAACCATATAGAGCCAGATCGTGTTAAAGCACAAGAATGGTTTACTAAAGCTGCCGAGAAGGGACACCCAAAAGCTCAGTTAATGTTAGGGCGATATTTTGCAAAAGGATTAGTTGAAGAGCAAAATTTAATTAAGGCACGCTATTGGTTGGGGGTTGCCAAGGATAACGGTGAAAAAGAAGCTCAAACCGATTTAGATCATTTAGAACAATTTGGCGCATTACCTGATGGTATTCAAAATAACGCTACGCAGGATCATGTTTCTGACAAAAAGCAAAATAATAATGTAGAAATTGCCCCTGGATTATTTTTTGTAAAAAGTAATTAACCAATTTCTAATTTTTTTACTTTATTGCAATATAAAGGCACAACATTAAGAGGTTTCGGTGCCAAAAACAAAACAAGAAAAATTATTAGAATATGCTCGTAAAAAAGCAGAAGGAATGGAACGCATAAGGCAAAATGCGCAATCTGCTTATATTCGAGCCCAAGAGGAAAAAAACAAAGGGAACATAAAAGCCTCCATTCAATGGATGGATCGTGCCCATCGTCTAGCACTACGTAATCCAAATATAACGTTTGATTTGGCTATGTTATATTTAAAGCAAAAGCAACATGATCAAGCCTATACACTTCTTAATCCTTTAATGGGTAAATTTGATTTTTATGAAGGGTGGCTGGCGCTAGCCTTGGTTATAGCGACAAAGAAAGATTTTGATCGGTTATTGACCATTCTAGAACATGCCTTATCACATCACTGTCCTGTATTGGAAACGTGGCCATTAGTTATTAATTTAACTAAAAAATTGCAAATGAATGGGTGTTGTGGATTAGTTGGTTCTATGGGGCAGGCATGGATTTCGACTTTCAAACCAGGCTCAGTTTCTTTGTTTTTAGATGATAATTATTTGGGCGAGACTAATAACAAATATTTTAATTTACCAGAAGGGTGGCAAGATTGCCAAGATCTGCATGTGCAACAAGATGGTGTTTCGTTACTTGGTAGTCCGATTGATATACAAAGTATTTGTCGCACAGAGGGGTTTGTTGAAATTGACCAAGGTCATATGTCTGGATGGTTGTGGTATCCTGCTGAACCAGAAAGATTACCTGTATTAAGTTTTTATAATTCTAAGAACATTCTTGAGAAGCAAATTACTGTTCAAGATTATTTCGAAATTGCGCATTTGGACGTGCCGCTATTTCGCGCCAAATGCTTCAAATTACCTTTAGAGGATTTTTCTCCTGAATTATATGCAGTTAAAGACGAACAACAAAGAAACTTAATTGGCAGTCCAATTGATCCATGGATATTGATTCCAAAGCAAAAAAAACTAAGAAGTATTACGAAAAAACATCAGTTATGTGTTCCAGTTTCTGCCTTTTTTTATGGAGAAAAACCTCAGATTGCATCAAAAAAAGCAATGGGTTTGGTAATCATTGTACCCGTTTATAAAGGAATAGAGGAAACCATTGCTTGTGTAGAAGCAGTTTTACAGACAGTTCCTGATGATGTGATTATTCAGCTTGTAGATGATTGTTCGCCTGAGAGTGAATTAATAGATATTTTAAGAGATAATGTTGACAATCAGCAGATTTATTTAATTCAACATCATGAAAACAAAGGGTTTCCAGGTGCGGTTAACAGTGGTATTCGTGCGTGGCCTGGTTATGATGTTATCTTACTTAATAGTGATACGTTGGTGGCTAAAGGATGGATAGAATCTTTACGTAAAGCAGCTTATAGCCAAATAGATATTGGAACCGTTACACCGTTTTCAAATGATGCCAGTATTTTTTCTTATCCCTATTATGATCAAGAAAATCCTGTGCCTTCTATTAAAGAAGTAAAATCTTTAATGCGATTAATGCAAAAAGTAAATGCAGGGGTGGTTGTTCAAGCCCCCACAGCGCATGGCTTTTGTATGTACATTCGTCATGATTGTCTTAAGCAGACAGGCCTGTTAAGAGAGAATTTATTTGCCCAAGGATATGGTGAAGAAAACGATTTTTGTATGCGTGCTCAACATTTAGGCTGGCGTCATGTTGTGGCTGCAGATGTTTTTGTCGGGCATAAAGGTGGCGTTTCTTTTCAACGCAGTAAGAATGCTTTGTTAAGGCGTAACATTAAGATTTTAAACGATTTATATCCTGGTTACGATCAAATGGTAAAAACCTATATGGATCGGGATTTTTTACGTAACTATCGTCGTAATTTGGATATACAACGTTTACAAAATTTTTATAAGGCCAAGAAAAAACAAGGTATTGTATATCGTTATGCCTTGATCATTACCCATGCTTATGGGGGAGGGGTTGAACGTGCGGTTCAAGAACGTATATATAAGTTACGCTTAAAAGGAATGATACCAATATTGATACGACCAACAATATTGGGTGATGGGTGCCAGTTAGAAATACAATTTAAATCTGAGACGATACTCTATAATGAGATTACAGAGTTATATCCCAACCTTGTTTTCAGTCTACCTTGCGAATACTCTATTTTGTTGCAATTTTTACAAAAAATGGATATCCAATCTCTAGAGGTCCATCATTTTTCAAATCATCATGATGCTGTGCGTCAATTATTATATGATTTATCGATACCTTATCATGTTTATATACATGATTACATGGTTTTTTGTCCAAGAATATCTTTGCTAAATGCTGATAAAAGATATTGTGGCGAACCTAAACAATTATCTAAATGTCAAGCATGTGTTGACTTAATGCCAGCAAGTAGAGAAAATCTAATTGACATGGATTCTTGGATTCAACGTTCACAAAATGAATTGATGCATGCACAACGTGTCATTACCCCTTCTAAAGATACGGCAGCAAGAATTAAAAAGCATTTTCCAATGCTTAAGAAAATTGATGTTGAAGAATTAGAGGATGATCGTCCAGATTTAACTATCGAACAACTGGCATTTTTTTCACAACATACTGACAAAATCCCTGAAACAGAAATACAAAAAGATATTTATACACATTCTTATAAAGTCTGTTTAATCGGAGCAATCGGAATTGAAAAAGGTTTTGATATTTTAAAGGCTTTGGTAGCTGATGCAGATCAAAGAGATTTGCCTTTAGAATTTGTATTGGTGGGACGTACGGTTGATGACCAATTATTTCTTAATAGTAATCGTTTATTCATTACAGGCAGTTATAAGGAAGAAGAGGCAGTTGATTTGGTAAATCGACAGCAGGCAGACATAGCGTTCTTTCCAGCAATTTGGCCAGAGACGTGGTGTTATGCTTTAAGCATTGCTTGGCGTGCAGGGTTGAAAACAGTTGCCTTTGATTTGGGAGCAATTGCACAAAGGATAAAAACAACACAACGAGGGTGGGTTATTTCGCCAGAATTATCTATTATTGATCAAAATAATATTTTGTTAGACTTTTGCAAAAAAGCAAGATATGAAAAATTAAAAGTAGTTTATAAGTAGTTATTATCATTTCTTTGGTCTATTTAAAGAATGTATATTAAATTATAGCTTTAAAAATAGGAACTCGTAGAATGTCAGAAACCAAACAAAAAACGAATCAAAATCAGCAACGCGTTATTGATTTAAACGTTAACGGTCACTTAATGAGCTTGGATGCAGGGCTATATTGTATTTATCATGCCCCTAATCAAGCGGCTGCAGATGAGTTTGGTTTTCCTGGGCTACGAATTTGTCTACCTCCATTTAAACAAAGTGCTCATGTTAATGTTGAGACTTTTGAACAAGATGGTTGGTTGGGGGCTGAAAAAAGTGCAGCTTTGGTTCGTGTTTCTGGTGGTCCTGGTTTAATTTTAGTGACTGTATACCAAAATCCAGCTAATCAAATTCCTGCCCCCAAATTGCAAGTCGTGCGTTTAAATGATGCGCCAGATCAGCCTAATAATTTACCTGTATCAACAGAGGTAAAACAGCAACAAGATCAGTCCTTACAAGCACAACAGGCAGCTGTAAAACAGTCATCCTCTGCCCAAGAGGATGATATTACAATTTTTGCCCATGTACAGCGTATGGGTGATGTTTCAGTAAAATTAGGCGATTGGATTGGGATTCCAGACAGTAAAACCTGGATTGAAGGGTTTGGTTTAGGGGTCAATAAATATATCGATCCGGAAGATATCGAATATCAAGCTGTTTTGGGTAAAGGGTGGATGTCTCCTTGGTACAAGGGGAATCAATTTTGTGGTAGTCGAGGCATGGCTTTACCATTATGTGGGTTGCGCGTTAAATTGAGTGGCGAAGCAGCAAAAAAATATCGTACGCGTCTGACAGCTACTTTTATTGATGGAACCAAACTTGGACCTGTTGAAGATGACACCACACTAGCAGCAGAATCTGTTGCCCCTTTAGAAGCACTGTGTTTCGAATTAATTTCTATTGCTGATGGTAAATCCGTTGCCAAGAAAGTTGTTGAAGTTAAAGAATCAACACCAACCATTAATAAAAAAACAGAAAATAAAACTGTGAGAAGTAATATTAAGTTAAAAAAATCGAGTTCCAAGGTTGCTTCTGCCAAGCCCGTTGAACGAAAAACGGTGGCAAAAGCAAGTTCTAAGAAGAAATGATAATCCAAAAATGTATATTTAAGCAAAAATATACATTTATTTTTTAACACCCCATCATATTCAAAATAGATGGGTATAATTTTATTTAATGAATTGGTTTCTGTTGTGAAATATTTATTTATTCATCAGAATTTTCCAGGACAATATTTGCATATTGTTCGGCATTTGGCTAAACAACCCGATAACGAGATAATTTTTATCAGTCAATCTTCTGAAAATAAGATAGAGGGCGTTCGATCTGTTTTTTATAAAACGGTCGAAGTTACACCAGGAATACATACTGCGCTAGCGGAATTGGATATAGCCATTAAGAGAGGCGAAGAAGTTTATAAAACGATCAAGACTCTTAAAAATCTAGGTTTTATACCTGATATTATCATTGGGCATCAAGGATGGGGTGAAATGTTGAATTTGCAAGACATATACCCAGATGTTCCAGTTATTCACTATTGCGAATTTTATTACCATTCAGACGGATTAGATGTCAATTTTGATCCTGAATTTCCTGCAGATGAACTCTTACCTTCTCGGGTTCGAATAAAAAATACTATAAATTTAATTTCAGCAACCAATCCTGGATGGGGTCAAACCCCAACTTTGTTTCAACATTCGACCTATCCCAAATGGGCTCAGCAACAAATGACTATATTGCGTGAGGGTGTGAATCTTCAAAAATGTGCGCCAGATCAGTCAGTTCGCAAGCAAGATGTAAAATTTGGAGATTTTATTGTCTCACCTCATGATAAGTTGTTAACGTATGTTGCACGTGGGCTAGAACCTTATCGTGGCTTTCATATTTTTATGCGAGCATTACCAAAATTATTAAATGAACGTCCAGATTTAAAGGTTGTGATGGTCGGACGTGATCAGGTTAGTTATGGCGCGTCTTTAGCGGGTGGATTATCTTGGCGTGAATATATGCTAAGAGAGCTGAGCGACAAGCTTGACATGTCGCGTGTGCATTTTGCTGGACAGGTTTCATATGACGTTTTTGGCCAATTATTGAAACGTTCTGATGCTCATGTCTATATGACTTATCCATTTGTTCTATCATGGTCTTTGCGTGAAGCGATGGCAACGGGATGCGCGATTGTTGCCAGTGATACGCAACCCGTTCAAGAATTTATTGCGGATCGTAAAACGGGCCTACTAACCCCATTTTTAGATCCAAACGCACTTGCAGATCATGTATTAGAGGTATTAGAGGATCAAATTCTAGCACAAAATTTACGTACAGCAGCGCGTGCAGAAGCTGAACGTAGTCTGTCGTTGACAGATTATCTTGAGAATTATGAATTATTAATTGATGATTTAGTGCATCGTCGTAAACCTTCGTTAAATCTAGGTAATTCCCCAGCAGAGCTAGCCTTAAAAAATCCATAAACCTTTAAATATAAGATTTTGAATAAAAGATTTGATGCCACTTATGACATTAAGTGGCATTTTTTGTGTGCTATTTATACATTTAAAATTGTATAATCATATTTTAACGTAAAATATAATTGTATTTTTAACCAAAGTATTTAAATATTAAATTCAATAACATTTTATTTTCTTTAAAACATTTAGGAAAAATTATGGGTTTTCGTAAGTTAAATCGTCGTCAGTTTTCGCGGTCTTTATTAGCTGTTTCAGGGGCGACAATCTTATCGGGCAGTATAGGTAAAGCATTGGCTGATGAGGGGTCACCATTTCCTGATCTTGGATCTGCGGTAAAGCTGGATGGTAAGCCGCGTAAGATCACCCTAGCGTGGAGTGCAGATTCGATTTGTACTGCTGCTTTTCCAGTTGCCAAACAAAAAGGTTTTTTTGAAAAATATAATCTAGACGTAAATTTCATAGATTTTGCTGGTTCTGTTGATCAGATGTTAGAGACCATGTCTACAGGGAAGGCAGATGGTGCATCAGGGATGGCATTACGGTGGTTAAAACCTTTACAACAAGGATTTGACGTTAAATTAGTTGCTGGATTACATTCAGGCTGTTTGCACTTATTGGCACCAGAAAACGGTGATATTAAAACTCTTGCTGCGCTTAAGGGCAAAACTATTGGAGTTGGTGATATTGGCGGTCCCGCCAAAAACTTCTTTAGTATGCGTTTTAAAGAAATAGGAATAGATCCAGAAAAAGAGGTCAGTTGGCGACAATTTCCAGAGGATATGCTACCACTTGCTTTAAAACGTGGTGCAATTCAGGCCGCAGGTCTGGATGATCCATTGGCACATTTATTCCAAACTAAAAATAAGTTAATTTCTATTGATTCCAATATGGAAGGGCAGTGGAAGCATATTGCCTGTTGTGTTGTTGGCCTAAGGGGGTCTTTGATTCGTAAGGAACCCATGGTTGCCAAAGCTATCACCCAAGCAATTTTAGAAGCTGGGCAGTGGGTACATCATAACAAAATGGAAGCAGCCAAAATGTTTGAACCATATGCGCCCAAAGTCTCTGCCCAAGAATTGGCAGCAATCTTGGAAACAGAAGGTACGCACGAACAGTCTGTTGGATGGCAATTGCAAAAAGATGTAGTTTTTTATGCCAATCAGCTCAAACAAATTGGTGTATTTCCGTCTTCGTTGAATTCTGAAACCTATGCGAAAAAAGTAACACAGGATCTTTTTACTGGATGAAAAAGATTGTTATAAATGCCTATTGGCCCCAAGTCGTTGGTGCGATTGCGTGGCTGATCACTGGGGCTTTGACTTATTTGATCCCAAATGCAGACGACTTTCCAAGAACAACAACATTTGCCCTTGCCTGCGTTAGTGTAGCTGTATTAAGTGCATTAACATTGCCCCTTAATAAGGTTCGTTATTATGGTGCGTGGATTTTGGCCTTGGCTGTGTTTATTGGATTGTGGGAAGTGATTCAGGCGAAATTCCTACTATTGCCCAGACCCTTTTTTGGTGCGCCACAAGAATTACTGGATGTCTTCATTACCGACTGGCTGAAACTATTGGATGCATTGGTGCATTCAATGATGTTGTTGGTTGGTGGATATATCTTAGGGTGCATTATTGGTTTTTCTATTGGTGTTGGAATGGGATGGTCGTTGCGTTTTGGTTATTGGGCACATCCAATTTTACGTTTCTTAGGGCCATTACCTCCTGTAGCATTTTTACCTTTATTGTTTGCAGTTATTCCTTCTAGTTTTATTGCAGGCGAGTTATTGATGGCATTTGCGGCGGCATTCCCAGTAGCGATATTAACATGGTCTGGAATTGCAGGGGTTAATCCTGGATATTATGATGTGGCCAAAACAATGGGGGCCAAACCTTTATTCTTAATTCGACATGTAGCTATTCCAGCGGCATTGCCCTTTGTCTTTGTTGGTATGTTTATGGCACTTGGATCTTGCTTTTATATGCTGGTTGTTGCGGAAATGCTGGGGGTCAAAGCTGGCTTGGGCTTTTATATGCAATGGGCCCAGGGTTGGGCAGCCTATCCAAATATGTACGCGGCGTTGTTCATTATGGCGGTGATGTGTACTTCGTTTATGACGTTATTATTTAAAGTACGAAATCGTTTGCTACGTTGGCAAAAGGAAAGCATTAAATGGTAGCGGTTATAGAAAAACAACAGAAAATAGAAATCACGAAGGTTAGTCACAGTTATAGTCTTGATGACCATGAGCTTCCTGTCTTAAATGATATTGATTTAACAATCGAACCCAATGAGTTTGTCGTTATTTTAGGCCCTTCTGGATGTGGAAAATCGACATTATTGCGTATGGTGGCAGGGCTTGAACACCCTGAAGAAGGTTCGGTAAAAGCGAATGGATACGAAATTCGGTCTGCTGATCCCTCTCGCATTGTAGTATTCCAAGATCCGACTTTATATCCCTGGTTAACAGTCAGGCAAAATGTTGAACTAGGTTTTAAAATCCAAGGTAAAAAAGATAATCAAGCCATTTCTGATATGTTAGAAATGATTGGGTTACAAGGATTTGATAATGCCTATCCAGCCCAGTTATCTGGGGGAATGGCCCAACGTGTGGCGTTAGCACGGGCATTGGTCAATGACCCCAGCGTATTAATTTTGGACGAGCCTTTGGGAAAGTTGGATAGTTTAACCCGTATTACGATGCAAAAAGAGTTGGTGCATTTATGGCAGCAAAAGCAATTCACTGGGTTAATGGTAACGCATGATATTGAGGAGGCATTATTATTGGCGACCCGTATTGTCGTGATGTGTCAAAGACCAGCCCATATTATTGGCGAGTTCAAGGTGAACATGCAATATCCAAGACATCGGGATGCTGAAGCTTTGATGAAAATACGTCGCGAGGTCTTTGATTTGCTGGGGCACGAGCTGGATTGGTAGTAGGAAAGAAGAGCTACGTTGTTTTCTTTAACGAATATACTATAGGATAAATAATTATATAATATAATATGATATTTGACCCAATAATGTTTATTAGCTGGTGAGTTTAACGTTCCAATAGTCGTCGTTAAAGTTTCTCTTATGAGATAATGTTATCAATAACGATAAAATATAAAATTATATATTTATAAAGTGGAATGTAATCTAAAAACTTACTTTTATTATTTAATAATTGATTTTGATAAGGTATTTTATGTTGATTATTATACGAGGCAGTCGTTATTTAATAGCCTCGTATAATATATGATATTATTTCTTGTAATTTTTAATCGCGGTTTCGATTAATTCACAAGCTTTAGCTTTGTTATCCCAGCCTTGAATTTTAACCCATTTTCCTTTTTCAAGGTCTTTGTAGTGGGTAAAGAAATGTTCAATCTCTTGACGAGTAATTTCAGGTAATTCGCCGACTTCTGCAATATTGGTATAGGCAGGGTGAATTTTGTCATGAGGAACACAGATGACTTTTTCATCCATGCCTGATTCATCTTCCATTTTCAATACGCCAATCGGGCGCGCACGAATAACGCATCCAGGGATAACGGGTTCTGGACATAGAACCAACATATCAATTGGATCACCATCGGCAGCCAGTGTATTAGGGATAAACCCATAAGCTGCGGGATAAACCATTGGGGTGAATACGACACGATCAACAAAAACAGCACCACTATCTTTATCAACTTCGTATTTGACTTTTGATCCTTTGGGAATTTCAATAACAACATTAATATCGTTTGGTACATCTTTACCAGGGGCAATTTTAGATAGATCCATAATTTATTCCAATTCTATAAAAAAACTCAATAACTTTAGCGAATTACAGAAATGTTTTCAATATTGAAGATTACGGATGATTAAATCCTCTATATCCATCATTGATACAGTAGTTAATGTCTTTAAAATTATTTGATTCATAAGGCTGTTTTAAGCAGCTTTGGATCAAGTTAAGTCGATCTTTTGTTGCTCTTGCATACTCACACATGATTGTGGTTACTGTATTATTTTTGTTGCCATAATAGCAAGCCTTTTCAGCAGCATGAGCAGTTTCAATTAATTGTTGTGGGCTTTTGAAGGTAATATATATTCCTTGGTATTGTGGGCTATGATTACTATCATTGCTTATATTTGCATTTTGTGCATAAAGGCACATGATCTGCGTTGCGTAACTATTTTTATCAGCGTTATTGCAAAGATTCACAGCTATTTTTTTCATATGATTAAAATCGCTATTTTCATCAAATGCAATTGATATAGATTCTGTTGGAATGGGTGGAGGCGTTGCTTTGGCTATCGTTGATGTGCATAATATTATTAATAATGCAGATAAATATTTTTTCATTAAAAAGACCTTAAAGACAGAAAAGTAAATATATTATACTTAATTCCTTGCAGCAATTTTCTATTAAATTATCTTTTGATAATATTAGTTGCTATCACTTGGATCATCCAGCTGTTCTGGATTTTTAACTTGCCCATTCCATTTAGTACTAGAGCCATATTTATAATCGGTAATTTTACACTGCCCAAAAATACCTTGTTCTACTTTGTCTATACCGTGTTTAAAATATGCTTCTTTTGCGGATTGTGTTTGCAAACTACTAAAACGAGGTAAGCTCAGATATTCTTTTATGCGCTTTCGAGATGTTTCTGGTTCGATATAAGGAATATCATCAGTAGGAGAGGATCGACCTAAATCTTGCTCTCTTTGACGTAAATGAGTAAGACCATCCTGTAAATACATATCGGCCAAAATGCATTGATCAATGTCAGGGCTATTTTTATCTATATATTCATAACATTTGTGCATGCTTTCCGCAGCAAGGATAATAGAGCTTGTACAAACATTCGTTGCAAATTGTTTAATGACAGAGTTAATGGTTTCTTGGGACACATGTTATGGCAGAGGTTGAGCATTAACAACGGTGCTAAAAAATGAGAGAGTAAAAGATAAAGAAAAAATTCCGACTATTTTATTCATTTACATATCCTTTAAAGTCATTAAATCAATATATTCATCAGTTTTATATAATCATATGATTTATATTAAACAATAAAAAACACCTCTTGATAATTCAGAACATTATTTTTTATATGTTCCCAAAGAAAACCCTTGCAAAAAAGATCATTTTACGGCAAATAGAGGTGGCGTCTATGCGCCTGTAGCTCAATTGGTTAGAGCCGACCGCTCATAACGGCCTGGTTGCAGGTTCGAGTCCTGCCGGGCGCAGACGCTTTTTTATTTTATTTCGCCTGAAGCAAAGAATTGGGCGGGCGTGTTTTCCCCCTTAGTATATGTTTGATGGATTGTTTAAAGGAGCTTCTCGACGATGGCTGGGCCTCAATATGTTTATGTAATGAAAGATTTGACCAAGGCTTATCCTGGTGGGCGAGAAGTCTTTAAAGGAATTACTTTATCTTTTTTACCTGGGGTTAAAATTGGTGTTCTTGGGGTAAATGGTGCGGGTAAATCAACCCTGTTAAAAATCATTGCTGGTAAAGATAAAGAATTTGGCGGTGAAGCATGGGCTGCCGATGGTATTAAGGTTGGATATTTAGAACAAGAACCACAACTTGATCCAACTAAAAATGTTGGGGAAAATGTTGCTGAAGGCTTTGGCCCTTTAAAAAAAGCCGTTGATCGTTTTAATGAAATCTCTATGAAGTTCGCAGAACCCATGGATGATGATGAAATGAATAACTTGCTGGCTGAACAGTCAGAATTACAAGAAATTATTGACGCGGGTAATGGCTGGGATTTAGATCGTCAAATTGAAATTGCTTTGGACGCCTTACGTTGTCCGCCCGCGCATTTAAGTGTTGAAAAATTATCTGGGGGTGAGCGTCGTCGCGTCGCGTTATGTCGTTTATTGCTAGAAAAGCCAGATATTTTGTTATTAGACGAACCAACCAACCATTTGGATGCAGAAAGTGTTGCTTGGCTTGAACAAACATTACGTGAATATACAGGTACAGTGATCTTAATTACCCATGATCGTTACTTCTTGGATAATGTTACAAACTGGATCTTGGAAATTGAACGCGGACGTGGTTATCCATTTGAAGGAAATTATTCTTCATGGTTAGATCAAAAACGTAAACGTTTGGCCCAGGAAGAAAAAGAAGAAAGCGCACGTCAACGTGCCTTGGCTGCTGAACAGCAATGGATCAGCGCATCCCCAAAAGCTAGACAAGCAAAAAGTCAGGCTCGTATTGCAAAATACGAAGAAATGCTGGCGCAAAGTCAAGAAAAAGTGGGGGGCACTGCTGAAATTAATATTGCCCCAGGCCCTCGTTTGGGAAATGTCGTTATTGAAGCTGAAAATCTGAGCAAAGGGTTTAATGATCGTCTATTAATTGATGGCTTGAATTTTAAATTACCACCTGGGGGTATTGTTGGGGTTATTGGCCCTAATGGTGCGGGTAAATCAACGTTGTTTAAAATGATTACAGGTGTTGAAAAGCCAGATCAAGGCGAGATTCGCATCGGTGAAACGGTTCAATTAGGATATGTGGACCAATCTCGTGATGATTTAGATCCAAACAAAACCGTATGGGAAGAAATTTCTGGCGGAACCGATGTGTTGTATTTTGGTAAACGTTCTATTGCGTCTCGTGCTTATGTAGGAGCGTTTAACTTTAAAGGTTCCGATCAACAAAAGAAAGTCGGTATTCTTTCTGGGGGGGAACGTAACCGCGTGCATTTAGCAAAAATGTTGAAAAAAGAAAGTAATGTATTGTTGCTTGACGAACCAACAAATGATTTGGATTTGGATACTTTGCGCGTACTAGAAGAAGCATTAGAAGAATTCGCAGGTTGTGCGGTGGTTATCAGCCATGATCGTTGGTTCTTAGATCGATTGGCAACGCATATTTTAGCCTTTGAAGGGGATAGTCACGTAGAATGGTTCGAGGGCAATTTCGAAGCATACGAAGCCGATAAACGTCGTCGCCTTGGTCCTGATGCAACGGAACCAAGTCGGATTAAATATAAACCAATTTCACGGTAAATATAAACAAGACTAACAATATGAATATTTTTACCCATTTCAAAAAATTATGAAATGGGTTTTTTTATAGAACCCGAGATATAGTGTGATTTCTTCCGAACTTTATACTCCCAGATTAATATTATCCCCCATCAGTTGGCAGGATATGGAGGATGTCATACGATTGAAAACAGATTTTCAGGCATTTGGCCATATGTTGGGTGGGGTTCGTACTCCCTTACAAGCCAGTGCTGAAATGGCAGAAGATACTTTGTATTGGGGGCAGCATCGCATTGGGATGTATAGTATTCGCGAAAATCCTAAATATGGTTCTTATCGATTCTTAGGGATTACAGGGATACATTATCGTCCTGATGGGCGTGGATATGCGCTACGATTTTCGTTATGGCCATGGGCGCAAGGTAGGGGATATGCACGTGAAGCAGCTTATGCTGCATTAATGGAAGCACACGCACGTGGTCATAAACGGATTGTTGCAGTTTCAAGAGAAGATAATGTTGCCTCTCGTCGTGTTTTAGGGGGAATTGGAATGACAGTGCAAGATAGTTTCATACGCGCAGGGCATAAAATGTTTTTGTATGTTAGTGAATAAAATAATAATTTATTCGTTCATTACTGAAATTTTCTAAATAATATAAATATTCAATATTGTAAAAGCCTAGAATTTTTTAAAATTTATGAAAAATTATATTGTGTTTACACAACACTTTAATTCCTTAAATATTAATTTTTTGTAAGAAAATAAAAAAAAAATTTAATTTTGAATTATTATAAACTATCATAAATCAATGTTGTTGCTTGCCAACGTAATATTCGCACATTTATTTTCACTAATCAAAGCAAAGATCTAATTAATGGATCAACATCAGAAATTGAATACTCACTTATCTTTATGGCAGGTTGTGATTATTGGTGTTGCTTATATGACACCAATGACAGTATTTGATACATTCGGTATTGTCTCTGGCATTACGAATGGTCGCGTGCCCATGGCTTACCTGTTGGCATTGGTTGCAATTATGCTAACAGCATTAAGTTACAGCAGATTGGCCAGTGTTTTTCCTGAATTCGGATCAGCCTACACATATACCAGCACCGTATGCGGGAAAGAAAACGGGTTTTTTGTGGGATGGGGAACATTACTAGATTATATTTTGTTGCCAATGATTAACAGTTTGCTTTCAGGGATTTATTTGAAGGCATTATTTCCCAATATCCCAGCATGGATATTAATTTCAATATTCATTTTTATTGTTACTTTTATTAATTGTCGCAGTATTAAATTTCTGGCGAATTTGAATTTCCTTTTTGTCGGTATACCATTGGTTTTAATGGTGTATTTTATATATTTGGTTATTCATAATATCACTTTGACCTCTGGTTACGAACATGTATTAACGATAAACCCTCTATTTAACGGAGATCGCAGTATTATCCCTTTGGTTAGTGGGGCCGCTGTTTTATGTTTTTCATTTTTAGGGTTTGATGCAGTTTCAACACTTTCTAATGAAACTCAAAATGCTCGTCGGACTATTCCAAAAGCTATTATTATTACGGTGTTTTGTGGTGGGGTGATTTTTTTTATCAGCGCGTGGTTTATTCAATTATATTATCCAACCAATATTCGTTTTAAAGATCCTATAGAAGCAATGCCAGAAATCGTTTTATATGTTGGCGGTTTGCTGTTTCAATCCATTTTTTTAGTTGCAATTTTGGTTAATACTTTTGCGTCTGCTTTGGCCTCACATGCCAGTGCGGCCCGTTTATTATACATTATGGGATCAACAAACTTTATCCCAGGAAAGATATTTCGATATTTGCATCCTAAATATAACTCGCCATTTTACTGTGTCATTTTAATCGGTGTGCTATCCTTAAGTGCTGCCTTCTTCAGACTGGATACAGCGGTATCTTTAATTAGTTTTGGGGCGATGATTGCGTTCAGTTCTGTAAATATTTCAGTATTTGTTTTGTTTGTTATACAAAGAAAAGAATTCAAGACATTTAAACAAAAATGCTTGAATATCATTTTACCAATATTGGGGATATTTACTGTTGGGGTAATGTGGTTGAATTTAAAAGAGGATGCCTTTATATTAGGTATATCTTGGTCAATACTAGGGCTGTTATATTTATTATATTTGAAAAAATATAAGAAATCGCTTTTTACAAAAAAAGAAATTCCTTTGTAATAACAATTTTGTTCATGCTTCTTAGAAAATAATGCGTTTCGAGTTTATAAAATGTCTGTAAAACAAAAAATTGAAAAACCAGAATTCATTGATGATGCTGCATTTGTGCCCTCAAGAAATATTGAAGCACAACAAGATGACTGGAATTGGATTAAAAGTGATATAGGACCAGAAAATCCTGCAAATTATTATGAATCCACTCTTTTGCCTTGGTCTGGTTTCCCAAAATTGGAACAAGACATCGAATGCGACGTTGTTGTTATTGGTGGTGGTTTGTTAGGATCATCAACAGCCCTACATTTTGCAGAGGCAGGGGTAGATACTGTTTTACTTGAAAAAAACCGTATCGGTTCAGCTGCTTCTGGCAGAAATGGTGGACAGCTAACCCCAGGGTTGGCCCGTTGGGAAGCTGAGACCATGATTGAAAATTTTGATTTTGATGAAGCCTGCCGTTTATGGAGATTTACGTCTGTTGAATCTTTTGATTTAATTGACGAAATTGCAGATCGTTATGGATTATCCATTGATTTACGCAAGGGACATCTTACTGCAGCGATTCATCCAGGCCACATAAATGCACTTACCAAAGGGGCAGATGCACGAAAATATCTGGGTGATGATACTGTTCGTATATTAGGTCCCTATGAAATCAAAGATCATATCAATACAGATTTATACCACGGCGGTGCATTAGATACCATTGGTGGTCAAGTCCATTCTTTAGCATTGACACGTGGAATGGTTTATGGATTTGTTCAAAAAGGTGGACAGGTTTATGAAGATAGTGAAGTCTTAGCTCTTGAAGAAACACCACAAGGGACTTTGGTTAGAACAGAACAAGGGACTGTCCTTGCTAAAAAAGCAGTCGTTTTGGCCGTTCATGAATCCACGTTTAAATTATTATCAGAAGCAAATTCCACTATTCCATTTTATACCTATGTTGCAGTAACGCATCCTATCACTGATGGAACAGAGCCATTATTGCCAACAAATATGGCAGTTTACGACACACAGTTTCAAATCGATTATTATCGTCCTGTTAAAAAACAAAGAATATTATTTGGTGGTCAAGGAACAGGTACTCGTTGGGATGAACAAAAAACCTTGGATTATTTGACAACACGTTTACGAACTGTTTTTTCTCATAGGGATGATATTGAATTTGACTTTGCATGGAGTGGTACAACTGATTTGACGTTAAATGGTGCAACAGATTGCAGAAAAACAGAGGGCAACGTTCCAACCTATGTTGTGCAGGGATGGAGTGGTCATGGCATTGCACAAACCGTACGAATTGGTAAAGCCATACGAGATGATTTTTTAAACTATAATGATGATTTTTCAATGTTAACCTCAATTGAGCATCGGTCCATTTTATTAGGCAGACAACTTGCCCCCGTGGCAATTCCTTTAGCGAAATCATTACTTGGTATGCAAAATATGCTCGCGCCAGGAAAAATGATTTCATTCTAAAGAATAGTTTTTATCCAAGGGCGATTTGTATAAGTCATATTTTATTAATGGCTTATAAATGTCGAGGAATTAAGGGTTATTTTGATAAGGAAAGGGTGAAGATACTATCTTTTCTGCACAAATAGACAAAGGCAACGAATATTTAAAATAAATTTTGTTGCCAATCACTTTTATAAATCAGGAGTGGTCAATATAAAGTGGTTTATTGCTAGGCAAAGCAGCATAATCGCTTTCATCTTTTAATTGAACACCGCTCAGTTGCCGAACAAAGCTATGTTCTAATAGCCACGCTAGTTTAAAAGCAGCTAAGTCATATGTTAACCCTTCTGGGCGCACATTAGAAATACAGTTACGATCTGCATCAGTGCGGGTATCATCAGGATGCCAAGTCATATAAATGCCTAAACTGTCAGCAGAAGATAAGCCTGGACGTTCCCCAATCAGCATGACGATTGCTTTTGCTTTTAAAATACTGCCAATTTTGTCCCCAAGTGCCACTCTTGCTTGATGGGCCAAAACGATGGGGCCAAGACTAATATTTAATTTTTTTAAATAAGGCAACAGAGCCTTTACGACTTTAATGGCCTGTCGATCAACTGCGAAAGAGGATAGGCCATCGCCAATAACAATAATTAGATCCGCAGGGGTAAGCTCGATATTATTTTTTAATAAATTAATACTGTCTTGATCTAGAGTTCTACCTAGATCGGGTCTGCGTAAATATTCATTACGATCTTTGGCGCAGCTGTGTACTGTTAGGCTTGTCAATTCTAATGGGGTCAGTTGGGTTTGCAATGCTTGACTATCAAAAGGTTTGTGTACTGCATCGCGTGCCTGGGCATGGGCGAGACTAAAATTTAGAATTTCTTTGGTTGGGAGACTGACCCCATTACGCCCCAGAGCAATACGTGCTTTGGTAAAATCCTTTAAAAACGACCAATTATCGGTAAGAGACATGTTTATTCTCCTGTGGGTAAAGCACTAAGTAAAGGATGGTTGGGGGCGGGGACTCTTAATATACCTTCATGATCTGTAATATGCATTTTTTCTAGCCATATTCGAAATTCAGGTGCATGCTTTAATCCTAGTAACCGCCGAATATATAAAGCATCATGGAATGATGTGCTTTGATAGTTTAACATAATATCATCTGCACCTGGAACACTGATGATAAAGGGAATCCCCGCGGCCCCTAGTAAAGTAAGTAAGGTATCCATATCATCTTGATCAGTTTGAGCGTGATTGGTGTAACAAATATCACATCCCAAAGGCAGCCCTAGTAATTTTCCACAAAAATGATCTTCCAGTCCTGCACGAATAATCTGCTTGCCATCATACAAATATTCTGGACCGATAAATCCAACGACTGTATTTACCAACAGCGGATTGTAATGTCTGGCCACGGCATAGGCTCTGGCTTCACAGGTTTGCTGATCAATACCGTGATGAGCATTGGCCGATAGGCAACTGCCTTGGCCTGTTTCGAAATACATAACATTATTACCAACAGTCCCACGATTGAGCTGTAACGCTGCGTCGTAGGCCTCTTGCAAGATATTTAAATTAATGCCAAAGCTGGTGTTGGCTTTTTCAGTTCCTGCAATAGATTGAAACACCAAGTCCACAGGAATGCCGCGCTCCATTAACTGAATGGTATTGGTCACGTGGGTCAAGACACAAGATTGCGTTGGGATTTCAAAACGTTGAATAACTTCGTCCAACATAGTATTTAGTTTTCCCAAGATGGGCAGGCTGTCACTGGCTGGATTAATTCCAATAACAGCATCCCCACTGCCATATAATAACCCATCTAACATTCCTGCAGCAATTTCTTGTATATTGTCGGTGGGACTGTTTGGTTGTAAACGGGTGGTAATGTGTCCTGGTAAACCAATACTGTTTCGAAAACGGGTAATGACGGTGCATTTTTTTGCTGCAATAATCAAATCTTGATTGCGCATAATTTTACTGACGGCTGCTGCCATTTCTGGGGTAATTGCTTTGGCAGTATTACTTAAAATTTCAGAAGTTGTATTATCGTCTAATATCCATTCCCGAAATCCACCAACTGTCAGGTGACGAATGGTTTTAAAATTGTCATGATCATGGCTATCAACAATTAAGCGGGTTACTTCGTCTTGTTCATAGGGGATTAATTGGTCTTCTAAAAAAGTTGCGAGTGGAATATCTGCCAATGCTAATTTAGCAGCGGCACGTTCTTCGTCACAGCTGGCGCCAATGCCAGCCAATACATCCCCAGAACGAGCAGGAGAGGCTTTGGCCATAACGGTTTTTAAATCTTCGAAAACCCACGTTTGATTGGCTAAAATTGTTTTATACATGGCATTACCCGTTAATATTATGAATGACTTTGGCAGTTTCTTGTTCAACTACTGTTTTTCTGGATGATTTTGTCATTAGAAAATATACATATCCGGCACCCATAAATAAAATGAAGAAAGCAGCAAGTTCAAGGTTATATAACGCCATTGTAATAAGACATATAGTGGACATAACCATCGCAAATAAAGGAGCAAAAGGATACAAAATAGCTTTAAAAGGTCTATGTAAATCTGGCTCACTGCGACGCAGTTTAAATAAAGATGCCATAGAGATAATATACATTACCAATGCACCAAAGGCAGCAACCGTCATGATACTGGCAGTTAGGGGTTGGTTCGCGATAATGATTAAAGAGTCAGAAAAAATTGCACCAATACCAATAAATCCACCGACCAAGATTGCGAGATAAGGGGTCTGCGTATATTTGTTTATTTTGGCCAAAGATCTAGGCAGGTATCCATCCCGGGCCAATGAAAAAATCTGACGGGAATATCCCATGATGATTCCGTGTAACGAGGCGATTAGCCCAGACAGCCCCAGCCATACTAATATTTGTAGCCATATGCTTTGCGACCCTACGATAACTTTCATTGCTTGGGGCAGGGGATCATTAATATTTGCCAGCAAACGCCAGTCACCTTTGGCTCCCCCCGCAAACAGCATAATAAACAAAGCAAGCAAAGTAACCGTGATAATCCCAGCACCCAAAGCTTTTGGAATGGTGCGTTGTGGGTCTTTGGCCTCTTCTGCAGCCATAGATGCCCCTTCAATGGCCAAGAAAAACCAAATGGCAAAAGGGGTTGCCGCTAACATACCTTCAATTGTAGAAAAGTGAAATTGATTTTGTCCAGCCCAGCCGTGGCTGGCAAAATGTTCCCATGAAAAGGTTGGTGCCACCACGCTCATAAAAACAATTAATGCAAATATTGCCAGTAAAGTCACAACTAATTCAAAAGTAGCAGCAATATGAACACCAATAATATTTAGTGCCATAAACAGTAAAAATGCACCGCAAGCAATTAATTTGGTATTAATAAAAGGGAATTGAACGTTGATATATGCACCAATGGCCATAGCAATGGCAGGGGGGGCAAAAACGAATTCGATCAACGTTGCAAATCCTGCAAAAAATCCGACAGTCGGACCAAAGGCACGTAAGGCATAGGCAAAGGGACCGCCAGCATGAGGAATAGCCGTGCTGAGTTCGGTTAGGCTGAAAATAAAGCAACAATACATTGATGCAATTAAAAGAACCACGATAAGAAAACCGAGGGTTCCAGCACTAGCCCAACCATAGCTCCATCCAAAAAAAGACCCTGAAATAACCAATCCAACGGCAATTCCCCACAGATGAAACGTCCCAAGCGTACGATGAAGGGTGGTATTTTCGGACATAGGCACTCCTGATACAATTAATAATAAAATACTAGGTCATTTTAAAATCTCTTAAAATATTAAAAGAAATATTAAATTAGACATTAGGTTGAGTTAAGTAACGAAATAAAAATAGAAAATTAAGTAATTTCTCTTTTATAAAATTACTTATTACTTCATGTTATCGTGATTACTCGAAAAATCTAGGGGGACTCAGAATAATTTTCTTACCCCCTTTTAATCAAATTTTATTGTTCGACTGTTTTACGAGGTTGCGCACCGTGCAGTCCATAATACAAAATATAAAAATAGCATACTAGTGGTAACAAGAATGCGTGATGTAAACCAATACTATCTGCGATGAACCCTTGGGCAAAGGGGATAACTGCGCCACCTACGATTGCCATAACAACTAGGCTAGAGGCTTGTTCTGTTAACGCACCCATGCCTGTAATAGCCAAAGCAAAAATGGTTGGGAACATAATTGAATTAAACAAACCAATAGAAATAATCGAATAAACCGCCACAGTGCCAGATGTTATCATAGTAGTGGTCAATAAACATAGATTGATAATGGCAAAAAGAGACAACAATTTACGTGGTGAAATCTTTACCATTAATGCAGATCCAATGATTCTTCCAACCATAGCCCCACCCCAAAAATAAGCCACATATTGAGATGCTGCTTGTTCAGTTATGCGTCCAATATCAGGCAGGGTTAAGTAGTTGATCATAAAACTTCCAACAGAAACTTCCGCCCCGACGTAAAAGAAAATACCAATGGCTCCAAGTACTGCATGTGAATAACCAAAAACATCTTTTAGGCGGTATGTGTTTGCTGTTGATTTTGCTTCTTCTGATCGATTTTCTGGTAGTTTGAAGATTGCCACAAATCCTGCAAGAAGCAGTAAAATACATCCCAAGACAGCATAAGGCATTTGAACAGATTTGGCCTGATTGTCTCGATAAGACTGCATATTTTGCTCTGTAGTTGCATTTAAAGTATTCTTAAGTTTTTGGAATTGTTGCGTTTGTTCTGAGGTTAAGCTTACGGTTGCAAAATTATCTAGTGCTTGAACCAAAACGGAGGGGGACAGCTGTTCCAGTTTTTCAGCAGAAAATTGACTAAGGATAAATAGTTTTTTATCTGTTGGGATATCCCCTAATACTGTTCCCAATAATTTTGGAGAAAGGCGTTCAGCTTGCTCTAATAAAAGAGTGTCAGGTAATTTTTCATAAATAAAGGGTGGGATATTTTTTAAGGCGTAGGCAACGGCTTGTGGCTCCGCATGTTCAAGAGCGGGTTTGATATCGTTTAACGGTTTATTATTTAACGTTGAAACTAACTGAACGGTTTCCGGAGCATTGCCAACTTGGGCTGGCAGACTGTATGATGCCCCTGTTAAAATCAATAACCCCCCAAGATAAGGAGCAACCGTTGTTCCAAGTGAATTAAACGCTTGTGCCATATTCAGGCGGCTAGAACTGGTTTTTGCTGACCCTAATAGAGTAACATAAGGATTGGCTGCAACTTGTAAAATGGTAATCCCCGTTGCAAGAACAAAAAGGGCTAATAAAAAGACGTAATAGTTATAAGAAATTGCAGCAGGCCAAAAACCAAAAGCCCCAAGTGCTGCAATAATTAATCCTGTGACAATACCTTTTTTATATCCCAGTTTGGAAACAATTTTTCCACCAGGGATAGACATTAAAAAATATGCGCCAAAAAAGATAAATTGCACCAGCATGGCTTGGGCATAATTTAATTCAAAAACAGTTTTTAAATGTGGGATTAAAATATCATTTAAACAGGTTAAAAATCCCCACATAAAAAAAACAGTCGTCATGACGCCTAGCGCAACGGGATAATAGGTAAATTTCCCATTGGTATTATCAGGGGTTGATTGTGGTGAAGTACTCATAATTTTCCTACTTTAATATGCTCGTAAAATGCTTAAAATAGAGTTTAAGTATTTGTAGTGCGGTATAATAAGCAAAGGATATATAAGTAGAATATTACAAAAAAATAAGATGGAAAGTGATTATAATATAGGATCGTGAAAAATTTATGGATTATGGCGATCAAAAAATTGTTATCGGATAATCCATTCTTTTCTTTTAGGGTTTCTTTGCTCCCATCCTTTGTTCTCTAATTCAGGAGTGTCTTGTGTGAATTGTGGATAACCTACACATAGATACGCTATAAAATTCCAATGATCAGGCGTTTTTAAAATCTCTTTAACATGTTGTGGGGGTAAAATAGAAACCCAGCCTACGCCAATACCATAGGCTCTGGCAGCCAGCCAAAAGCTAAATATGGCCATTACTGTTGAATAGGCTGTGGTCTGAGGCATGGTTTGCCTACCTAATCCCATACCTTGTGTTGGATTTTCTTCTGAAAAAACAGCAATATGATGCGGGGCATCATCTAGTCCAGATAATTTTAGATTATTATATAAAATTTGTTGTTCTGAGGTATAGTTTTGGGCAGCTTCTTTATTGGTTGTTTTGAACAAATCGTAAATTTCTGTCTTAATTTTTGGGGTTTTTACCTGAATAAAACGCCATGGTTCACTTAGCCCTACAGAGGGTGCCATGCAAGCAATAGATAAAAGATGATTTAATATTACGTCTGGAATAGGATCTTTTTTGAAATGGCGTACATCTCTGCGCCAAGAAAATAAAGTTTCGAGCGTGCGTATAAAATCATGCGAAAATTGTGGTTCGTGCATCATTTCCCCAAGATAAATAATATAAAAAAACCAGAGGGTTTAAACGCTCTGGTTTTTTAAAAGTAAACTCATCATATTTAATTAAGAATGATTGGCTATTTGTTTTTTTAGTGCTGTGATTAAAGCATCAACACTGTTGCCGTGTCTTGCAATAAAGGAGGTGTAATCACCCCTTTGCGTAACGGAAAGGGAAGCATTTTCACCGATAATATCAACAACCTTGGGGGAGCCACTTTCTGTACTTAAAATCCATTGAATACTAATATCAGGTTGTTTGGGGCGGTGTAAAATGGTTTCAATAGATTTTCTACCATTTTCAATGGTAGAAATTTTACCTATTTCAAAGGAAACGCCTTTATATTCCCCTAAACGGCTGGTAATAGAATTAATTAAAACTTGATGGAATAGTTGTACATATTGCTTTTGTTGCTCGGGTGTTGCAACACGCCAAAAACGTCCTAAACAAAATTTTGCAATGGTATCGACATCAACATCGTTGTTCAAGATGGTAAGAAATTTGGCTTTTTGTTCTTTTTTGGAAAGGTTGCTATTAACAATGGATACCATCCGATTACCGGTATTTTGTAACCATTGACGAAGTTGGCCGTCATTATAGCTAGATTGTGCCAACGCTGCAGGCGCGTAAAAAGGAGAAAGGGAAGTAATGTTTCCTGATAATAGCAAGCCAGAAACTGCAAAAGCAGATAAAAGAAAACGATAAGAGTAGGTTTTCATAATACAATTCCTAACTGTTATTTAAGATACCATGCTGGAACGGTGGCTCTGTGGTCATTAATTAAAGCTTTAATTTCAGCACTTTGTTGTTGTTGGTATGCACTTCTGATGGTTGCATAGGGGTCAAGCGAATCCTTTTGTAACTGATCCATGGCATCAAGATAATCTGATCTAGAGCTAATTACCCCTAAGATATTATAGGCCCAGTTAAAAGTAATCAAGCCATATCCTCTGGGAACGTAATTCAAAGGGGATAATCCTGTTGAAATAACTGTTCCACCCGCGTCACGAAAGCTGGATGGTCCCATGAAGGGAACAAACAAATATGGACCAGACTTTATTCCCCATGTGGCCAACGTCATGCTTGGGGTTGTGTCGTGATGTTTATATCCCACCATCTCGGCAACATCAATAAAACCACCAATACCCGCTACCATATTGATGCACCATCTAGCAAAAATATCACCAGCACGTCTGGGTTTGCCTGCCCCGACATCAGAGAAAAACACAACGGGTTCATTCATTGTGGTGATCATGTTACTTAGGGATTTTCTGACTACTTTTGGTACTGCCCATACGTAAGCTTTTGCAACTGGTCGTAATGTATATTTGTCCACAGTTGTGGTGATTTTGTACATTTCACGATTCGTTGGTTCGAATTTATCATTGTTGCGTTTGTATTCAGCTAATGCTTCTGGATCCTTGGGAACAGGGGCGGTACATGCCCCAACAAATAGATTTAAACCAAAGGCTAAAGTTAAATAGGAGAGACGACGCATTTTTTTTATCTTCTTTATATGAGGCGATAACGAATTGAAAAAAATGGATGGATTCAAATTCATATAGTCCTCAAATCGACCTTTAAAATATTTAAAAACCAGTTTTGAGGGAAAATCCCTCTTTAATCAAGTATATTGATTGCTCTTTTGACAGGGCAGAACGCCGTTAGAACATATCAGATTCATGAGTAAACAACAGAAAAAACGTTCTGTTTTATTTAAAAAACTGATGGTATTGGTTTAATTGTGGTAATTAAACAACAAAATTTATTTCAGGCTTATTCTAAATTAGAATGAGCTATATAAGAAAAATACAGTTGCGGGGAATGCGTAAATTACAACCCTCGATTACGTTTAATATGATCCCAAGCTGCATTAATTTTAACGATTTTAATCGATGATGCTTCCATTTCCTCTGCCGATGCCCCCTTGGCTGCCACTACATCGGGATGATGTTCACGAACCAATTTTCGCCATTGTTGTCTGACTTCTTCATCACTTGCAGTTGGGCTTATTCCCAAAGTAATATACGCATCTGGTTCCGAAGAAGCACTTCTTGGGGTTCCCCCATTAAAAGCATAATCCCATGAATTTTCTGAAAGTTTGAAAATACTGTGCACATGGCGCAGGAACTTAAGTTCTGCTGGATGTAAAGATTCATCAGTATTTAAATCAGCCTTAGCAATTGTAAAAAGTAAAATCAGAAAATTCTCAAGTTTACTTTTCTCATTTTGGAAGGCATTGGCCAATTCTTCAGCAAACTTATGGTAGTCATCTGTTCGCTGTCGGGCTTGGTCAAATAACTTACCAATTTGCTTTTGCTGGGGGGCAGGAACGGGGAAGAACCGTTTGAAAGTATCAATTTCTTTTCGATTGACGGGACCATCACATTTTGCAATTTTGGCTGATAAAATAATCATACATAATGCAAGTAACTGGTCTTTTTTGCCACTTGACGCAGCTAATTTGACAGCAATATAGCTGGCAGCACCTGCAAAATCAGGGGAAATCCTACGTTTCCATTGTTGCGTCCATCCACCAGGAGGGGGGTCAAGTAATGTATTTTTATCTGCGGCATGACCCAATGCGGCCCCAAGTAATGCCCCCATTGGTCCACCTGCGGCAAACCCTGCAACTGTGCCAAATATTTTTCCAAAAAATGCCATTGTGCCTATAACAGTTAAATAAGAAAATAAAATTTAATTTTAATGTTTATTTATTAAAAGGCAATATGATTCATGATCATGGTTTATTCATGACAAATTTTAAGGCTGTTAATCGTAATGCAGAAGATAAGGGTAAATCAGGGTTACGGGTCGTATCAACGGTTGCAATAAAAGCAGCAAGGGTGTTGTGATTTATATCAGCCATTTCTTCAAGAATTTGCCAAAATTCTGTTTCCAAAGCAACACTGGTTTTATGCCCTGATAATTGTAAACTGCGCTTTTGAAGGTAAGGGTTGGTCATGTTGTTAATTGTTGGATGGCCCAATGGGCGCTTTCTTGGATAATGGGGTTTTCATGATTATGCCACTTTTGGACATGGGGCAGCAAGTCTTGTTGATTTGAATTACCAATTGCAATTAAAACGTTACGTATAAAGCGTATGTGCCCGATGCGTTTAATTGGAGATCCAGCGAAGAATTGACGAAATTGTTCCTCATTAAATTCTGCGAATTTTTTTAAACGAGGGGATTGAAGCTCAGGTCTAGCTTGTAATTTGATATGACGAGAATGTTGTGCGAAATGATTCCAAGGACAAACAGCTAAACAATCATCACACCCATAAATACGGTTACCAATGGCACGACGAAATTCATGGGGTATGCTGCCATGATACTCAATGGTTAAATATGAAATACAACGTCGCGCATCCAGTTGGAAAGGTGCTGGAAATGCGTTGGTTGGACAAGCCGCCAAGCATTTTTGACAACTGCCGCAGTGATTTTTTGATGCTGTAGAAACAGGTAGTTCAATAGTAGTCAGGATTTCAGCTAAAAACAACCAGCTGCCAAATTGGCGCGATACCAGATTGGTGTGTTTTCCCTGCCAACCGATGCCTGCTTGTTGAGCTAATGGCTTTTCCATAATGGGGGCAGTATCAACGAAAACTTTTATTTGCTCGTTTTGAGTAAAGGGCTTAGCCTCTTTTAAAATATATTGTGCAAGATGTTTTAACCATCCCTTGATCATATCATGATAATCTCTGTTACGTGCATAAACAGAGATATTAGCGATTGAGGGGTGTTGCAAGTTATATAATGGATCTTGGTTAGGACCATAATTGACCCCAACCGTGATGGCGGATTTTACGTCTGGCCATAAATGGTGGGGACTGGAACGTTGATAAATACGTTCTTTTAACCATTGCATGTCTCCATGGCGATCTAATTCAATAAACTCTTTTAGTTGTTTAGCTTTTGACGGGGACAATTCTGCTTTACTAACACCACACTGATCGAAACCCAGTTCAAAGGCTTTTTTACAAATCAGATGAGTGAAAGAGGCTGGCAACATTAATAATATTTACAATAATTTCAATAAATAGATTTAATTTTTTTAATAGAAAGAGGTTAAAATAACAATGGCTATCTGCAAAACCTGATAATGCAAATAGCCATTATTTTATTATTTGGTAAATAAATTTTTAAGCAATTTGTCCTTGTATGGACTGAAAATGATCGACTTGCTCTCGATAATCGTCACAAATTGGATAGGCTTCGCCTGAAATACAAGATGCTTCCGAACTTCCTAAAAAAGCAATAACGTTAGCAATAGTTTTTGCTTTGCCAAGTTGACGAATAGGGTCGAATATTCCAGTGTGATCTTGGTTCAGTCCTGAAATATTGAGTAATTTCATATCAAGATATCGTGTGCAAATGGCATTGATGCGAATAGAGGATTGTTTGTACTTTCGTGCAAATTGCTGTGTGATTAGTAAAATTGAATCTTTTTTTGTCATGTCTGCAATGATACAAGGACCATCATCAAGGCGATCGATAAAACCACTATTAATAATGACGCCGGGATAATCATCTTTTGCCCAGAAATTTGTTATGTTTTGGTTTAATAAATGTGTTTTATTTGCGTGAAGTAGAATCATACGTTGCCAATATTGATTTTCTTGATTTTGAGGAAGATATTCATCAAATAATACTGGATTGACGAATATCGTATCTATTTTTCCAAACATACGTTTCGTAAACGCAATTAAACCATTGACCTCGTTTTCTGTTCGTAAGGCGGTGTGGAAAAAAGCAACCTTTAAACCTTTATATGCAAATTCTGCTTCAATTTGCTTTCCTAAAGGTAGGTTTTCACCTGTAACGACCACAGAAGCCCCCAAAGAGCAAACTTTTTCAATAATGTTTTTTCCAATATAATTGGTGCCATCAGAGATAATAATAACTTTGTTATGATAATTCATGATGAATCCTTTGGGGGCTTTGATGTTAGTTAAATGATATTTTTGTTATACTGAATAACGTTGTTACCATTGTAAATTAAAGTAAAAACACTATTAACAAATATATTGTAATTATTACGTATACATATTAGTTACGATAATTCAAATAAAAAATCATCAAAATTAATTTTTTTTAATAAATATTTTTTTTGTGAAGGTTTCTAGCATTGTGTGTTGTATTTCACAACGAAAGTGTTTTTTTTATAGAAATTTTAATAGAATCCATTACGGATGAGATTTTAAGAGCACTATAGCAACCAGATTTTATAATTTGATTGCTATTTCTCATTTTAAAATATGGTTTTAATTTTTATTAACTGGGAAGGCAGACAAAACTTGTCCTGTCGGCAAAACACCATAGCGTTGACCCAGGGTTTCTAGAATCATACTGGCGTTATAGGCATTTGCAGGGGCATCATGTGCATTGTGATAACACTGGATATTATAAGCAATTTCTGCGGGTCCTGTTGTAACAACTTGGGGCATTCCATAGAATGGATCACCCCAACCTGGTCCTGGGCCCCACCAACCTGGCCCCCCCCATCCATATGATCCCCATGTTCCATAAGGATAGGTTACTGTTCGTTGTGGTTTGTCATGAACAGCACTAGGGCCACCGACTATTGTAAAATATTGATAACCGTTCAAAACCGTTGTCTGGGCAGCTTTAACCAAGACAATGTTTTGAGCCGCAGTATAAGTAATGTTATCATTGGCGATATAGGAAACACGAAATGTATTTGTGTTTAAGGGATATGTTGTGAAATCGCCTAGTTGATTAAAGGTCAAGGGTTGTGTTGAACAACCACTGACTGCAAGCGTTAATAAAATTGCTGCAGAAAAAGCTTTAAATTTCATTGTGACAATTCTTTCGATTTAAGAATGATATTGGTGTTCATAATATCTTGCGTTATGAAAGAGAGTTTCAGTTAAATGTAGAAGTGGTTATAAGAAATATCAATAAGGTTTTGTAAAGCTGTCACAAAATATGGTTTATTAACAACAGTAATCAGTGCAATGAGTTAAATTTAAGGGGGAAATATTATGATTGCTGGTCATCTTTCAACACCTAGTCCTTTTCCGCTACCAAAGATTATAGAAAAAGGATTAACATTTTTACGACAAACCAATTTTGAGGTTCTGTCAGCTGGAAAAGTCCCAATCGATGGGGATCGTATATTTGCTGAAATTATTGATAGGATGACTTATCATAAAGACACGGCTAAACCAGAAGCTCATGCCAAATATTTAGATATTCATTATTGTGTTTCCGGCATTGAGTATATCGGTGTGGCACCTGATCTGGGAAATAACACTCTTTTTAAATCATTAATGCCTAAACAAGATATATTATTTTATGAGGCTGCCGAACATGAAGTTTTTATTAAGCAAATACCAGGTAGTTATTTGATTGTTTTTCCAACTGATATTCATCGTCCGTGTTGTTGTATGAATAATCCTATGAAAATTCGTAAAGTTGTGATTAAAATTGCAATGGATCATTTAAATCAAATATAGTACTAATCTTGTCATATTTTTTTAACGGTATAAGATAGCTGATTAAAAAAGTTACATAAATATCATAATTCTTTAATTATTATATATGAGTAAAAATAATAATTAATCCACAGTATCTGATAGTAAATTGAATTTAAAACTTTTTTTATGAATGTTCAGCAACCATTCAAATACATAAATCTAATTTAAGGAACACGAATATGCGTAAAAAACGAATTGTAGTACTCGGAGGTGGAATAGCAGGGCTCGAGTTTTTAAGTCGTGTTACTCGAAAAATTGATCATTCCAAATACCAGTTATGTTTAATTGATAAAAATGAACTTCATATTTGGAAACCCATGTTACACACGTTTGCCGCAGGCAGTAATGCGCCTTCTGAACAAGGGATCCCTTTTTTGATACAGGCAAAACGATATAATTTTGTGTTTGAACCTGGCGAAGTGTCAGAGCTAAACATTAAAAACAAGAAAATAACGTTAGCAGCTTATGTGGATAAATATGGCAAAAAGATCTTACCAGAACGTCACGTAAATTTTGATTATTTAGTTGTTGCTTTGGGCAGTCAAACCAATGATTTTAATACAAAAGGGGTAAAAGATTACGCTTATACCATTGATGATCTGGGAAAAGCATTACGATTTTACGACGATCTAAAAAATTATATTATTCAAGCTGCTATCTTAGAAGAAAAACATTATTTAGTTGTGGTTGGGGCTGGGGCTACAGGCGTTGAGCTAAGTGGTGAAATCATTAACGAATTAAAACAATCTGCACAATACTCAGATCATGATTTTGCCAAAAACATTGATTTAACGGTGGTACAGTCTGGTGATCGTGTATTGCCCAGCTTTAAACAAGAAATCAGTCAGGCTGTAAAAGAAACAATGAATGGTATTGGTATTCGCACATTGTTATCACAACGTGTGGCTGAGGTAACCAAAGATAGCGTTGTTTTAGAATCGGGCGAGGTTTTACCCGCCGATCAAGTGGTCTGGACGACAGGGGTGAAAGCACCAAATGTCTTGCAGCAATTAGCTGGTGTCGAACAATCCAAGATTTCTCAATTAGTGGTAAATAATAAATTCCAACTGTTGGATAATGCGGATATCTTTGCCATCGGTGACTGTTCGCAGATGCAGAACAAACCACTGCCTCCTACTGCCCAGGTTGCCAGTCAACAGGCCATTTACCTTAGTGAATATTTTGGAGATATTATCGATGGACGTCCTAATATTCCCCCATTTGAATATCGAGACTACGGTGCTTTGGTCAGCGTTGGTCGTTATGCCTCTTTTGGAACATTTGGCAATCGCATGGCAGTTAAGGGATTGATCGCTCAATTGGCACATTTGTATTTGTACCGTCGCCACCAAATGCAAATATTGGGAATATGGCGGGGACTAAGCGCAATAATTGCTGACTTTTTCCGTAAGAAAGCTCGGTAATTATTAATCAATAATTTATTAGTAGAATTACCAAATTAATGGATATTCTATGGCAATTCGGGTCTGGTTGGTGTTTAATTCTGCTTGGGCTTTGTTGGCTTTGTGAATACTTTGTTTAAATATAATTGTTAGGTTTTTTGCTATCCCTTTGGGAACAACATATTTGGCGGAAAATTCATATTCCCAATGATGCCCATTTTTACCATATCCCAGCCAATAATATCCGTTATTTTTATCTATTTTGGTGCCATTAATTCCTGTACCACGAATAAAAGCATTGTTAATTACCAACCCTTTAATTCCCCAATGACTTATATCTAATTCATATTTAATTTGCCATGATTGTTCATGAGGGCCATTAAAGTCCGACAGTTGGGTTGAATTAGCCAGCCAAATCGCCCCACGTGTGACATAATCAAAAGGAGTATCACCGTGTACTTTTTGATATGCCAAACTAAAGTGATGCGGGCCGGTTTGATAAGTCCCCAGGATACTGCCTGTTGTATTATTGATTTTACCTGCATAGGATTTACCAATGTTTTTGCTGTGGTATCCTTGGAAATCAAGGATTAAACGATCTGTGTTTTTAAAGGTATATCCGTAATTTGCACTGACATAGCAGGTTAGCCAATTATGTTCATATCGCCCGATATAGGTGCTTAATGCAAGGGATTTAAATCCTTTATAGGTGCCCCCTATAAAATCAAAATAGCGTCCATTTTGATAAGCTGGATTTAGATAATTTACCACCATATCTCCATGACTGGAATTGGCATTTCGATCAGCACTGGCGGTAAAACGACCAATTTGGACGTTAAGATTTTTAAGCTCATTGCTGGTGATTAAAAACCCTGTCGAGGTTTCAGGTAATAATCGCATATCAGAAGAACTGAAGATAGGGGTCTTAGGACGCATAATTCCATATTTGAAAATGGTCGATGAAATTTTCAGTTTTGCCGCGCCGCCTGTGCGATTATAAACTGAACGTACACGACCATTTTTGCTTACACTTAACAATCGAATGCGTCCTATGCGTCCACTGGAATCTAATCTAATACCTGTGTAGCTTTGTGCATCTAGACCCAATCCAACCAGGCCTGTTGTGAATCCTGATTGAAAATTTGCCATAAATCCATACCCCCATTCTTTGGTATATTTGGGGATTTGTTGAACACCATTAAAGCGTCTGTATTCGTAAACACTACGATTTATGATAGAGGTAACACTGTCTGCCCAAAAGCCGTGTTTTTTCTTGGCTTTTTCATCTAAATCATTACAATAAGCACAGGTGCAGCCCAAAGAGTGTAATACTATAATTGGTGGAACCCATGCTTTACAGGTGCGTTTTTTGTTCATAATGCGCACTCGCTACAAATAGGTTAACCAAGAAAGATGCTTGTGTGTTGCTTTATAATTGGAAAACCATTTAACGCAAGGATACAGTAAAAGCACTAAAAAAAGCCAGCATCCCCATAATTGCCAAACATGGTCAAAACCAAAATACTCCCCTTTGTTTTTTCCCAAAAGATACTCTGCACTTAAGTACATAATTTTCAAGCTATAAAGATGAATAATATAAAAAAATAATGGTACGCTGCCAAAGACGGCTAAATATTTCAAGATTGAAAAATGTTGCTTTCGTTCCAATGTCCACAGCAAGAATAACCCTGTCCCCAATGTAATTAATAAAAAAAGTAATGAAGGCGGATATTTGGTAATGTTTAAAAAACTCATTATTGTTTCTACGGTTGTATTTCCATAATGCCACGATTTATCGCCATAAATATTAATTGTTCGTAACCCAGTAAATAATCCAAGTAAACTAATCGAAGTAATTATCAGGTTTCTATGACGTTGACGGGGTGAATATGATTTATTAAACCACTGCCCACAATAATATCCAACACAAATAACGCCGATCCACGGTAATACTGGATAAGAGGTGCGCGAGGCCATAAAATTATTGAGCGTAACCCAACAGCGATCGTGTGAGATGGCCCAAGGAATATAAAAAACAGAGTGAGGGGAAAAATGAATTGAATCCAGTAAGTTGTGGCCAGCAATAATCACAATTCCGGTCAGAAGAAGAAGGGATTTTTGCAACCATAACAGGGCAGATAGGGCAATCATACTTAATCCAATCGCCCAGATAACTTGTAAAAAAATTTTATGGGGTGGGAATTGAAAAGTCCACGCAAAGTTAATGACTGTAATTTCCAATATCACCAAAAATAAACCCCGTACCAGCAAGTATTTACTGATATGGTATTTGTTGGAATGTTTTTGTCCGTATAAATATGCAGATAATCCTGTTAAAAAGATAAAGACAGGGGCGCATAAATGCGCGATAAAACGACTGAAATATAAAGCAGGTTCTGTAGAAGAAATGTCAATAGGATCTGAAAGCTGTAAGTGTAAATAAAAGGTTTCACGTATGTGGTCAATAATCATGATTAAAATGACCAGTCCCCGTAACATGTCAATGGATTGTAAACGGTAAGATACAGTAGAATTAGAAGGCATGCATAAAGACTTTAAATAAATTCCCTCTTTCACGATGAAAGAGGGGTCACTATAAAATTAAGATTTATTTTTAATCAAGTTTTTAATGACGTATGATGGATGAATAAAAATCACTATTAATAGTTGATTTGCGCAATTGTTTGGCAGCATCAACCATGTGACGTAATGCAGGAATAACTTCTGACCACTGGCGAGTTTTTAACCCGCAATCTGGATTAACCCATAAATGCTGAACAGGAATTAATCGTCTGGCTTTGTCCATCAGGGCAATAATTTGTGCTTTGGATGGAATATTGGGGGAATGTATATCATACACACCAGGGCCTATACTGTTAGGATAGTTGAATTCTTCAAATACTTCCAGCAGCTCCATATTCGAACGTGAGGTTTCAATGGTAATTACATCCGCATCCATCTTGGCGATAGCTGCAATAATATCATTAAATTCTGAATAACACATATGGGTATGAATTTGGGTTTGATCCTTTACCCCATTCGCTGCGATACGAAACGCACCCACCGCCCATGACAAATAATTATCCCATTGTGAACGCCGAAGGGGCAATCCCTCTCTTAAAGCTGCTTCGTCAATTTGAATGATTTTAATATTTGCTTGTTCTAAATCCAATACTTCTGCGCGGATGGCCAAGGCCAGTTGATAACAGGTTTCTGATCTGGGTTGATCATCGCGAACAAAAGACCAGTTTAAAATCGTTACTGGGCCTGTTAACATGCCCTTAACTGTTTTATCGGTTAATGACTGGGCATATTTAATCCAAGGCAAGGTCATAGCTTGGTTACGGTGGATATCACCATATAAAATGGGGGGTTTAACGCAACGTGAACCATATGATTGCACCCATCCGTGTTGACTGATAACATATCCTTCTAATTGTTCACCAAAATATTCGACCATGTCATTGCGTTCTGCCTCACCGTGAACAAAGACATCCAAATCTAAATCTGTTTGTTGTTGAATACAAAGAGCAATTTCTTTGTGCATTGCGGCTTCATAGGTTTGGAAATCGATATTGCCTTTTTTAAATTGATTTCTGGCTTTACGAATATCTGATGTTTGTGGAAAAGATCCAATCGTTGTTGTGGGGAAAATGGGTAAATTTAGAATTTTTTGCTGGATTTTAAACCGTTCTGTATAAGGGCTGTTGCGGTTTCCAAGCTCTGGAGTTATGGTTTTACACAAGTCACGCACGTGGGGATTATGGGTAAGGGTTGATGTTTTACGGCTTTGAATGGCTTGGTGATTATCGTTCAAATCCTGTTTTACAGAGGTGCGACCATCTTTAAGAGCGTGGGCAATGATAGTCAGTTCATCGAGTTTTTGTAGGGCAAAAGCCATCCATGATTTTATTTGTGGATCTATTTTGCTTTCATTTTGCAGATCAACAGGTACGTGTAATAAAGAGCATGAAGGGGCAATCCATAACCGCTTGCCCAATTTTTGATAGATAGGTTCTAACCAATCTAAAATAGTATTTAAATCACTTTTCCATATATTGCGTCCGTTAATAATACCTAGGGAAATAATTTTATTCGCGTCAATGGTATCAATTAGGGATTGTATTTCATCAAATCCGTTGATCGTATCCAAATGCACCCCTTGTACTGGTAATTTGCATAAAATCTCAAGATTATCCTGTAATTGACCAAAATAAGTCGCTACAAGAATATTTAATTGGTCATTTTGTAGGTGTTTATAAGTATACAGAAACGCATCTTGCCATTCTTTGGATAATTCAGTGACTAAAATCGGTTCATCTAACTGTACCCATTGAATTTGACGCTGTGCCAACAACGATAATAGTTCAGCATAGGTTTTAACCAATTGGGGCAACAAGTCAAGTTTGTTTAAATCTCCATAAGTCTTTCCTAAAGATAGATAAGTGACTGGCCCAACCAATACAGGTTTGATAGCAGGATTAATATGTTGTGCTTCTTGGATCTGGGCTAGTAAATGTTCTGCATTCAGGGTGAAATGTGTCTCTTTGGTAAACTCTGGAACAATAAAATGATAATTTGTGTCAAACCATTTTGTCATTTCACCAGCGAAAACAGAGTTTTCATTGTGTTCGTCATTGGCAGAACGGCCTCTGGCTACACGAAAATATTGATCTAACCTTGTATCTTGATCTTTGATGGAACGGGTTGGGATATTACCCAACAGAAAACTCATATCTAACACATGGTCATAATAAGAGAAATCACCAACAGGAATAAAATCAAGATTTTTTTGATACTGCCAATGTGTGCTTCGTAAATTAACACCAGTTTGTAATAGTGCTGATTGGGTGATGGAGCCATTCCAATAAGATTCAAGGGCGAATTTGAGTTCTCTTTTCCCACCGATGCGTGGAAATCCCAAATTATGTGTAGTGACCATGATATATTTTCCTGTTTGAGTGAAATTAGGGGTATGATATGAAGAATAATCTAGAAATGAAAATGATATTAATTCATTGAACGATGAATATTATTCATAGTATGGCAGGGAATATGATAGAGCGGATTCATTTGGAAATTATTCAAGAATTAGACAAACAGAAATCTTTAACCAAGGCCGCAGATACATTATGCCTTAGCCAGTCCGCGCTAAGCCATACAATGAAGAAATTAGAACAGGTATTAGGGGTTTCTTTGTGGATCAGGGATGGACGTTATTTACGTTTAACCCAAGCAGGTTCGTATTTGCTTGCTTTATCTAATCGTATCCTACCCCAGCTAAATCACGGGGAAATGATGATGCAGCAATATGCTGCGGGAAAAGCGGGTACATTGCGTATTGGTTTGGAATGTTACCCTTGTTATCAATGGTTATTAAAGGTGGTATCCCCTTATTTAGAGGCTTGGCCAAATATTGATATCGATGTGAAGCAAAAATTTAAATTTGGTGGATTGGATGCACTGGAAAACTACGAAATTGATTTGTTGGTCACCCCTGATCCGGTGTTTAAGACAGATTTGCAATTTAAACCTGTTTTTGATTATGAACAGGTGCTGGTGATTGGTAAAAACCATAGTTTAAAACATAAGAAAACTGTCGAACCTGCTGACTTGTTGAACGAAGTATTGATAACCTATCCAGTACCGACAGATCGTTTGGATATTTATAGTCAATTTCTAATTCCCGCGGGGATTGTGCCCAGCCAACACAAAACGATTGAAACCACGGATATTATTTTGCAAATGGTTGAAAGCCATCGTGGGGTGACGGCTTTACCTTTGTGGCTGGTTTTAGAAAATATGCAAAAATTTAAAATAACCCCAGTGCGCTTGGGCAAAGTAGGTATTGCCAAACATATTCATGTTGGGGTGCGAAAGAAAGATCAGGATTTACCCTATATTCATGCCTTTATTGAATCTTCTTTAAAAGTAAAATTGTAAAGTTCGAATTAAGGTAAAATCCTAAAAACACCACAACAATGATCGTTTTTAGGATTTATAATGAATATTCAAAGAAGTAATTGTTTAATGACAATTAAATTACTTGGGTATGATAGGGTACATGCTTACATCTAAAGTCGCATAAACTATATTTCGTATAATTGATATCGTTATAAGTCCGAATAAATAACTCGCCACGACTTAAATCAGCAAGGGCAGTCCATTCCGAATATTCGTAAACTCCGTCTGTGCCAACAGTAATATTTTTGGGACGGTCAAATTTATTCATAATATGGGATAATTCCACTAAGGCTGTATCAGGGTTATCCACTTTATTAACAAAAGACGAATAATATACAGCTCTAACAAATCGACCAACAGACATTTCATCAGAAGGTAAATTCGCAGTAGAATTTCCTAAATCTGGTTGTTTCAATGTAAGATTCCCCAACGCTGTTGAAGTTGGCACATCCTTGTTTGTTAACATCGTATAATGATTCAGGTTTGTTAGATGCCATGGAAATTCGGGACCATTGGTCAGGACGCCTGTTGGATTATCGTAAATATTTAATTTCTTATTATCATATTCGATAACAATTGATTTTCCAGTTTTATCGTAAAAGATAAAATGGAAAGGCGATGTGCGATTACCAATAGAGGCTAAAACAGGTGACCATACAGGTTGTTTTTGCAATGCTGCTTTAACTTCGTCCACGGTGGCAAAACTGGCAAGACCCCAATCCCCAATTTTGATCACAGGGATCGAACGGCAGTAATCTTCTGGATTTAAATCTGGAGTGACAGAGCTGCTGTACATATTTGCGGCAAAAGCCAATCCAGCGCAATTAAAACCATTAATAAAGCAAAGGTCATCTTTACTAGATGCAGGCATGGTAATGCCCAAAATATTATATTTGGAGGTAAAGGTCAGACCAGCAGAATTATCAGGGGCTACGGTGGTAAAAACGGTGTTGCATGGATAAAAGCTGAGATAAGAAGGATAATCGACGGAAAATTCTAACGTTCTGCCGTGATAAACATTGTTGGATTTGTCTTTAATAATAAGCGATGTACAAGCCAAATTGGCATTATTAGGCAAAGATTGTGTAGACATAATAAATTCCTTTAAGATAACTGTTCTAATTAAAATAGAAGTCTAAATGAAATAATTGTTTCAAATAAGATAAATATGTATTGGTATTTATTTGTAGAAATACATATTTTAATTAAATATACGTATAATTTTATAGTATATACTTATATTTTATCAAACATATTAATATATGTCATTAAATTTATAATATTACTTAGATTTTATCAGTAATTTCTTGTTCGACAAATTTATAACAGACATTAGCGTATTGTGTGCTTTGGATTACTTCGTAACTGGCCTATCAAAGAGTTGATAATATTAAGATTTCAAAAAGAAAAATCGTCTTGTTAATTTAATATAGACTGGCTAAGAATAAATTTTAATCATGTAGGTCTGGGAACAGGAAAATGAATATTATTGTTGGTGGGGTATTGATTGGGGTGGGTGCCACGGTTGTGATGGATATTTGGGATGTCGTTTTTGGCACTTTGCCAGGACAATCGCAATCAAATTGGGCACCGATTGGACGATGGTTTTGGCATTTAAAAAGTGGGAAAATTTTCCACAATGATATCAATCAGGCCGAACCCTATCAGCACGAGCTGGCTTTGGGTTGGACATGCCATTATTTAGTCGGAATTTTATACGGTATTATTTTCGCCCTATATGGTGGCGCGGCATGGTTTACCAACCCGACCTTTTTACCTGCTTGGATCTGGGGTATTTTGACCGTTGGGGCGGGGTGGTTTTTATTGCAACCAGGCCTGGGTATTGGATTTGCGGCATCAAAATTACCTAATGCCTGGACTGTGCGTATTTTAAATTTGATTGCTCACAGTTTCTTTGCCTTGGGCATGTATTTGACAGCATTATTGTTGCGATAATTTTTTAAGCAAAAGCCCTGTGTACAATTACCTGTGGGTATATACGACAACACAGGTATTTTTATACAGCATCATTTATAACTAAATTAATTAACGATGTTATTCAATTAAGGGGCCTTGCGAATACAACCATATATTATTAGTATTTATTACGATCTCAATTTTATTTTGCAACGGGTCGGTGTTGATTAAAAAATAGCAGAAAGAACCGTTTTTAATCAAAAACCCGATATATATGTAGGGGGCCGATGCGTAACTTTCCCCGCGATAAAGAGAAGCTATATACATGAGTGATCCAGAAAAAGATGAAAACAAAAAGACGTACGCAGAAAAACAATTTGATCTGGGTCGTGATTGCTATAAAGCAGGGCAAGCAGAACAAGCAAAGCAGCATTGGGTCAATATTCAACGCGACGATGATCAGCAACAATATGCTAAGGCACAATTCTATCTAGGTTTTTCTTTTAATAAAGCAGGGCAAGTAGAACAAGCAAGGCAGCATTGGGAAAATATTCAATGCGACGATGACAAGCAGCACTATGCTTGGGCACAATTTTGTCTAGGTCTTTCTTTTAATAAAGCAGGGCAAGTAGAGCAAGCAAGGCAGTATTGGGCCAATATTCAACGCGAAGATGACAAACAGCACTATGCTTTGGCACAATTTTGTCTAGGTCTTTCTTCTTATGAAGCAGGGCAAGTAGAACAAGCAAGGCAGCATTGGGAAAATATTCAACGCGACGATGATCAGCAGCACTATGCTGAGGCACAATTCGGTCTAGGTCTTTCTTTTGATGAAGCAGGGCAAGTAGAGCAAGCAAGGCAGCATTGGGAAAATATTCAACGCGACGATGACAAACAGTACTATGCTAAGGCACAATTGAATCTAGGTCTTTCTTTTAATAAAGCAGAGCAAGTAGAGCAAGCAAGGCAGCATTGGGCCAATATTCAACGCGACGATGATCGGCAGTTATATGCTTTGGCACAATTGAATCTAGGTCTTTCTTTTAATAAAGCAGAGCAAGTAGAGCAAGCAAGGCAGCATTGGGCCAATATTCAACGCGACGATGATCGGCAGTTATATGCTTTGGCACAATTCAATCTGGGTCTTTCTTTTAATAAAGCAGGGCAAGTAGAGCAAGCAAGACAGCATTGGGCTAATATTCAACGCAACGATGACAAACAGTTATATGTTTGGGCACAATTCTATTTAGGTCTTTCTTTTGATGAAGCAGGGCAAGTAGAGCAAGCAAGGCAGCATTTTAAAGAAATAATCAAAATTCAGTGTGACTTTGAAGCAGGTAATTATCAAAGAGATCTAGCGATTTATAGCATTCAGCAAGTCGCTGTTTTTCTGTTAGGGAATCAATTAAAGGGTGAATTATCAAAAGGCAAAGATTTAATTTTCAGTCTGACAGATATCCAGGACTGTGTAACAAATATATGGAGCAGCTTGCATATTAATTCCCACTCAAATTTAATACAAGCAGAGGATCAATTCGCACATTATACCAGTGCCAAGGTCGCTGAGATTATCATTAAAAATGGCAGTTTTCATTTGGGCGTTGCCAATCATATGAATGATCCATCAGAGGGCAAAGTCTTATTAAATGAATTAAATATTCCATCCAATTATAACACAGATTTGTTGGCATTTTTAACCAGTTTTACGCTGAACGAAAATTCGTTAAATCAATTCAGACTGTATGGAAAAACAGATCATGTTGACGGCTCTGGGATCAGTCTGGTGGTCGCCCCATCATTTTTTAACGCTGCGCTGGATCCACAAACCCTATCTTATATTAATATGGCTTCGCTATCTGGTGGAATGACAAAAGCTATGAATAGCATACAGAAACCATAAATTTCAGAAGATTATTCAACAGTAAAGACGGATCAAAAAGATCGAAAAAGAATATCAGAGAAATTACCCTTATTTCGATGTATCTACATGAATCCACGAACGGATTACATCAGTGTGGCACAGAAAAGCAAACTGTCATTTTATTTAAAAAATGATGACAAAGATCCCGAAACAACATGGTTGGAATATAGTGAGAAAATAAATAAAATTACCCAAGATGTCAAAAACGAACTGAATAAAATAAAAGAGAGTATCAAAAAGATTGTTGACCTAATCGAACAAGACGGAATTTGCCAACAAAACGAGATCTATGATGCTTTGGCCACTATTTTATTACCCATTATTTACTTAACCAAACACGCTGCATTTGAAGAAGAGGCAGAATGCCGTATTTTATATATGACCTCAATCTTTGATACAATCATACAACGAAATAATGAAAGGGTATATGTTGAATATGCAGTTGATCTGGCCGATCAATATGATCAAGATAAAAAATCTCATAATTATCTAAAGAAAATTTATCTGGGGCCTAATATATCGTCGCGTGCGGAATTAAATTTAAAAAAATGTTGGGTGGATCGGGTGAGGGGAAAAGGAAAATCCGATCAACCAATTCCTATTATTGAAAAATCAACCATGCCTTTGGCTTAATTATTTGAATACAGATGATTTTGATATGGATTGGCATATCATATCAAAAGCTGATCAGAATTGGGAAATATTAAAACGGATCTCTCCTGCTTTTCCACCAAATTCCTCGCCCTTGGCAATGGTTATTCCTTGATCCAGCCAATTTTGTAATATTTTGGGCATTGCTTTGATTTGATTTTCGTGAAATTTAGCATAACAATATAATCCCCCTTGCGGTGGGGTAAAAGAAAGGTCTTGTGCGTGAAAATCTTGTAACCATTGACATAATTGTATGGATTTTTGGGATAACTGCGATGTCAACCAATCACAATGTTGATCTAATTGATGCCGTAAATAATGTTCGGCCAATAATTGCGGTAAAACACTTAACCCTCCATCAATTTGTTGGCGAATATGCGCCAACTGGGCAATAATGGCTTTGGGGGCGATAATCCAACCCGCGCGAATATTTTTGCCCATATATTTGGATAAAGACCCCATATAGATTACTTGTTGATGGGTATCATGGGCCCTAATGGGGGTGATATCAATGGTTGGGGAAAAGGATAGCATACTGCATGCGTCATCTTCTATGATGGGGATTTGGTATTGGTGGCAATAGGTTAAAATCTGTTTCCTGCGTTTGAGTGGAATGTAAGTCCCCGTTGGATTTTGAAACAAAGGATTTACAAACACCATTTTAATCGGATGTTTTTCAACCAGTTCTTTTAATCCTGCCAGGGTTATTCCGTGTTCATCCATGGGCAGGGCACAAATCCGTAATCCTGTGGCTTGGAATATAGGTAAACGATAAAACGAGGATGGGGCTTCAACTCCGATGCGATCACCAGGTTTTAATAATGTTTGTGAAATTAGAAATAATGCCTGTTGCGTGCCAGTCGTAATCAGAATTTCTGATAAATCAACGGATAATCCCAGTCGTTGCTGCATATGATTTTGCACAGCTTGACGAAAAGAATACAGCCCCAATCGTGTAGTTTCTTCATCTTGCTCAAGCGACAGTAATTGATTTAACGGTAGGTCTGTTAGGTTAAGATTAGGGAAAAGAGAAGGGGCCAAATCACCCGTTGCCATATCTTGAATTGGTTTTTTGGATTTTATAGCATCTTTACGTAAATGTTGAACGCGTAATTGGTATTCATCTTTGGGAAATTGAGTATACGCAGATTTCAAAGGCTGCCAATTCATTAAGGGGTGGGCCTGCACTCCCCATTTATCAGGATTAACAAAAGAGCCACTGCCAATTTTACGTATAATAATTCCTCGATCAGTGAGTTCATTTAATGCACGGATAATGGTTGAACGATTAACTTGTAACAAAACACTCATCCGCCGTTCAGATGGCAACCGCTCCCCAGGTGATAATTGTCCATTCATTATTGCTTGTTCAATTAAGTCAATAACCTGCTGATATCGAGGTTTGGACGAAGATAAAGGAAGATTCCACATAAATTTGCTTTAAACAAAATAAAAGTAAAGTAAATTATTACTTAATATCAAAAGATTACAAATTGCTATTAAATAAAAAAAATATTAAGTAAAAGCAAAGAAAAAAACTTTTCCAAAATTTACATATAAACGCGAATTCTTGTAGAACATAAATATAAATAGTCAATTAAGTTTTGAATGAACAAATGCGTTTTGAAAAGAGTGTTTTACATTTAATGATGACAGCAAATAGGGTGTTTTTATAAAAAAATAAATGAGTATATTCGTTAAGGATACATACTTGAATAAACGATTACCACATAATATTTGATGCAGTAACCGTTGTTCTATTTACTTTAGATAATGATCAAAGAAACTTGTGATTTTTTGAAAAGGAATTAAATCAACACGGTCGTATAAGTCGACATGGCCCGCATTTGGAACGATGTATAACTCTTTAGGTTCTGCTGCTTTTTGATAGGCATCCTCGCTAAATTCACGTGAATGAGCATGATCGCCAGTAATGAATAAAACTGGGCGAGGAGAGATGGTTTCAATATCGTTAAAAGGATAGAAATTCATAAATTTAACATTGCTGGTTAACGTCGGATGCGTATTTGTAGCTGGATCTTGATTTTTAGGAATAAATTCACCCCTTTGTGTTCTGTAAAAATCGTAAAATTCACGTTCAATAGGGCTAGAATTTTGGTCTATTTTTTCAGGTGTGCCGCTGGTATATTTAGTTTTACCACCAGCATATTCAACATCCCGTTGTGCAGAGGCTTGTTGCAAAATCTGCTTCCTTTGTTCCAGTGACAAAGAATGACGCAGCCCATGACGATTGGCAGCACCCATATCGTACATGCTGACCGTTGCGATTGCTTTTAGCCTTGGGTCGATTTTGGCAGCACTAATGGCAAAACTGCCGCTGCCACAAATACCAATAACACCAATTTTCTCTTTGTTAACAAATGGTTCACTGCCCAAAAAATCAGCCGCAGCACTGAAATCTTCAGCATAAATATCTGGGGATACTGCGTTTCTTGGGGTTCCTTCGCTTTCGCCCCAAAATGATAAATCTATGGACAGCGTAATATATCCTTGTTCGGCCATTTTGGTGGCATACAGATTGGCACTTTGCTCTTTGACGGCACCCATGGGGTGTCCGACAATAATTGCTGGATATTTTTGATTTTTGTTTAAATCATTAGGTATGAATAAGTTGCCTATAACTTTCATATGATACTGATTGTAAAATGTGATTTTTTGGCTAGAGACCTGACTACTTCTATAAAAATTTTGGGTCTTATTTGACATGCCTGCACCTTTGATTGACATTAAAGGATAACCAAACAGCAGACTGTTTAATAAACCCAATAAGATTAGTTTCTTTGCCGAAAACATCTGCATATTGTCATCCTTTTACAAGAAAAATTAAGCGTTTATCATCATCCTAAATTTGAGAGTGCACTCTTAGTCAATATGTTTTTTCATATAAATTGAAAGCAGTGATAAAGATAATCCGTTTGCAGTATAGTGGACTGATATTTAGGAAATATAGACTGCATTGTTAGTTATTGTTTAAAATTGGATGGGTAAAAAACAATCCAATTGGATGTTTTCTTTTTACTCTTTTTTCTTCATGATACCGTTAATTTGTTAATGGAGAGAAAAATGAACAAAAAAATTGGATCAGATACCGTAAAACGTGGCATGGCGCAAATGCAAAAGGGCGGCGTTATTATGGATGTTGTTAACGCTGAACAAGCAAAAATCGCCGAGGCAGCAGGTGCTGTGGCGGTTATGGCTTTGGAACGGGTTCCTTCTGATATTCGTGCGGCGGGTGGGGTTGCTCGTATGGCTGATCCAACCATTGTTGAAGAAGTGATGAATGCGGTAACCATTCCTGTAATGGCAAAAGCACGTATCGGTCACATTGCCGAGGCCCGTGTGTTGGAGGCAATGGGTGTTGATTATATTGATGAAAGTGAAGTATTAACCCCAGCTGATGATGAATTCCATTTATTGAAAAGCCAATATACTGTGCCTTTCGTTTGTGGTTGTCGTGATCTTGGTGAAGCACTCCGCCGTATTGGCGAGGGGGCTTCTATGCTGCGTACCAAAGGCGAACCAGGCACAGGCAATATTGTTGAGGCCGTGCGTCATATGCGTATGGTGCAGGGACAAATTAAAGAAGTGGTTGGTGCGTCAGAAGATGAATTGATGGTTATTGCCAGAGATTTGGGTGCCCCTTATGAATTGTTAAAGCAAGTTAAAGAATTGGGAAAACTTCCTGTTGTAAATTTTGCTGCGGGTGGTGTTGCAACCCCAGCTGATGCGGCTTTGATGATGTCTTTGGGTGCGGATGGTGTCTTTGTAGGATCAGGTATTTTCAAGTCCAACAATCCAGAAAAATTTGCCCGTGCAATCGTGCAGGCCACTACCCATTTTGAAGATTACAAAATGATTGCTGAAATTTCAAAAGGTTTGGGCGAGGCTATGAAAGGCATTGAGATGAAAAATCTAAGCGGTTCAGATCGTATGCAAGATAGAAGCGAATAAAATGGTTAAAAAAGTTGGAGTTTTAGCCCTGCAAGGGGCGGTCAGTGAACATATCAGTCAGATTAATCAACTGGGCGGACAAGGAATTGCCGTTAAAACTCCAGCTGATCTGGCAACGGTTCAAGGGCTGATTATTCCTGGTGGTGAATCAACGGCGATCAGTCGTTTGATTCAACAAGTGAATTTATATGAACCGATCCAGGAATTTGCCAAAACCAATCCTGTATTTGGAACTTGTGCGGGGTTAATCTTGTGCGGTTCTGGCATTACGGATGGTGGAGAGAAATTGAAACCATTAAACCTGATCGATATTGCGGTAACGCGGAATGGTTTTGGTCGTCAAATTGATAGCTTCGAAGTGGATTTGGATATCGAGAACGTCGGCAAAGCCATTCCCTCCGTCTTTATTCGGGCACCCTATATTGCATCGGTTGGCAAAGATGTAAAAGTCTTGGCAACTTACGAAGATAAAATTGTCATGGCTGAACAAGGGAATATCTTGGTCAGCTCTTTCCATCCAGAACTGACCGATAATAACCAGGTCATTGGATATTTTATGTCCAAGATTGCTGGCTAGGGTTTGAGAAGCTGTGGTTAATGTCGACCACAGCTTTCGTTTTATTTACCAATATTTTTGCCAAATAGTTCTTTTTCTATGCTTAAATATTCTGAAGATAAAGGCCGACCTTCTTTACGCATACTTTCAATAAATTTATATACTAATTTGTCAGATTGATTTGCTTTGTATAAGTAAGTGATAATAACTTTTGTACCTTGATAGTTGATACCAAGTGTTTTATTTAAAGTAGTTTCAAAATCTTGATAAGTAAAAGTCTCTTTTTCATCAAAATTGTTTAAGATATTCATAAAAATTTCAAATTGATTGCGAGACCAATTATATTCTAAGATCAATCGATCAAACTCATTTGGATTTAGAACATATCGTTTTAAAATTTCAAATTGGTATTTTTCTAATTCATTCATGTAATTTATTTTCTATTATGATATTAAAGATCTTTGATTATAACTATTTTTTTTGTTTTGATAAAATAATTTTTATGCAACTTCTTAAAATGATTATATATTTTATTCTTAATGCTCCATTTTGGCTTATAAGAAAATTACTCATAGATTTAACTAACTTTCGATATATTTTATGGTATAGTATTGGGATTTCTTTTTTTTGTATGATAACTTACGTCACTTGTGTTGAAGCATTTGAAGCCGTAGATCACACTGTCAATGCACCTACTAAAAATGCATTATATGGTAAGCCAACAGAGAAAAGTAAACCTTCACCTTGGGAATATGGTTACGTATTAACTACATAAGAAAATTAGGATTAAATTTATGTTTTAAATAGCGCAATGCAAATGCTATCAGAGCATAAGCCTATTGGGAAACAAGATTTTTTTACTAAAATTGATGTTGAATTGGATGATTACTCTTCAGAAGCTGCAAAGCTCATTTATCAAAAGGGTATTTTTAATCTTATTGTAGAGCATTATGAGTATGTTAGTAGTCTGAAACTTGATTATTATAATAAATATGCTTGGGTTCCTGGTTCTGGTCGAGGTGGTGGATATTACAGAACACTTAATGATGAAGAAAAAGAGAATATCCATAATGCAAAAGCTGAAATCATTAACCGTTTACGCAAACGTCAAAAACCGTGGAGTAATGCTTCTGTTACATTAGTCAGTGATGATGCACAGCGTGAAACGTTAACGCCATATAGTATTATTACATCTTGGAATGCTAATATTTTTAAAAATGATTTAAATCTGACTTTGTTAGAAAAAAAGATGACACCAGCTTCTGATGAAGAGAAATGTGATAAGGGAGAATATATTTACACATGGGACAAAGACCCCACGGTTCAGATTTCTTTTTATATGGGTTGTATTGAACCTAATAAAGCATCACAAGATCAGAATTTTGTTCCTAATAATTTTATGATTTCAATAAAACAGGTTTCACAAGAAAATCCTGAAATAAAAGCACGTAAAGAACAAGAGAAAAAAGAATAAATTCTACGATTGTCAGATATTAATTAGCAGGAATAATTTCCATCTTATTACCCTTGAAACTAATGTTTATAAAGAGATGGAGAGGGAGATTATTCAACCAATATTGGACGTTTGTAATTAACTTAACATTAACAGATTTTAAAAACTCAGAAACTGTTTAAATATGATTAAGATTACAGAACAATGACGATTAAATTAATAAAATCAAACGCGATTTTATCCTATATTCATATATAGGTTTTATCGCGCTTAATCTTGGATTTGCTATTCTTTTGCGCCTGCTTTGATCAATAAATCAACCATCTCTTGATAGCCTTTTTTCTTGGCATGCTGTAATGCGGTTACGCCTTCGCCATCGGGGATATTTACGTCTGCACCGCCCTTAATCAAAATATCAGCGATTTCAGTATATAGAGGCGACCCATTTCCTAAAATAATGGTTTCTAATAATGCGGTCCATCCTAGTTTATTAATATGATTGGGATCAACGCCAGCTTTTAATAAAATCTTGACGGTTTCTGGATGACCTTTCTCAGCAGCAGGAATAATCGTATTCCCACCAAAGCGATTAGTATCTTTGATATTTGCACCATGCTCTAGGGTCAATTTCAAGATATCGTTATACCCTTGTGCACCTGCCAGAAGATAAGGTGTATCTTGGATATTATCTTTGGCATTCACATCCGCCCCAGCAAAAATTAATATTTTTGCAATCTTTGCATGGTTTTGTTGAGTTGCAATCATTAATGCTGTTCTGCCCTGTTCATCGCGTGCTTCTATTTCTTCTGTTTTAACAAGTTCCATGACTTTTTTGACATCATGATTACGAACAGCTTCGTGTAAAGGTGTTGATTTTGCGTTATTTGTATTAATCATAGTAACCCCTATAATGAAAATAGTTATAAATATGTAACATAATCTTTTGGTCAGTTTATAACGAAAACCCATGATATTTCCTATGAATGTGAAATATAACCTTTAATTTATCGGTATATGATATTAAATTTATTTTCATGGTTATAAAAATAAATTTAATATTACTGACTTTTTATAACTATTTTTATTGTGCCCAGTTGGCACGTAATGTTGCTGCAATTTCAGAAAGATTGTCATCGATAATTGCTTGTCGTATAATACGCATCAGGCGTTGATAATAGGCAATATTATGCCATGTCAGCAACATTGCCCCAAGGATCTCTTTACTACGGAATAAATGGTGAATGTAAGCACGGCTGTGTTTGGAACATGCGAGACAATCACATTCTGGATCAATAGGATTGGGGTCATGAATATGACATGCATTTTTCATATTTAACGTGCCATAACTGGTATAGGCACGACCCGTTCGTCCAGCACGGGTGGGCATGACGCAATCAAACATATCCACACCACGTTCAATAGCCCCAAGCATATCATCAGGTGTACCAACCCCCATCAGATAACGTGGCTTGTCTGTCGGCATTAAATGGGTGGTAAAATCAAGGGTGGAAAACATTTGTTCCTGAGGTTCGCCAACAGCCAAACCCCCAATGGCATAGCCTTCAAATCCTATATTGGTTAAGGCTTCGACACTTTCAGCACGTAAATCAGGTTCAGTACCGCCTTGGATAATACCAAATTGGGCATAACCAGGGCGGTTTTTAAATTGCTTGCGTGAACGTTCCGCCCAGCGCATTGACATTCGCATTGATTTAGCAATGGCCTCATAACTGGCAGGCAAGGCCGGGCATTCATCAAAGCACATGGTTATAGTAGCATCTAACAAATATTGAATATCGGTTGAACTTTCTGGGGTTAACCGATGTGCAGATCCGTCAATATGTGAACGAAAAGTAACACCATCTTCATCAAGTTTGCGCAAATCCCCCAAAGACATGACTTGAAATCCACCGGAATCTGTTAAGATCGGGCCAGGCCAATCCATAAATTTATGTAATCCCCCAAGTTCATGAACCAATTCAGCCCCAGGGCGTAACATCAAGTGATAGGTATTTCCCAATACAATGCCAGCACCCGTAGAGCGAACCGCATCCATTGTCATGGCTTTGACAGTGCCAACCGTGCCAACGGGCATAAAGGTGGGTGTTTGAACATCACCATGCGCAGTATGCAACGTTCCCGCACGGGCATTTTTATGTTGAGCTTGTTTAGTCCAGTGGAATTTTAGTTGGGTCATATCAGTTATTTAAATAAAATTAAATGGATAAGGTTCTTTATATAAATTTATACGCTGAAAAGAAATATAATTTTATATATTATTAGATGAGGATTCTATTATTAAAGGATACTTCTAATGAAATAACAAAGTTATGGAAATGGTAAATTTAGGCAATTATTTACTGAACTTGTGTAAATTTTTCAAATCGTTATATTATATTAATAATCAACGATAATTATGGAACACATCTAATTATAATAGCTTAAAAATATTTTTTATTCAATTATTTAAAGAAATTAGAATAACACAATAAGATGAACACAAAAAATAAAAAATCTATAGAACCCAATATTGCAGAACTAGGGAATGGTTGGCTTAAATCCTATAATTTGCCTTATAGGTTAGAGCAAGAATCTTTAAATGCTGAAATAGATAATGCTTTAAATGATTATCATTCTAAAAGAGGTGGCGTTGGCGCTAATCGTCCAGATACTAAGCTATTATTGCAAGATGAACAATTGAATTATTATCCAATATTAATTGAATATAAAGGATATAAAGATAAGCTAGTAAAACTAGATAGCCAGAATCAAGTTGCTAATAAAAATGCGAAAAACGAACAGCTTTTTGGAAATATTAATTCATATGCCGTCAATGGTGCTGTTCATTATGCAAACGCATTGTTACATCATACCAGTTATACAGATATTATAGCGATTGGAATGACAGGATATAAGGATGAACGGAATAAAATTGTTCATGAAATTGGTGTTTACTATGTTTCAAAATCTAATTTTGGTATTGGACAAAAAGTAGGTGAATATTCTGATTTTTCTTTTTTATCCAAGAAAAATTTTCAGAGCTTTATAGAAAAAATTAAAACGTTAAATCTATCGCCAGAGGAAATTAATAAACTTAAAGAGCAACGTGAAAGAGAGATAGATGCCAGTTTAGTTAAGCTGAATAATGATATTTATAAAAATGAAAAAGGATTAGGAGAAAGTGATCGTGTCTATCTTGTTGCAGCGACGATTATTGCAACCCTTGGTATCCCTGGCAAAGTCAGACCTCTTGAAAAATCAGAGTTAAAATCATCAGACGAACAAGGTTACCGTGATGGGGATATTATTGTCAGAAAGATTAAATCATTTTTAAATGAAAAACATATCCCACAAGAAAAAAAAGACTTTATTAATAGAGCGTTTGAAAATGTATTGCTTGCTGAAAATCTTAATAAGGTTACCAATGGAGATGGAGAAAGCCAACTTAAACGTGTTTTTACTAAAATCATTGATGATTTAGGGATTTATTACAAAATTAACCTAACCACTGATTTTACAGGAAAACTGTTTAATGAAATGTACAGTTGGCTTGGTTTCTCCCAAGATAAGTTAAATGATGTTGTGCTTACCCCCTCTTATGTTGCTTCGCTATTAGTGAAATTGACAAGAGTTAATAAAGATTCTTATGTTTGGGATTTCGCCACAGGTTCGGCAGGTTTGTTGGTGGCTGCCATGAACGAAATGCTTAATGATGCAAGGGCAACGATTACCTCTCCTGATGCGTTATATCAAAAAGAAATAAAGATCAAAGCTGAACAATTGCTGGGTATAGAATTGCTTCCCAGTGTTTACATGTTGGCAATCTTAAATATGATTTTAATGGGAGATGGCAGTTCTAATATCTTAAATATGGATTCATTGGTGGATTTTACAGGGAAATATGGCTTTGGAGATACGTCTCAAAATTTTCCAGCGGATGCTTTTATATTAAATCCACCTTATTCAGCCCCTGGCAATGGGATGAATTTTGTAGAGCAAGCCCTGGGGATGATGAACAGGGGATATGCCGCAATCATTATACAAGGATCTGCTGGGTCTGGCAAAGCCAAAGACTATAACAAAAGAATATTAGAAAAACATACGTTGTTGGCAAGTATAAAAATGCCAATTGATTTATTTATTGGAAAGTCCAGCGTTCAGACCTATGTTTATGTGTTTAAAGTAGGGGAAAAGCATGAGAAAGACGAAATTGTAAAATTTATTGACTTTTCAAATGATGGATATACACGAACCAATCGTAAAAAAGCCAGTAATAATTTAAAAGATACGGATAACGCCAAAGGCAGATATGAATAGTTGGTAAGTTTGGTGCGTTTTGGTAAAAGTAAATTAAAACTATTTACTGATTCAGAATATTATGAAGGGCATATAGATCTAACGAACGGAGCAGATTGGAATCAAACGGCACCTATTGATACAAAACCAACCTTGGAGGATTTCAAAAAAACAGTTAGTGATTATTTGGCGTGGGAGGTCAGTAATTTACTGAGAAATAATAAACCCTTGGGAAAGTAGAATCCCCACTTAACGAGAAATTAAAAAAAGTTAAGTGGGGCGAGTATAAAATTGGGGATTTGTTTGAGGTACAAACATCAAAAAAACGGTTTGATGCAAATAAAGTATCTGTTTTGAAAGATGGAAAACATCCATATGTAGTAAGAATGGGTACAAATAATGGGAGTAAAGGGTTTCTAAACGAAGATGATATTTATTTAAATGAAGCAAATACAATTTCTTTTGGGCAAGATACAGCTACAATATTTTATCAAGAAAAACCATATTTTACTGGTGATAAAATAAAAATACTCAAAGCAAAGTTTGAAAAATTTAATAAAAAAAATGCTCATTTTTTTATTGCTATAATGATAAGGGCTTTTAGTTTGTTTTCTTGGGGAAGTTCTAGCTTTAATGTGAATATTATTAAATCGCAAAAAATCCAACTTCCTATTGACAACGGAAAAATAGATTTTGATTTTATAGAAAATTTTATAGCAGAGCTAGAAGCTGAAAGGGTAGCAGAGCTAGAAGCTGAAAGGGTAGCAGAGCTAGAAGCTGAAAGGGTAGCAGAGCTTGAAGCTTATTTGTCTGTAACGGGTTTAAAGAATTATACCCTAACCACAGAAGAGCAAAAAGCTTTGGATGATTTTAATAATATTATGTTTGAAGAGCACAATATTATTGACTTATTCACTATAAAGAATTCTAGAAATATTTTATCTAGAGATATTAAAGAAAATAGCGGTCAAACGCCTTACTTATGTGCAAGTAGTGAAAATAATGCCGTCAGTTCTTATATTTCTTATGATAATAAATACTTAGATAAAGGGAATTGTATTTTTATTGGTGGAAAAACATTCGTTGTAACCTATCAAGAAAAAGATTTTTATTCAAATGATAGTCATAATCTCGTTCTTTATATGAAGGATGATAAAAGAAAGAGTAAATTAAATCAGTTATATTTAGTAACTTGTATCAACAAGAGTTTAAAACATAAATATTCATGGGGTGATAGCATTAGTAATAAAAAGATTCAACATGACAAAATATCACTTCCAACGCTAAACCATGAACCTAATTACGAGATAATGGAAGGCTTGATATCAGCAGTTCAAAAACTGGTTATCAAAGATGTTGTTTTATATGCCGACAGAAAGATCAATGCGACAAAATCTATTGTTAAATAAAGGGGATAATATTCTGCAATTTAAATTTCTTCTTAATTGTTACAGTTATATTGATGATTATTATTCATAATAATATCTTTATTTTTTGTCTAATCTTTTTACCTATAGAATGATAGTCTTTGTATAGTTGTTAAAAATATAAGGAAAACAAGTATGCACTATCGTTCATTAGGCACACAAGGATTAAAAGCCTCTGCTTTGGGATATGGATGTATGGGGTGGGGATATAGTGGTGGCATCAAATTAGATGCTGTTACGTTTATTCGTCAAGTTGCCGATCAAGGAATTAATTTTTTTGATACCGCCGAAGTCTATGGTCCGTATGAAAATGAAGAATTGGTTGGTGAGGCATTACATCCCATTCGCGATCAAGTGGTGATTGCGACTAAATTTGGGTTTAATATTGTTGACGGTCAGATCAAAGGCGTTAATAGTCATCCAGATCATATTCGTCAGGTTGTGGATGCTTCATTGAAACGATTAAAAACAGATTATATCGATTTGCTTTATCAACATCGTGTTGATCCTAATGTGCCAATTGAAGAGGTTGCGGGAACAGTCAAAGCATTAATTGCCGCAGGTAAAGTTAAATATTTTGGTATGTCAGAAGCTGCAGCAAAAACGGTTCGGCGTGCGCATGCTGTGCAACCTGTTTCTGCTTTGCAAAATGAATATTCTTTGTGGACACGCCAAGTGGAACATGATGGAATTTTGGAAACATGTGCAGAATTGGGTATAGGGTTGGTGCCATTCAGCCCATTAGGCAGAGGATTTCTAACGGGGACTTTAAATGCCAATTCTACTTTTGATCCAAAAGATTTGCGCAGCGTTTTTCCATGTTTTACCGCCGAAGCAATGCAGAAAAATCAAGGGTTAATCGAATTGCTACAACAAATTGCTGATGAAAAACAAGCAACATTGGCACAAATTGCTTTGGCATGGTTATTAGTGCAAAAACCTTGGATTGTTCCCATCCCTGGAACTACAAAAATGCATCGATTAATAGAGAATATCGGCGCATTGGATGTGAAACTGACCTCAGAAGAAATTCAGAAAATACGTTTGATGGTTGAAAGTTTTAATGTGGAGGGTAATCGTTATCCCGACGCTGTTTTAGCGATGACGGGGTTGTAAATCAAATAGGAGCATTGGATTATTAGATTTTAATGATATATTTAGATGTATGATTTAAAGTTTTCTATAAAAATTATATTTTTTATTCTATTATATGATTGATTGAAAAATATAATTTTTGGAAAATTAATGAAAAAGATAGTTCTTGCTTTATCACTTGTAATTGTACCATTAACCGCCAAAGCACAAACAGAAGTTTCAGATGAAATTATTCAAAATGCAGCCGAGGAGTTAAAGCCAGCATTATGTAATAATGATTTGCGCAAAGCGATTGGGATTACGCAAGATTGTTATAAGGCATCTAGGCATGCAGAAATTGATAAGATCAATCAATGCGTTCTGGAGGATTTTATGACCAGTGGATTGGTAAAAATGAAACGTACCAAAGCTGAAAAAAATGGAGAGACAGACCCTTATTCAGATATAGAATTTGTTAATCCAGATAATGTAAAGTTGAGATTAATTAAATATAGAAATTCATATTCATACGACAATAAAGCATCAGAAATAATGCGTAAAAAACTTTATAATGACACAATGCGTGTTGCCCTTGTATTACACAAAGGTGGTTGTTTTAATCCGAATGAAATTCATTGAATTATAAAGGACAAAAGAGCATAAATGAAAAAATTTATAATGGTTTTATTAATGATGCTCTTTCCATTAACGATATATGCTTCTTCTGGTGAAGATCAAGTTATTCAAGCAGCAGCAGATGAATTACAACCTGCTTTTTGTGCGAATGATTTAAAACAAGCCATTCAGATTGTTGAAAGATGTTATCTTCAAGTTGATAGAGACGGCCAGCATCGCAATATGAATCAATGTGTTGCTGCGGATATTGTTGTTGCGTATATAATTAATCACAAACAAAAAGAATATTTTGATGTTTATAATAAAGATCCGTATTCAGCATTTATGGATAGCAAGAATATAAGTGATCGCACGTCAAAATATCCTAATTTTTTGGATCAAATTCAAGAGGCTGATGATGATATGAAAGTAATAGCAATCTATGATAAAGTTAGTCTGGATGTAACGGCTATTTTAAAACAAAAAGGTTGCTTTGATTTTTATAATTTAAAATAACTTGCTTTACTTCATTATAAATGCATCCTTATTAAACAAGCATCTCTGTAAGGATAAAAAAATATGCATGTGCAGTAGAGGTTAGTCAAATATAGAATTCATATTCATATAATAATAAGGCATCAGAAATAATGCGTATAAAACTTTATAATGATACGATGCGTATTGCCTTTGCATTACATAAAGATAACGGCTTTAATCCGAATGACATTTATTAAATTATAACTTTAATGAATAAAAATATGATGTATAAAGTGAAGAAAATTTTTATTGTATTATCACTAGCTTTGTTTCCCTTTGCGGCGTATGCGCAAAATCAAATTTCTGATGAAGTTATTCAAAATGCAGCATATGATTTAAAGCCTGCATTTTGTGCGAATGATTTGAAACAAGCAATTCAAATTGTTGAAAGATGTTATGCGAAAGTGGATGAAGATCCAGAACATAAAAACATCAATCAATGCGTGACGGAAGATATATTTTTGATGAGTGTATTTATAATAAAGAGAAAACAATATTTTGATAAAGCTCAGACTGATCCATATGCTGGTTTAGAGTTTGCAAAAATGAAAAATTATGTTGGTAGAATAACAAAATATCCTAGTTTTATTATGGATATTAAACGGGGCTCAGGAATGAAACAAGTAGGTGAAACGGGAGGTGGAAAAATCGCAAAAATTTTGAAGCAAGATAATTGTTGGAATCTTAATAAATTAAAATAATTTCTTATACAGACGTCCTTTGGTCAAACATATATTGTCATAGGAACAATCATAATTATATCAGACGTGTGATAGATGCTATAATTACATTATATTGATAAAATTCACCAAAATTAGTAATGTAATGAGTGTATATACAAAATATAGAAAAGAATAAAATGAAAAAAATTATTGTGGCTTTATCACTGGTATTGCTCCCATCCACAGCCCACGCTCAATCTGGTGGCGATCAAGTCATTCAAGCAGCTGCGGATGAATTAAAACCTGCTTTTTGTGCGAATGATCTGAAGCAAGCAATTCAGATCGTTGAGGGATGTTATGCGAAAGTAGATGAAGATAGTGAAAAATATAATATGAATCAGTGTGTGATAGAGGATCTGGCTGTTGTGGTTACAATTAAAAAAAAGCAACAGCAATATATCAATAATTATCAAACAGATCCATATAGTAGTTTAGATTTTATACAAACAAAAAGTATAGCAATGAGAGCGTCAAAACACCCTAATTTTATGAGTAACTTGGTAGAATCAAATGATGTAAAAAATGCAGGTTTAACAGCAGTAATAAAAACAGTGAAAATTTTGATGAAAGAAAATTGTCTTGATCTTGATAAATTACAATAATTTCTTTTACATAGACTGACCTTCAATCAAACAAGCATCTCCATAGGAATAAAAACGATATCCACTTTGAATGGCATGTTGATAAGCATGTCGCAATTTTTCTGTTCCTCCAAAGGCACAGACCAACATAAACAATGTCGATCTGGGTAAATGAAAATTGGTCATCAGCATATCAACCGCTTTGAATTGATAGCCTGGAAGAATAAAGATTGAGGTTTCTTTGTGAAATGGATGAATAATTCCATGTTCATCAACAGCACTTTCCAATAAACGCAAAGAGGTCGTGCCAACAGCAATAATACGGCGTTTTTCTGCTTTGGCTTGATTTAAGCGTTTGGCAACTTCTGGGGTAATAATGCCATATTCTGCATGCATGTGATGATCGTTAATATTATCACTACGCACAGGTAAAAACGTGCCAGCACCCACATGCAGGGTTAATGTTAATCGCTCAACGCCAATTTGATCAAGCTCTGTTAATAGTTCATCGGTAAAATGTAACCCAGCTGTTGGTGCTGCCACTGCACCAGGGTGATGAGAGAATATGGTATGGTAATCTTTTTCATCTTGTTCCGTTGGTCCTTGCGGACGTTCAATATAAGGGGGCAGGGCAAGTTGACCAATATTGCGCAACCATTCATCAAAGGTATCCCCTTCGACGCTGAAACGAATAAAGCCACTACCACCGGTTTCCAGCTCATCAACCGTTGCGTAGACATTACCATCAGGGAAATCTAGCTTATCACCGACTTTTAATCTTCTGCTATTTTTAATCAAAACATGCCAACGACCATCGCCCATCGGGCGATCCAACGTAATACCAATATGGGCTGCACCGCGCATGGCGGATAATTTTGCGTGAATGACTTTGGTATCATTCGCAACCAGTATATCGCCTTCGCGAAAAAAAGAGGGTAGATCACGGATGATTTTGTCTTCTAGATTATGCTGAGCAGGAATGTAAAGTAACTTAGCCAGATCTTTGGGGCGCATAGGGTGATGCGCAATAGAGTGCTCTGGTAAGTCAAAATCAAAATCAGCCGTTTGGTCAGTCATTCTAAATCATCCATTGTCATCTGGCGGAGAGTTACTATGCCTATAGATAACGAACGACAAGAATTAATCAAGAGCGATCTTATTTCTGACAATGTTTTGCGAGACTTTGTAATGGATTACGATCGTCAATATAAGGTGCCAGACCATCGCCAATATAATAGAGCAATCCAACCCCTTTGTCGGTGGCATATTGCGCAGGCTGTCCACCAAAGAAATAAGAAGAGTCAGCAACCTTCTTAATCCGTTCCTCAAAAGCGCGTTCATTAATAAATGATTTGTCAAGTTCAGGAGGGAGTTGGCGACCATCCTTTGCCATTATTAAAATTATGTCTCCAGCAACACAAACCTCAATATCAGCACTATTGATATTTGTTTTTTTATAGCATTTTTGCACATCCTTAATCAGCCCGTTTAATCCTTTTTGACACACAATCGGTGCATATCGATTGATAACTTTTTGAGCATTTTGTGCAGACATCTGTTTTGAGGATATTTGTGCGTTAGCTGTTACAGGAAGAAGTAAAACCGTGAAGGTTAAGAGGAATTTTTTCATAATGGTTGCTTGATACAAGTTTCAAATAAATCATATTATTAAGGTTTTTTTGAATGATAATAAAAATGATTTCCTTTTTTTAAAGGGTTTTCGCAGTATTCAGTTTGTTGATTATACCAATCATAAAATGGGATTGTTAATTTTTGATTGCTATATTTTTTCCAAGCATGGATTAACTCAAAATATGTTTTAAACTCTTGCATATAAGCTTGTTGATCTGTTTCGCATGTAATTTGAGGGATAAGTCCTGCAAGAATGTCTAGGATTTCAAATGAATCGTTTAAATCCCCGATAAAAAAAGACTCATTCAGATGATGTGTCGAGAAATATAATCGTTCAAGATAAAAGTTGATGATTGCGTTGAGGCAAACTTGATTGTTTGAATCTATTGCAAATCCTTTTTGGTAATAACTTACATCTTGCGCTAAAAATCCAAGCCATTGATAAATGATAGCAGATGGTTCGCTTAATTTTTCCCACTCTTGTAAAAATTGTAGAAGATATTTTGTTAAACGATAATTCGGCAGCGTGTATATTTCTGTGTGATGATAAAGTAATGGAAGTAATTCAAGTGCAATTTTCTTTTGATCTTCAAAAGGCAGCGCTTCACAGTTCTCAACAAATTTATTAATTTTTTGCAATGAAATTTTTCTTAAGCCAATTTCTTGATAATGGCAATATTCAGAGAATAATTCAAAATTACCCTTTTCTTTGTAATATTCTGCAATTTGTTTTAAATTCTCAAATTGATGCGACTTTTGGTACGACATAATAAAGAATATCCTGCATTCCATTTTAAATTTATAATGAAAGCTTTTTACATAATGTTAACTGATGGAAATAATAGATTGTTCGTCTACAAGGCAATAAGGAATTGAATGTTATACAAATATAGACAAAATACCGCAGGAAAAGCAACTTTATAATAATAGGGGTAGGAAGATGATCCTACAACAATATGATCTGCCAGGCTATCAACGTATCGTGGAGCTATATTATTATAGTATTTCTTATGAAGAAGGAAAAATGGCGTATAATTTTAATGTAATTGCATTAGTTTATATAAATAGTCAAAGGCAAGCATTTAATTTTTTGACGTAGAGCTGGCTTGAATATTGCAATTTATTGTATAAGGTCAGATATACAAGGTTTGAATTGATTGAAAAATATCGTGAATAAATCTAGAAAAATAATGTGGATCAGCGTGTGATAGAATATTTATTTTTAGGTTTAGAATATGATTTTACTCTAAACCTAAAAATATGCGTTAAGAAACTAGCTTATTTGTAATTTCAGCAACATGCTTGCCATAAAATTTAGCACCATCTAATTCATTTTGAGATACTGCACGAGATCCATCAGGGCCAGCAATGGTTGATGGACCATAAGGCGTTCCACCCGTGATTTCTTTGATTTCTGATAAACCAGGGAAAGAGAAGGGAAAGCTAGCAATTGTCATACCATAATGCATTAAATTAGTGATTAACGACATCAAAGTTAACTCTTGGCCTGCATGTTGTGTGCCTGTGCTGGTGAATACACCACCAACTTTGCCAATTAATGCACCTTTTGCCCATAATCCCCCTGTTTGATCCAGAAAGTTTGCCATTTGTGATGAAATACGTCCAAAACGCGTGCCTGTTCCGATGATGATACCATCGTAATCAGCCAATTCATCTGGTGTTGCGATAGGGGCTGCTTGATCGGTTTTAAAGTTGTGCCGGCGGGCAGCTTCTTCTGGTACTAATTCTGGTACTCGTTTGACTACTGCGCTTGCGCCAGTTTGTTCAATTCCTTTGGCAATGGCATAAGCCATGGTTTCAATATGGCCATAGGAAGAATAGTATAAAACAAGAATGCGTGCAGACATAATATGAACCTTTATAATAAGATGAAAAGTAATTTCATGACTATTAGGATATTCTATTAGAAAAAAAAGATAATCTTTTATTTTGTAAAAATATTTAAAACTGACAGTGTTAAATATAATCACTTTTTTATAAATTGATTAAAAAGTCATTTTCTTTTTATATGAATTCGCCGTTATTATTGCTTAAGATAATATAGATGACAATTTATTGTTATTTTATTGGTAATTTATCAAATAATTTAATGAAAAAGTGCTAAGTATGGTTTTTGATTGCAATATTATTTCTTATATGTAAGATTATTCTTGTTTTATTGTTGTTACACAACATAATGATTCTACTCTTCAGAGTCATTATGTTGTGATCAATAAACGAATTACTTTTTACGAAAAGCATCTAAGCTTACCACTTGGGAATCTTCTTTTGTCTCTGAAGTGTGACTTTGAAGTATTGGATCATTTTTATGGGGCGGTGCCTCTGTAACTATAGAGACAGGTGCAGGCAATGGTCGAAAACCTAGGGATAGTTTTGCTTCAGGATCGGCAAAGTTAGTAATGGATCCAAATGGAATGACTAGTGTTGATGGTATCCCACCAAAAGAAAGACCTACCGAAATAATTTTTGTTTTTTCGTCAACTATCAAATCCCAAAATTGATGCTGCAATACAATAGTGATTTCATTGGGGTATTGGGCTTTTAATCGATCAGGAATGTCAACGCCAGGATAGGTTGTTTCAAAAGTTATATAAAAACTATGGTTATTTGGTAAGCCGTTAATAGAGATATACTGCACTGCACTGATCATAACTTGACGATATGCAGTCTCGATCCATTCTTGATAGGGTAACAAGATTTGAGGCGGATTACCATCATTTCCGTCGAAACCATTATTATTTGATCCATTTGAATGTGTCATTACGTAAATTATCTCTAAATTGGGGAAATATAAAATTAAGAAAGAACCTAAAGCTTGATAGAAGTAGATAGATCAAGCGAGGGGCTTCTGTTGCCCGGTGCCCCCCAAACCGCGCTTGTTACATTGGCTTATTAGGCCGCAACAGCGTGTGCCTCGAAATTATCGTTGGCATTTGTAAAAAACAGCCCGATAACGGTGGTACAATACCGAGCAAAAAATATATCTTTACTACGCGTGTCGATCCTATTTCGTCCCCATAAATGGTGGAGACGCCGGGTACCGCCCCCGGGTCCACTACGCTTATTCCATATACCGTTTATTGCCATAGTTGGAAAACCAACACTTACAGTATAGTGGTAATTGATTTGTAAAAAAAGGGGGATCGTGTAATTTTTTTTATATTATAGATTGTAAGTAACATAATATATTTTTTTGCTGGATTTACTTGTTTATCATGTTATGCCAAATATAATTGATATTATTATTTATTGTTCGCAATAATTTATTAGGAAAAACGAATGAGTAAAGCCGCGATCGCTGGAGGTATTATTATTGTTATTGCTGCTGCAGGGGGTGGGGGATACTATTACGCCTCTCAACAAGCAGAACAAGCATTGCAAAATCGAATTAAGCAAATTGAAAAGCTTGCCCCAGGGGCATCGCTGACCTATGCTGGTTCGAATGTTAGTGTTTTGTCCAAAACCGCAACCTTAACCAAAGTTGTTTTTAAGGATGCAAAGGGTCAAGAATATGACGCCGAAAGCGTTGCGTTTACGCCAGATTCTGAAGATAAGTTATCCAAAGTCGTTATCGAAAAATTTCATACTGTGATTGACGGCGGTACAATCAATATCGGTCGGATTGACGTTAATAATTTTGATTTAAATTCAGGTGCGATTGTTATTGCTGACGGCAAGATTGAAAAAATTATTCCATCTAAGGCACGTTTTGATTTATTAAATATTCAAGATGTTAATTTCACCGCACCAGATAAGACAACAGGCACTATTGGTCAGTTCGAAATCAAAAATTATGGATTAAATCGTCAGTCTGATCAGTTAATAAAACAAGTCAATATTAACATTGCTAACATCGCTGCTGCTGACAAGGGTGATTTTCTTAAGATCGGAAAGATACAGTTAGATGGTATGCAATTTGCAAATGCGGTTCAAAGCATCGAACATCGTACTCCTCCTAAATCTTCTCCGGGGGAACCGAAGTTTGCCAGTATAGACGGTGTTGAAGCCCAACTCCAAGGGAAGAAATGGGCCTTGGCTAAATTTGAAGCAAATAATAGCAAAGAAAGTAACGGTGATTTAAAAAGCCGTACTACATTTAATGGCATGGTTATCAACACGCAAACCAATTATGCACTGGCTCCTATCAATGCGCTTGGTTATAAAACGCTGGATTTATCAGGTAGTATTGAAGGTAATTATAAACACGATACCAGCCAGTGGTCTTTTGATCCTCTTGATATCAACGTTACTAATTTTGGTAATGTTAAAGCATCTTTTAAATTTAATGGCCCTGAAAGTCTGTCTGCCAATAATCCGCAAGAGATAGTCAGCAAGTATGCATTGGTCTCATTAAAATTAACATTACAAAATGAGGGGCTTGTGCAGCATCTTTTAGAAAGTAGTGCTAAACAAAAAGGTGTTACAGTTGAACAAGCAAAGGCAACTTGGATTGATTACTTCAAATCAGACATGAATAATTCGCCTATTCCATTGCAAAAGCAAGGGGATCAAGCAATTATTGATGTATTAACAAATCCTAAGACTGCGATTATGGTCGACGTGCAGCCAAAGGCACCCGTCACTGCAATAAGCTTGATGCGAAAATCTCCGAAGGAGATCTTTGATGCTTTAAATGCAACTGTTAAAACACAACTACCAAAATAGTTAGTTATAGATAAAAACATCAATTAATAGAAACGGCATGTACTATATTCATGCCGTTTTTGATATGGAAGTATTTTGTATGCTTATGCAAAATATCGAGTAACAAAAAAGAATAATAACATTTCGGAGGGGATTTTATGAGTAAGGCAGTCATAATAGGTGGAATAATTGTTGTTGTTGGGTCTGTTGGGGGTGGGGGATATTATTATGTTTCTCAGCAAGTTGAACATAAGTTTCAAGAACAAATTAAAATTATTGAGCATGCAAATCCAGGAAGCTCGCTTACTTTTGCCAATCACTCAATTAACGTATTTTCTCAAAAGGTTACACTAGATAAAGTCCAATATACTCAAAAGGATGGGACTGTTTATAATGCTGATCAAGTGGATATTACGTTGGGTGCTGATCATTCATTATCAAAATTATCTGTTAATGCATTATCTGGGCATGACAAGGAAAATCTAAATCAATTTAGTGCTGCCCACGTCGATGTTGATAATTTCAAGGCTGAACCAGGAGCATGGGTTGTGAAAGATGGGCATCTGGAGAAGTTATATCCATCGAAAATAAAGTTTGATTTACTAAATATCGGTCAGCTTCAAGCAACTACAAAAGATGAAGTTTTGAAATTTGGCGAATTTCAAATAAAGGATTTCGGAGTTGGTCGTAAAACAGATATTATCCTAAAGCAACAGGATATAAAAAGTACCGATGATACTCATAAATATCAAGCTACCCTTGGTAATTTCCAAGTTTATAAAATAAATCTTGCAGATATTTCTAAAATCATCGAAACACGTTATCAAGAGTTACAAAGCGATCAAACAAAAGAAGCCAAAGTAAAAGCTACCTTAAATATTTTATCCCAAGTAAATTTTGCATTATTAAATATTGGTGATTTTAAATTGGCATCAGAACCACCCAACGATTTGTCGATGGGGTTAAAGCAATTTCAAATAAAGGATTACGGTACTAACCAACTTGGTAATATCACGTTAAATCAGCTTGATATTTACAACGTTGATGGCAAGCCAGATAATTATTTGAAAGTTGGTTCTTTTGATAGTGGAAAAATATTACTTGCTTTGACGTTTAAGAATTTAAGTCAAATCAAATGGGATAATTTGTACAATTTTTCCAAGCAATTTTCCGATATTCAAGTCGAAGAAATGAAAAAACTTGGTGCTATGACGACTTCGGCTAATCTTTCTGATGTTGCTTTCGGATTTGAGGGTAACAAAATAGATTTATCAAAATTTGAAGTGATAGGAACTCAAGATACAAAAGGGGATATAAAAGCAAATTATCGTCTTAATGATTTGAAAATGAATTTTTCTGATCAGGATAGGGACGTCAAAATCTTGATAGATATGGGTTATAAAACCTTAGAATTCTCTGGTATGATGAATGTTATATACCAAAAAGATATCAGCCAATGGACATATACGTTTGACAATGTTGCTATAAAAGATTTTGGTGCGCTAAATCTTACTTTTAAAATGATTGCCCCCTTTAATTTTGGGTCCGAAAATCCTATGACATTAATGTTGAATCCTAATCTAAAATTCGTTGGGTTCAATATGAATTTATTAAGTAAAGGGATTATTCAACGTTTTATTGATTATACTGCTAAAAAACGGGGAATTTCTGTCGATCAGGTAAAAGAAGGGATCATCTCAGAAATTAAATTAAGAGCAGAGGCAAAAAGCTCTGATGTTGTGCTTCAACAATTATGTCAAGCTGCTATCGAAATTGTTCAAGACCCACAAAAAGCTTTATTGATTAATATTAATCCACCTTCCGCTGTGCCTTTTATCAGCATGATGGGTGCAAATAGCAATCAGGTTGCAAAGCAATTAGATATACAAATTAAAGCACAATAACAGGATTTAATCTTAATTCTTGTCAGGCTATAGAAATTTGCATTTCTATAGCCTTTTTCATTCTAAAAGTGAAAAATAAAAACCAAGAAAAAAGTTGACCGTGTAAAATCGCATTGGTTCTTTGCAGTGATAAACTTTGAATGAAACGGATTTTACTACTTATCAATTAATTTCGTAACAGAAACGTTAAATAAAAAAGTGCTTTTGATCTTTATTTAATCTATAAACAGTTTTGAGATAAAATTACGTTCGTCAATCAGTAAGCTCATAAAAAGAATGAAAAAGAAGTTATTACTTGCCCTTGTGATTTTTGCGCTATTTATTTGGGTTGGAAACAAAGCCTATCAGATTGCACATGACCACGCTCAAAAGACATTAATACACGTCAAAGACCGCTTAAAGCAGCTAGCAGGATCAAAGGGTCATTATTCTTTTTCTAATGCTCATATCAGCTGGTTAACTCAGTCTGTTAATATTGATAACGTTGATTTAGTTATTAATAAAGATATTCACGTCACTGCTAGAATGGTTAAAGTCTTCCCAAAAGCTAGGGGGCAAATGACATTATTGTCAATAAACGATTTAAAAATCAATTCTCCTCTTTTTTCAGGAACGATTGCCTCATTAGCGATAAATAATTTAACGGTCCCTTTATTTAACAAAAATGCTACTGATAACTACACTCTAAATTTAAATGATATTTTAAATATTTCATACGAACAGGTAACGTTAAGAGGCGCATATTTTAACACCCAATGGGGTAAATTTCGTGTCGGCGCTTGGCAGATATCACGTGTTGGGTCGGCAAAGAAACGCCCCTACGTGTTTTATAATGTTGATATCGCACCCAAGATATGGGCGAAACAACAGTCTTTTTTGGATGTGATTCATCTTGATCAATTAATACTAGAGATGTCAGATAATCGACAGTTTCACGAAGAAGAACGAATAGCTTCTATTTTAATGAATACGGATTACGCTGTGAAGGCATATGGGGTTACGGGATTTCGTTTTCATAAACGGCGTTTTTCACTAGGGATATTTAATGGTCATATTTCCCGTCAATCTTCCACATGGGAAGGGGAGTTTTCTGGAGAACAATTTGGATATATTTTAACCCCAGCAACCAGTTTATTTGGTGAATATTTGAAAAGAATTGGTTATTCCACCATTGTGGGATCATTTCACGCCAATTTTACGTATTATATGGACAGTCACTTGGTTGCTTTGCATCAACTTAAATATTTTAGCAAAGATTTTCTGGGGATGAATCTACAAAGTCGGTTTTATTTAAAATCTTCCTTACCAGAATGGATAGGGGGAGATTGGAAAAGTAATATTTTATTAAAATCTTTTACCTTATCTTTGTATGACACAGGACTAAAAGATCACTTATTTAGTGTTATTTCTGCTAGTTCTGATCAACCAAAATGGCGAATTTTGCAGGACACATTAAAGAAATTTGATTCTTATGCCGTTGGAAAAGATTTTGAATTGGATCGTCAATTTTATAAAACACTGGCGGATATTCTGCGCAATCCAGATAATATGATGCAACTTTCTCTTGTGTTTGCTACATCAGAACAGATTAATAATTTATTGAATATGAATTTTTTAGATTTCTTTAAACTGATTAATCAGAATAATATGAGTATAGTTGCTGTTCGTAAGAATTAGTTGTATGAAAAAGTATGATCTAATATTGTCTGATCTTGGTTAAGATCAGTGTTTTGTGTTTTTCATTTTGTATAGTAGAGACAAATTATGGCCCTTACCTCCGAACAACAAGCAGAGATTGAAGCACAATCAAACCTTCAGATTCCAACAAAACGTCCTGTATCCCCAGGGTTGGAGGCAATGCTCTATAAACCTATACCTGTCTTAGATCACGGTTTTGTTCGTGTGGTGGATTATATGGGGGACGATTCTTCTATTGTTCAAGCAGCGCGGGTTTCTTATGGTGCGGGAACAAAGAAGGTTTCGGAAGATCGAGGATTAATTCGATATTTAATGCGTCATCATCATACAACCCCTTTTGAAATGTGCGAAATTAAATATCATGTGCGTTTGCCTATTTTTGTCGCACGTCAGTGGATTCGTCATCGTACTGCCAGTGTAAATGAATATTCAGCCCGTTATTCAATTATGGATCGTGAATTCTATATTCCAGAGCCAGAAGTTCTCGCTGCTCAAAGTAAAGTGAATAATCAGGGCAGAGGGGATGTGTTGTCTTCTGAACAGGCGGCGGAAGTTTTGTCTTTATTAAGACAAGATGCACAACAATGTTACGATCATTATGAGACCATGTTGAACCCTGCCCAAGAGGGGGGGTACGGTTTGGCAAGAGAATTAGCCAGAATGAATTTAACATTAAATAGCTATAGCCAGTGGTATTGGAAAATCAATTTACATAATTTATTTCACTTTTTACAATTACGTATCGATCCACATGCACAATATGAAATACGTGTTTATGGTGAAGCCATGTTAAAAACAGTTCAAGCATGGGTTCCATTAGCTTGTGAAGCTTTTGAAGATTATCGTCGGGGTGCTGTAACGTTTTCGGCATCTATGATGAAAATTTTAGGTCGTATGCTTAATGGCGAGCAAGTTCAACAAGAAGATAGTGGTTTGACAAAACGCGAATGGACTGAGATGATGCAAATGCTGGAACCCTATTATCATAAATCGATTTGATGATGTTCAAGCGATCGAAGTTTAAAGGAAGAAAGTTACATGCAAAAAATTGTTTATTGTGGGGCTATAGCATTGTTATTTGTTATTGTTGTGGCGTGCATGTGGTATTTTCCAATCGGTCGAGATTTAGAAGCGGATAAAGAATTCTTGCATAAACCTCCCATTCAAATTCCTGCGCAAGAACATTAAATCTTTTCAAGTTGTAATGTGTTTTAAAAAAGGTGATCAATGTATCACCTTTTTTTATGAGGTTGATTGATAACTCAAGCAAATATGATAGGCGACCTTTAAACAAAAAAAAGTGATCTATCTTACCCCTATTGTGGCGTAAATTGATGGGAACCCATCAATTTGGCGCTAGGGAAACTTTTAGTTTCCTAGATAATTTTGACATAGAGCGTCAATCTTAAAAGGGGGTCAAATTGTGCAACATAATAGTATAAAATTGGGGATCAGTCCGTTATCGTGGGTTAACGAGGTTTTGGACGATTTGGGTAAAGATACAACAGCTGAACAATGCTTATCTGAGATTCAATATGCTGGATATGCTGGGGTTGAGCTTAGCAAAATTTTTCCATCTGATGCCAACGTTTTAACGTCATTATTAAATCGATATAATTTGCAGTTAGCATCAGGTTGGTACAGTGGTTTCTTAGCCAATAGAGATGTTTCCCAAGAAATAGAAGCCGTTACTGCACATGCACAATTATTAGCATCTTGTGGTTCACGAATACTCGTTTACGGCGAGTGTGGCCATATGACGGACGATGCCCTTAATGTGCAGATGTCCCATCGATTAACATTGTCTGTTGATCAATGGCGTAATTATGGTCAACGCCTTTCACATTTTGCAGAGATTTTATACGAACGGTTTGGTTTAAAGTTGGCATATCATCACCATTTGATGATGGTAGCCCAACAATTGGATGAAGTGCGTCATCTAATGGCGGTTACTAAACCTGCGGTGGGGTTATTATTGGATACAGGACATGCCTATGCAGCGGGGTTTGATTATCAAATTTTAATTACAGAATTTGGCGATCGTATTTGCCATATTCACTTAAAAGATGTGCGTAATTCCATAATGCAACAGGTCTATACGCAGGGTTTAGGTTTTAATGATGGGGTGCGGCGTGGGATGTTTACGGTTCCAGGGGATGGTGACGTTTCTTATGACGCATTGGCACAGTTTGTGCAAAGTGGTCAATATTCGGGATGGATGATTGTAGAGGCTGAACAAGACCCCAAGAAAGCTAATCCGTTAAAAATGGCAAAGAGTGCTTATCACTATGTCTATGAAAAAATTTTGAATAAACCAATCAATGTAACAGGGCAATAAAATGAGTAAGAAAATATTGAATATCGGGTTGATTGGCTCTGGATTTATGGGGCAAGCTCATGCAGATGCTTATCGACGAGCTGCTTTATTATATAAAGATATCAAAACAATTCCTTTTTTGCACAGTTTTGTGGATGCAACCCCAGAATTGGCTTTAGAAGGTAAAAAACGTTTTGGCTTTGCTCATGCGACACATCATTGGCGTGAAATGATTTCTAATTCTGAAATCGATATTGTTGATATTACAACGCCAAATGCTATGCATTTTGAAATGGCAATGGCAGCAATTAAAGCCGGAAAACACGTTTACTGTGAAAAACCTTTAACTGTTAAGTTGGAAGACGCCAGGGTGCTGGCACAAACAGCCAAGCAATATGGGGTGAAAACAATGGTTGGGTTTAATAACATCAAAACCCCAGCTGCTTTATTGGCAAAACAATTGATTGAACGTGGGGATATTGGTCAACTAACCCGTTTTCGTGGTTGGTTCGATCAAGGGTTTTTTAACGATCCTGCAATGCCATGGAGTTGGCGTTGTTCGCGTGAACAGGCAGGGACGGGATCGCTTGGGGATTTAGGGGCGCATGCGATCAGTGTTGCCCAATTCTTAATGGGGCCTATGGAAAGCGTACAGGGACAAGAACAGACCTTTTTTAAAACACGTCCTGCTGCGATAGGGGGATCAGGGTATCAGTCTAAGGTTGATAATAATGCCAGACGTTTAACCGTGGAAAATGAAGATCAATTTCAGGCTTTGGTAAGGTTTAAAAACGGTGCTGGGGGAATCATTGAATCATCGCGTATTGCTGCGGGAAAAGTTTTTGGGATTTATTGGGAAATTTCAGGGACTGAAGGCACAATCATAATGGATGGCGAGCGTTTTAATGAATTAAAAATTGCTCGTTACCAAGATGATAAACATGATCGTGGTTTTAAAACGCTGCTGGCAGGCAGTCAGATCAAGCAGTTTAATGGATTTTTTGGGTTTGATTTTGCAGGTGGGGGGTTAGGATATTTCGATATCAAAGTCATTGAAATATATGATTTAATTCAAGGAATTATGGGGGGTGAAGATTGTTTTCCAGATTTTAATTTTGGCTATGAAAATCAACAAATTATAGATGCAATGGAACGTTCAGCCTCTACAGAACGTCGTGTTTTTATAAAGGAATAATACGATGACAGCTATTGCTTTGATAGGGGCCGGGCGGATGGCCAAAGTACACGTTGCTTCTATTCTTGCTGCAGGGGCGCATATTGCAACGATTTACGATCCAGTGGCACAAGCAGCACAAGATCTGGCTGCACAAACCCGTGCAAAATCATGTTCAACAGCCAAAGAGGCCATGGATGATCCATCTGTTGATGCAATTGTAATTGCGACTTCTTCGGATACGCATATTGCTTTGTTATATGAGGCAGTCGAGGCTGACAAACCTGTTTTATGTGAAAAACCTTTATCTTCTTCTTTTCAAAAGGGGGTGCAGTTCATAGAAACAATTGGAGAGCAAGCAGCAAGAAAAATCTTTATTGGTTTTAATCGGCGTTTTGATCGAGGACATGCTGCAGTAAGACAAGGTGTTCATGCCAATCAGATTGGTAATCTTGAACAATTAATGATAACCAGTCGTGATCCTTATCCACCACCTTTGGAATATATTCCCCGTTCGGGTGGGCTATTTCGGGATATGATGATTCATGATTTTGATATGGCTCGTTCTATTGTTAACAGGCCAATCATTTCTGTAACAGCCCATGGTTCCAGTATTATTGATCCCAATATTGGGGCATTAGGGGATATTGATACGGCCAATGTGACAATGCTAACAGATAATGGCGTAATCATTAATATCATAAATTCACGTCGATGTGCTTTTGGGTTTGATCAAAGGATAGAGGCTTTTGGGTCTGCAGGGATGTTAGTTTCTGATAATCCGCGTCAATCTGGCTTTACGGTATATAATAAGGAAAATCCAGGTACACCAGCTCCAATTTTAGAATTTTTTATGGAACGATATTTATCTTCCTATACTGCTGAAATTCATCAATTTATTCAGTGTGCACGCGGTGGAGTAGATATGCCTATCCATGCCATAGATGGGATTATGGCTGCATATTTAGCCGAAGCTGCAACAGCTTCCTTAAAACAAGGCAAGACGATTAACTTAACCCATCTGCAACAGGAGTTTTAATATGTCTGATTTACATCAACGTCATAAAAATACGATTGCCCTTATTACGGGCGGTGCTCAAGGAGTGGGACATGCCATTGCTAAGCAATTGATTGCAGAAGGATGTTCCAAAATAATGTTGGCTGGTCGGGACTGCGTTAAAGGTCAAAAGGCGGTTGAGCGTCTTGGTCAATCAGGGGTTGAAATTGATTTTATCTCTATTGATCTGCAAAATGTTCAGGATTGTTTAGATTTAGTAACAACAACGATTCAACGTTTTGGGGATCTGAATGTTTTGGTGAATGCTGCGGCCTTTGGTGGGCGCGGAACTTTGATTGATACAGATATTGCGTTATGGGACATGATGTTCGATACGAATGCCAGGGCTCCTTTTTTTATAATGCAAGGATTTGTAAAGCATCGTCAATCGCAAGGGGGAGGTGGGGCAATTGTAAATATCTTGTCGCAATGCGTTCATTGTGGTCAATCCTATTTAGCAGCATATTCAGCATCAAAAGGAGCTTTGGCAACATTGACCAAGAATGTTGCGAATGCTTATCGTTTTGACCGTATTCGTTGTAACGCAATTTTGCCAGGATGGATGGATACACCAGGCGAGGATATTACTCAGCGCAGATATCATGGGGCAACAGATGGTTGGTTAGAAAAAGCGGAAGCATCACAACCTATGGGTCAATTATGTAAAACGTATCAATTGGCAGAACTGGCAAGTTATGTTTTAAGTCCCACAGCTGGAGTTATGACGGGAGCATTGATTGATTACGATCAAAATATTGTTGGCGTATCTCCTGAATAGTATTTAATATTTTGAAAGATATCTATAATTTCATTTTATTATAAATGTGAAATGAAATTATAGTAAATGAACACGATGTTGTTACGATCCAAATGATCAGAACTGCTTGAAGAAAAATAATAAAATTGTTTTAGTGATGGTAATATCAATTTTATGACGAGTATACAACGTGAAAAAAATTACGTTACAACAAGTAGCAGAGACCGCAGGGGTAAGTATATCGACAGTTGATCGTGTTATTAATAAAAGAGGTAGCGTATCACCAAAAGCAGAAATTAAGGTTTTGCAGGCTGCACAGTCTTTGAATTTGGATCGTTATTTGTTTCGCAGTTATTTACATGTTATACGTGTGGCTGTTGTAATGCATTCGTTACATAATCATTTTTGTCGTGTTTTACATGAAGCTTTCCATGATTTAAATTTGACCATGGCAGACATAAGAATCAGCTGTTTTTTGCATTATGTAAATGTTGGTAACTTAACGGAAACACGTACAAAGCTTCAAAAAATTGTTCATGAGTATGATGCATTAATTGTTATTGCTCCAAATGATCCAGCATTATCTAAAATCATTTATTTGATCAGCCATAAAATACCTGTGATAACATTGGCAACCGATATTCCTGACAGTGGTCGGTTGGCTTATATCGGTCCTAATAATTACCAATTAGGGCGTATTGCAGCAGAATTGATGGGACGTTTTATTGGAACACAAAAAGGAGAGATTTTAATAATTTTAGGAATGGCTGAAATGGATGGTCATACTGAACGAGAGGCAGGATTTCGATCTGTAATTCAGCAACATTTCCCTAATTGTTCTATTGTTGCCTGTCTAGAGAGTGATGAAAACCAGTATCAAGCGGGTAAAATGGTGGCTAATGCTTTGCATGAATTTAAAAATATTAGAGGAATATATAATGTTTCAGATGGGAATTCATTGATTGCGAAGATGTTAAAAACAGCGAATTTATCAAAAAAAGTAAATATTATTACCCATGAACTAACACCTGCTCATCATGAATTATTGAAACAAGGGATTATTGATGTGATTATTGATCAAAATCCTAAAATAGAAGCAAAGCAAGCCTTAGAATGTATTGCCGATTATTTTCATCGAAACAAAGAAAGAAGTCATTATAACTATACGCCTTTTAATTTATTTTTGCGTGAAAGTGTTCTTTGAATTTAGATATGATATTCATTGGACAATATAAAGTTTTTCATCAAGTATAATTATTTTAATTTCAAATTTTACAGGAGATTTGGCATGAATATCGTTGAAATATCTAAGAAACGTTATACGACAAAATATTATGATAACCAACGACATGTTTCTCGTGAAGTATTAGAACAGTTGCTAACAGTTTTAAGAAACAGTCCATCATCTGTGAATTCGCAACCTTGGCATTTCATCGTTGTTGATAATCGTCAATCACAAAATAAAATTCTTCCTGCAATTAGCGATTTCAATCATTCTCGTATTACAGATTCAACATATACAATTATATTTTGTATTAGATCATCTATAGATGATCAATACTTGCAGCATTTATTAGAGACCGAGCAAAAGGATGGCCGTCTTCCTAATAAAGACATAGAGAAAGGTGTCGATGAAGGTCGAAGATATTTTGTTGGTGTAAATAACGATACATTAACCAATTTACATTGCTGGGAAAGTCGTCAATTATATTTAGCATTGGGTCAATTTCTTTTTGCTGCGGCGTCAATTGGGATTGATTCCACCCCTATAGAAGGGTTCGATCCATCAAAAATGGACGAACTGTTAGGATTACAAACAAAAGGGTTTAAAAGCGTTGTCATAGCGACAATTGGGTATAGAGCAGAAAATGACAGCAATGCGCAAAGACCAAAATCACGGTTGCCTGAAGAAGAATTATTTACCTACATTTAAATTTTTACTATCTAGATCAATTTGATAAAGGAAAATTTTATTGTCTTATTCTGAAGTCTTTACTTTTTTCTGGGAACATAAGGTAGATGCAGCCTATCCTGAATATAGTCAGTTTTACCCCAGTTCTTTTTGGTTGGAAGATATTGAGTTTAATTGTACAGAACAGTGGATGCATTGGAGAAAGGCGATTGCCTTTGGAGATGAAGCAGTTGCACAAAAAATTCTAAAAGCAAAGTCGCCTTTTGAACAAAAAAAGTTAGGTCGGCAAGTTGCTAATTTTAACGCGAATATTTGGGAAGTGGTTGCTCAGGATATTGTTTTTAGAGGCAATATTGCGAAATTTTCGCAAAATGAAAAACTGTTGGAAAAGCTAGCACAAAGTAAGGGTACTTTAGTGGTTGAAGCCTCGCCTTATGATGCAATTTGGGGAATTGGCCTTGCTGCTAATGATCCAAGAGCAATGGATAAAACGCAATGGCAGGGAAAGAATTTGTTGGGATATATTTTAACAGAGGTCAGAATAGCGTTGTGTGGCCAGTAATCTGATGCAAAATTAGATAAAGAGTTGAAATTTATATTTAACTCTTTATCTAGTGGTAAAAGACACAGGTTGATTAAAAAACGAGTATATTAAGATTTATAAAGTATGGATAAAAAAAATAATCATCATCTTGGTGAACCCTATGAATACGAATTACCTGGGGAGCCATTAAACCCTTCTGATGAGCCTCTAGGTAAAAGTTTCTTTACACATCCCTCGGTCGTTCCTGACGGTGTCAAACCCTACGACCCTCACGGACCTGTGCTGGGATTTCAGCAGCTTAAATATTGGTTTTTGGCCTGTGCGGTCATGATTATATTTGGATTGGTTTTCGAGTTTGGATTATTGGGCAAAGAGGGTAAAGAGGGACCTTTATGCCAATATTTACCAAAGAATAAGGTATGTTATTATTTGGCGGGGCCCCCTCCATCGCCTTCCAAGCCTTAATAATCTAAAGATTGCTCTTGGTTTTTCTTTGCGCGTATACTCGTTAAACGTTTGATGGCGGGTAATAGTAGTTGCCCAATATCTTGGTATGCTTTTGCGGCTTCACAATCTGGGTCTTTGGAAACTATTGGTATTCCTTCATCGGCGCCACTACGAATGGCGGGAATTAATGGGATTTCACCAAGAAATGGGAAGCCTAAACTATTTGCTTCTGCTTTGGCACCACCTTCACCAAAGATGTAAGTTTTTTCATGGCAACAAGGACATGAGAAATAGGACATATTCTCGATCAGTCCCAAGATAGGAGTCTTAGATTTTTGGAACATCGAAATACCGCGCCTTGCATCTAACAAAGCAACATCTTGTGGGGTGGAAACAATAATAGCCCCATCAATTTGCACGGTCTGGGTTAAGGTTAGTTGCACGTCACCGGTTCCGGGTGGGGTATCAATCAGTAAAATATCTAATTCTCCCCACTCTACATCGGAAAGCAACTGCTTTACAGCCCCCATTACCATTGGGCCACGCCATATCATGGCTTGTTCCTGGCTGACTAGCATTCCTATTGACATAGCAGAAATTCCCCATGCCGTCATGGGTTGTAATTTGTGCTGGATGACTTCGACTTTACCTTCTAAACCCAACATATGGGGAACAGAGGGGCCATAAATATCAGCATCCATCAAGCCAACTTTTAATCCCATATTTGCTAAAGTAACCGCAAGATTAATTGCTGTTGATGATTTGCCTACCCCACCTTTGCCAGATGCAATAGCGACAATACAACCAATGGACTTTAAAGCCTCGATGGGGCCACTTGGCTTAGCATGGGCACCATGTTTGTGTCCATGCTTGTGATTGTGTTCTTCCGATGCGGTTCTTTTGACGGTGGTTGTATTGTTGGGGGCTTGACGTGGTGGAAATACCAAGCGTTTGGAAGATGCATTACCAGAATTTAAAAAAACGCGGGCTTGAACAATGCCTTCTATATTTTGTAGTTTTTGCTCAAGTTGGGCTCTTAGTGGTTCCACAGTTTCAGGGTTAATATCCGTAACTTTTAAAGTGATATGAACTCTATTATCTTGAATGGTCAGGGTTTCAATTATATTTGTATCTAACAAAAGTGTGTCAGGCGACCAGGGTAGGGTGATTTCTGATAATGCCTGTTTGATGGTTTGTTGATTAATTGAAATTAGATTATTCATAGACATACTTTCTGGAAACAAGAACTGAAAATGGTGTTGTAATGAAGATTGAAAAGACAGTATATAACAGTTTTTATAAAGCTTTTTTATCTTTATTTTGTTTTTCCTTTTTAAAGTTAATCGCATCATATTTTAATTGCAATATTATAAAGGGTTAGGGCACTGTCTATTCAAACAACAAAACCAGGAAGAGACCATCGTATTGATGCCTTACGAGGGTTGGCTTTGATTATGATGTATGTCGATCATATTCCCGAAGATCTATTAAATCGTTTTACCATGCGTAATATAGGGTTTGCCGATGCAGCAGAAGTTTTTGTTTTATTGGCAGGATATGCTTCGTGGTTAGCTTATGGCCGTCGTGTTCCCAAAGATGGCTTTTGGGGGGCATGTCGTAAAATTTTAAGTAGATGTTGGAAAATCTATTTATTCCAGATGGGTTTGGTGTTGATCAGTTTGTTTAGTATTTATCAATGGCGTCGACTTTGGGTTTTACCTGTCGATTTTCTTGAACCAGAACTAGCCCATGGTTACAGTATTATTCGTATGGTATGGCGGTTATTGTTGCTAGATGCCCTGCCGAGCAATTTGAATATTTTACCGCTTTATATTATTTTGCTATTTTTATTTCCGTTTATATATCTGTTAATGAAATATAAATGGTGGTTACCCTTATTGCTGAGCTTTTTATTATGGCTTGGGGTTAATATTGATCCATGGTTTAACTTTCCAAATTGGTTGGATCCTGATGGTTGGTTTTTCAATCCACTCGCATGGCAGTTTTTATTTACGATTGGTATTTATGGGGCCATTTTGGCCGGAAAATATCAGGGGAATATGCCCTCTATCCCATGGTTAAAATGGGGGTGTATTATTTATTTGCTGTTTTCTTTTTTTGAAGCATTCCCATGGCAATATTGGGGGTTACCTGATTTACGATTTTTGCATGTGTCTGTTCCAGCCAAAGCATATCTATCTCCCTTGCGATTGTTGGATGTTGTGGCAATTTTTTACTTAGTGCAATCTTCTCAATGGACCAAAGGTTTTTCAGAAGGGAAACTAGGACAAATCTTGGCATTGTATGGACGTCACTCATTAGAGGTATTTTCTTTAAGTACTGTTTTTGATTTGTGGGGACGTCTAATGTTTGCCAGTTGGGGGGAGAGTTGGTGGTTACAAATTGGTGTTAATTGTGTTGGCGTATCGGTTTTGTATGTTCTAGCTTCCTACTTGGATAAAAAACGTGCAAGAATTCGGGCAATGCAAAAAGCCAAAACACCATAAAAAGAAATAAAAATATGATTATTTTGGAAATGATGTAAAGATAAACCCAAATATTGAGAAATAGCCCTCAAATGATATATATAATGAGGGGTAAGAGGTACAAACTTTTATTATACAATTTGGTTTGAAAATCATCTTATGTGGGATAAACAAGATACTTTGACCAAGGTGAAGTCAGTAAAGCGGGAAATAAAAATGCTTAAAAAGCTAAAGATTAAGGCATCTGCAGGGTTGTGTATGATAGTGGTTGGAACAACCTGTTTATTTCCTGTATCTAGGGTGAAGGCACAATCCTCTGTTATATCTTGGCCTTTTTTGATTAGCCATGCTTTTGAGAAAGGTCAATGTAACCGGGTCCCAGAAAGTTTTTCCGATTTAGCAGATAAATTATTACCCACAGTTGTTAATATTTCGACAAGTAAAGTCTTAAAACCAGGGCAACGTACGGACGAAGATGAAGATGATGATGAAGATTCCGATGTTGGGGCTAATTCTGATCCAGACTCTCCATTTGAAAAGTTTTTTCGGGATTATATGAATAAACGGGGCATTCCCGATGATGGTTCAAATAATTTACAGGCATTAGGTTCTGGTTTTGTTGTCGATCCAGCAGGATGGATTGTTACAAACTATCATGTGATTAAAGATGCTGATCAAATAACAGTAACGTTGCAAAATAATCGTGTGCTTAAAGCAACTTTACATGGATATGATGAACGTACTGATTTGGCATTATTGAAAGTCAACTCAAAAACACCTTTGGTTCCAACCCATTTTGGTGATAGTGACCAATCCAAAGTTGGGGATTGGGTGTTGGCAATTGGCAATCCTTATGGGTTATCAGGGTCGGTGACCTCTGGAATTATATCATCGCGTGGGCGCGATATCGAGCAGGGGCCTTATGATGATTTTATACAAACCGATGCACCTATCAATAAGGGAAATTCAGGCGGTCCTTTGTTTAATATGAAGGGTGAAGTTATTGGGATTAATACAGCGATTTTCTCCCCCTCTGGTGGATCTATTGGTATTGCATTTGCCATTCCATCAAATGAAGCCAAAGGAATTATTGAACAATTACGTCATTCTGGAAAAGTTGCCAGAGGGTGGGTTGGCGTTCGAATTCAAGAAATTACGGAAAGTATTGCCGACAGTTTAAATATCCAACCTTTTCAAGGGGCGTTGGTTGTTAAAGTCGAGCCTGATGGCCCAGCGGCAAAGGCAGGATTAAAACCAGGGGATGTAATTCAGACATTAAATGGAAGTGTGATTACTGCACATACTATGCCCCGTTTGATTGCGCAAATGACAGCGGGCCAAACCGCAATTATGAGGGTTTTAAGGCAAGGAAAAGAGGTTCGCCTAACACTGACAGTTGGGAATTTGGTCGAAGATAATGGGATGGTTCCTGATACCCACAGTAAAGAAACGGTTGAGAAAGTTAAGACCTTTATTTTGTCTGATTTGGGTTTAACAGTCAGTAATATAACAGATTTGTTAAGACAAAAATATAATTTATCTGAAAAGCAACAAGGTGTGGTAATCGTTGGGATCGGAAGCCATAAAGGTAAGAATATTAAAGGGATCAAAGTAGGGGATGTTATTGTTGGTACCAGCAATAAAAATATTACTCAAGTGAAAGCATTACAAGAGGATATTTTGGCCTTTAAGAAAGAAAATATGAAATTAACGCAAAAAAAGACGTTTATGCTGCTTTTGGTACAAAGTGGTGATAGCATGCATTGGGTAGCAGTCCCTTTAATAAATAAAGGAAAAAAGTAATTATCAACTCGATGATAGATAGTATTAATGAATTGTGAATATTTTAAAATAAATGATATATAGCCTGAAAAAGCAGGAAATATACTCTGCGGTACAGCAGAGTTTACGGTTATTGTTATCCATTGCTTTGTCCAGTTTAATAGCCCACTTGTGTAAATTGCACGAACCCTATTGGGCGTTAATTACATCGGTTATCGTAACCCAAACCCGTATTGTTCAAACTTTGCAAACCAGTCGGGACCAAATTGTTGGTTCTTTGATTGGAGGGGCAGCAGGACTGATTGCAATTGCACTGCAAGAATATTTTATGTGGCCGTCTTTGGTTGTTTTCACCATTGTTATTATTCCTATGGTGGCATTGGTTTCATGGCGCCCCTCAATGCGTCTTGGCGTTGTTACTTTGGCTGTGGTATTTTTATTTCCGTCCCCTGGTGGTCCATTTGAACGCCCTTTTGATCGTATGTTTGCAATTGTCGTTGGGGTTATTGCCTCTTTGATTGCCAGTTATTGTATTTTACGCCCCCAAGCCAGATGCAGCGCATTTCTTCATGCCAGTGCAGCTTTTGATAAATTGCATATTTTATTACACTCTGTCCTGACCTCTAAAATTGTATGGGAGGAGGTTGAGGTTATGAATGATCAATTAACCTCAGAATTACGCGATTTGGCCAGCGAGATTGCAGAGGCAAGAAAAGAACACCCTAATTATACCCTAGAGCATTCCGATCCAACATTAGTAAAAGTTTTTCCTATTTTACGACGTCTGCAAAGTGACAGCATCTTCATTGCTCGTGCTATGGACGAATATCATCAAAAACTGCCCAAAGAAACAGAAGAGGTCTTAAAGACAGCTTTGGACCAGATTTTTGGAGTTTTCATTAAACTATGTAATGAACAAGCAAATCATAAAGAGCCCTTTTTTTGTTCAAAAACAAGTATAGATTTTGAAGAAATGGTTGCGCCAATTTTAACTGAGGTAAAAAATAATTGTCCACCAACCATTCAGTTTACCATAGAAGCCATATGTCATGATTTGGTGCGTGGACATGATGTTTTTATGTCATCTAAACAACAACGAGCGTCGTCTTAACTAGACAGTGCCTTTTTTGAAACGTAGGACATCTTCCTCGCTTAATTGACGTGCTTCTTGTGCAATCATAATGGGTATACCTTCCTTAACAGGATAGGCCAGTGCAGCGTCACAGCTGATTAATTCATTGGCCTCGCGGTCATAAATTAATGGCCCCTTGGTTACAGGGCAAACCAGAACAGATAATAAACGTTGATCAATAGGGGCAGAAGAATTGGTCATAATATATGATTCTTTGTTAAAGTGGGGTTGAAACAAGGCGATAAGTATATCGCCTTATTTATATCACGAAAAGAGCAAGCTTGATAACCGTCTTCTTGTCCCAAGGGTTGCATCGTCATCCATACCCCAGGCTTCAAAAAAACGAAGTAATTGTTTTTTTGCTGCTTCTTCATTCCAGTTGCGATCTCGGCTAATAATCTCTAGTAACTGATCTGCTGCTTCTTGGCGTTTGCCTGCTGCGTTTAAGGCAGTTGCTAGATCGTATCGTGATTGATAATCGTCGGGGTTGGCTTTGATCTTGCCTATATATAATTGTGCTTCGTTTTGGGCTTTTTGTCCTTCTAGTGCTAAATCTATAGCAGATCTGGCACCAATAATTTCTGCATTCTCTTGTAAAGCTTCGGGGACTTGTTCCATAACGTCTTGGGCAGCTTCTGGACCAGAGTGGGCTAGTAATGCCCGAATCATTCCTGCCCATGCTTCTGGTTTTTCTGGCTCTAGTTCAAGGGCTTGAGAGAAGACCCCCATAGCATCTTCATATTTTCCTTCACTAAGGAAGGTTTGTCCTTGTTCAATAAAATCGGCACTGGGCATTGCACTGCCTGCTGTTTTGAGAACTTGATCGATGAATTTTTGGATGGCGCTTTCGGGTTGTGCGCCTTGGAATAAATCAACAATTTGTCCTTGCCAAAAAGCCGCAACCAATGGAATGGATTGTATAGGTAAGCCAATTTGCATTAATTGTTGGGTTAGGGCTTGGTTGGCATCAATATCTAATTTGGCAAGCTTAATACGCCCCTTGGTTGCCATTGCTACTTTTTCAAGAACAGGGGTCAGCTGTTTACAAGGGTTGCACCAACTTGCCCAAAAATCAACCAAGACAGGGATTTTTTGGCTACTGTCTAGGACTTCTTGCATAAAATTATTTTGATTAACATCCATAATAATTGTTTGGTTTGCAGAAGATGAAGCAGCCACACCATTTTCAGTTAATAATTGAGCAGGTGTAGATGAGGAATTAAGCGTCGTCATAGATTCATAAAGTCCTATGTAAAAAGGTTACTGTTTAAATGTAAAATGTTAATCATTATCTTGCATCAAAGTTATCGCAAATGACAATTTTTAAATAATATATTTTAATAATAGAAAGTTTTTTAGAAGGTAAAAATAAATTTTTATTTTCCCCTTGCGTTAAATCGAAAAATACCATAAAAGCATTTTACGTTCATGATGAGCGGGCGTAGCTCAGGGGTAGAGCACAACCTTGCCAAGGTTGGGGTCGTGGGTTCGAATCCCATCGCCCGCTCCAGATCGTTCTACCGATCTGGCATTGCTGGTATACAGTAAATATAATAATCTAATTTATTATTAATCACTATATCTTTTGGGTGTCTTATATTTTATAAGTTACGCTTATTTGGATCCAATCATTTTTGAATGTTAATTATTGTTTTATCTTTTTGATATAATAGATTATTTTTAAATCATGCCAAACTAATCTACATTTTTATTATGAATTCGTTTTATTTTTGATATTTTTCTCTTGCGTTAAATCGAAAAATACCATAAAAGCATTTTACGTTCATGATGAGCGGGCGTAGCTCAGGGGTAGAGCACAACCTTGCCAAGGTTGGGGTCGTGGGTTCGAATCCCATCGCCCGCTCCAGATCGTTCTA
>NZ_JASBAO010000002.1 GCF_029953265.1 Commensalibacter oyaizuii
GAGGCTTGATATAGATTATACTCATGCACTGCATCTTTTATTAAATCTATTTATCATCGAGAAATTGAACTGTATTGAGGATTTTTATTAAAATTGGCGTGTAATCAAACCGTGTAGTCCCAAGTTGTTTTTTGTTTGGAATATATTGGGAAATCCCATTACCGCATAATTTCTTGGTTTTATCTTTATTAAATAGACAAAAATTAACTAGTTTAAAAAAATTTTTATCTCTCATATTACAATCAAGACTTGTCCATAACCAACCAGACGCATTGGGTGTATGAAGTTGATATATTCGATTGGCTTTATATTTTGTACCATAAACATATCCGTCCATATCTTCATTTTCACTAGTCAATTCCCATTGATCGTCACTAGAATTATACTTTATATAACTTTCATCTATCTTCGCATTGATTTTACATAACATAGTAAATCTCATACCGCCCGATAAAAAATCTGAATTATCATCATGAGGAAGGTTTTTTTGAATTAATAATTGCCCCTCTTTAATATTAACCCAATTAGGCACATTAAAACTAATATTTCCACACCTCTTACTTTCTTTGTATAATTTTGTTGGTCTAAGGTCTGGAGGTATAGACCAATCCAATATTTTTATTTTAGTTATTTCATTTGTTGTTATATTTTGTGCACAAACAACAGAATTAAATGAAAATATAGATAAGCCTATTATTGTTATATAAATAGAAATCTTCATATTATTTCTTCTTATTATGTATTGGTTTTTTAGCTTTAGCTGAAGAAGAAACTCCTGCTTCACCATTGATCTTTCTTGGTATCCAACCTTTAGGTATCTCTAACTTGTTTTGTCCGTCTGGAAACTTAAGCTCTGTCAAAACTAATAAACAATTTGTATAGGCAGATGAACGTAATTCAAATCCATTAATAGATTTTCCATATTGTGGTCGTTTTGGTGATGGTTTATATTTGCCAAAATTAACAACATTAGAAACCTTCCAAAAAGAAGGACTACGATAATATGCTTTACTTCCAACAGTTACCGTTTCTAATTGTTGTGGCTCATCTGCATATTGCGAAATACTGGTGCTTCTACTGACCCAATAAAAACCTGATGAATCTGTTGGAAAAGCTATTTATCATCTAGGAATTGAGCAGTATTGAGGACTTTGATTAATATCGGAGTGTAATCAAATCTTGTTGTTCCAAGTTGTTTTTTATTGGGGATATATTGAGAATTACCAAAGCCGCATAATTGTTTTGTTTTCTTATCGTTAAATAAACAAAAATTAGCTATTTTTGTATAGCTTCCGCCCATGACACCAAAGCTAATCATTGTATGCACCCAACCAAACGCATTTGGCGTATGGAGTTGATAAATTTGATCCGATTTAAGCTTAGTCCCTTCTATATAATCCTCTTGATCTTCTTTAGATAATTCCCATTGTTTCGTAATATCGTTAAACTTAATATTATCTTGGTTTAAATTAATTTTTGTTTTACACAACATTCCGAAACCAATTCCTCCATAAAAAATATCAGACCTATCATCGTTTATAAATTTTTTTTTAATTACTAAATATGATCTTATTATAGCTACCCAACTAGGGATATTAAAACTAATACTTCCACATTTTTTACTTTCTTTATACTCATTAGAAGCTATGAAATCGTTAGGTATAGACCAATCTAATATTTTAACTTCTTGTGCATGAGCTACAGATATCGTTATTAAAGCGATAAAAATTGCTATTATATATTTATTATTTCGGATCATTACCGTGTATATCCCTTTGTTTCCACCCTTTTGGTATTTCTAGCTTTTCTTTTCCATCTGGGAATTTAAGTTCAGTTAAAACCAACAAGCAATTAGTGTATCCACAACACCGTTCTGGAAAGCCATTAATAGACGTTCCATATTGGGTTCTGGATGAACTATAACTGCCATAATTGACAACATTAGCTACTTTCCAAAAAGAAGGACTACGATAATAGGCCTTTGTTCCAACTAAAACCGCCTCTAAATTCTGCTCTTCGTCTGCATATTTAGAAATATTTATGCTTCTACTCGCCCAGTAAAAACCTGATGAATCTGTAAGAAAGGCTATTTATCATCGAGGAATTGAGCAGTATTGAGGATTTTGATTAAGATTGGGGTGTAATCAAACTTTGTCGTTCCAAGTTGTTTTCTATTTGGGATATATTGAGAATTACCAAAACCGCATAATTGTTTTGTTTTCTTATTATTAAACAAACAAAAATTAGCTATTTTTGTATAGCTTCCACCCATAACATCAAAGCTAATCATTGTATGTACCCAACCAAAAGCATTTGGTGTATGGAGTTGATAGAGTTGATCAGATTTAAGCTTAGTCCCTTCTATATAATCCTCTTGATCTTCTTTAGATAATTCCCATTGTTTGGTCGTATCGTTAAATCGAATGTTATCTTTGGTTAAATTTACTTGTGTTGTACAATCTAGACTGAATGTAATACCCCCAGATAAAAAATCTGAATTATTATCATGAGGAATTTTTTTTGTAATAAATAATTGAAAACCTTTAAAATTAACTAACTCTAGAAATTTAAAGCTAATATTTCCACATTTTTTACTTTCTTTATAACGACTAGATTTTATAATTCCAGCATCATATTTTAAAATTATAGGATCTATAGACCAATCTAATATTTTAGTATTACTACTGTTTCTTTCCTGTCCATAAGCTACAGATATAGTAATTAAAGCAATAAATATTGCTATTATATTTTTACTATTTCGGATCATTGCCGTGTATATCCCTTTGTTTCCACCCTTTAGGTAATTCTAATTTTTGTTGCCCATCTGGAAATTTCAGTTCTGTTAAAACCAATAAACAATTTGTATAGCCACAACAACGCTCTGGAAAGCCATTAATACTGGTTCCGTATTGTGGACGCTTTGGTGATGGACTATAACTGCCAAAATTGACAACATTAGCAACCTTCCAAAAAGAGGGGCTACGATAATAGGCCTTTGTTCCAACTAAAACCGCCTCTAAATTCTGCTCTTCGTCTGCATATTTAGAAATACTTATACTTATACTTACCCAATAAAAACCTGATGAATCTGTTGGAAAAGCTATTTATCATCGAGGAATTGAGCAGTATTGAGGATTTTGATTAATATCGGAGTGTAATCAAATCTTGTTGTTCCAAGTTGTTTTTTATTAGGGATATATTGAGGATTACCAGATCCACATAATTGTTTTGTTTTCTTATCATTAAATAGACAAAAATGAGCAAATTTCGTATAGCTTCCGCCCATAACATCAAAACTAATTATTGTATGTACCCAACCAAATGCATTTGGTGTATGGAGTTGATAGAGTTGATCTGATTTCAGCTTAGTCCCTTCTATATAATCCTCTTGATCTTCTTTGGATAACTCCCATTGTTTTGTAACATCGTTAAATCGAATGTTATCTGTGTTTAAGTTCACTTGTGTTTTACAATCAATATCAATTTTAATTCCATCAGATAAAAAATCTACTCGATCATCATGAGGGAGCTTTTGGGTAAGAATTAAATTGAAATTTCTAAAATTAATTAACCGAGCAAATCCAAAACTAATATTTCCACATTTCTTACTTTCTTTATAATAACTGGATTTTATAATCCCATGATCATATTTCAAAGTTATAGGATCTATAGACCAATCTAGTATTTTAGTTTTTGTAACATCATTAGTTGTTATATTTTGTGCATGAGCTATAGATATCGTTATTAGAGCAATAAGGATTACTATGCTATATTTATTATTTCGGATCATTGCCGTGTATATCCCTTTGTTTCCACCCTTTTGGTATTTCTAGCTTTTCTTTCCCATCTGGGAATTTAAGTTCAGTTAAAACCATTAAACAATTTGTATATCCACAACAACGCTCTGGAAAACCATTAATAGACGTTCCGTATTGGGTTCTGGATGAACTATAACTTCCGTAGTTCACTACATTCGCTACTTTCCAAAAAGAAGGACTACGATAATAAGATTTTGTTCCAACGGTTACCGCTTCTAATTGTTGTGGCTCATCCGCATATTTAGAAATACTGGTGCTTCTACTGACCCAATAAAAACCTGATGAGTCTGTTGGAAATTTTGTTTTTCTACTAGAAATATCTTCTCTAATTCTATGATATTCTGCTAAATTTGGATAATTTGCATCTTGCATGACTTTCATTTTTTCTTTGCGAACATCATTCCCTTTCATATGATTGATTTTACCATATGCAGTTTGGTAGGATTTAAAATCATTCGAGATGGTTTTACCCAAGAATTTCCAGTAAGTCGCATAGTTTTCTGGATGGGTTAATTGCAAAATGCCTCGCCCCCCCCAAGGTTGATACCAATAATGACTTTTTTCTTGTAAAGTAGTCATCCATATTGTTTCTTCAAAAGCATTCCCTAAAAAACCAGCCATTCTTAACGGGGTATTAATACAATATTTACGAAACATCTTATTAAGATTGACCCTTAATGCTTCCAATAAATTGGTAGAAGCTCCTCTTATGCTCTTTGAATACCAATGAGAATTCTGTTCAACATAAGGCAAAAATGTCTGCTTTAACTCCCCATCACTGAGCCACATACATTTTCTAAAATGCTTGATGAACTCAATAGGTGGGAAATGCCAGTGGTTTTTATCGAGGGTCAGGCCTGCTTTTTCCCAAAAAGCAAGGGCTTCGGCGTGTTTTTTAAAGTCTTGAAACTGTTCTTCGTTATAATCCGCATCAACATTACGATCAGCAGTCGGCTATTTATCGTCAAGGAATTTCGTGGTTTGTAATATTTTATAAATGGTCCCGGTATAATTGCCAATATTCTTATCAATATCTTTTTTGTGAGGAATATATTGTACGTTACCAGCACCACATAATTGCTTGGTATGAGCATTATTGGTAATACAAAAGCCTATACTTCTTATATAGTCATCACCATTACTACCTTTTGTGCCCATTATACTCTCTGGCTCATCTTCTATTAACCATCCAATTCCATTTTTGGCCTTAATTTGATAAATTCCTTCAGAACTTCCATCATTTTTCCACACCCATTGTTGTTTTTGGGGATTATAGATAAAATTACTGCTATCTTTAGGATTCATTTGAACATTTTTTGTTGTGCAATTTAAAGATATTTGTATTCCCTCACCAAACCATTTATCAGTCGGAGTCTGATGATGCTTAGTATTTGTTTTAATTATTAAATAACCAAGATTAAAATAACTATTATTCGGTAAATTCATTTCAATATTACCGCATTTTTTACTATTTTTAAAAGCTGTTGTTGGTACTTCATAAGGAATTCTATAAGACCAATCTAATATTTTAGTCGTTACCTGTTGTTCTTTTGCTTGAACTGAATGAATAGAACCAAAAACCAGATAACCTACTAAAAGTATATTTTTAATATTCACTTTGACTTTCCATGTTTTTGTGATGCAAAGATATTTTTATCGTATCTTAAGGCTGCTCATTAATCTTGCGCGTTTTATATCCCTCTGGAAATTCTAATGTCTTATTTCCTTTTGCATCAGGAAATTTCATTTCGGTTAATACTGCCAATGCATTTCCATAGACTGCACATCGACTATCAAAGCCATTAATCCCATGATAATTGGTTCTGGATATTGCCCCGGGCAAATTGACCCCAGCAGCATTGCGCCAAAATGCCATACTGCGATAATATACATGCCCTCCTGTAATCACAACTCTCTCTAAATTATGTTGTTCATCGGCATACTTATTGGGAACTACATTGTGAAGATCCTGATATACCCAATAAAAACCTGATGAATCTGTTGGAAAAGCTATTTATCATCAAGGAATTGAGCGGTATTGAGGATTTTGATTAATATCGGAGTGTAATCAAACCTTGTGGTTCCAAGTTGTTTTCTATTTGGGATATATTGAGGATTGCCAGAACCACATAACTGTTTGTTTTTTTGATTATTAAATAAACAAAACTTTGCTATTTTTGTATAACTTCCGCCTATGACATCAAAGCTAATCATTGTATGCACCCAACCAAAAGCGTTTGGTGTATGAAGTTGATAAATTTGATCTGATTTAAGCTTTGTTCCCCCTATATAATCCTCTTGATCTTCTTTGGATAATTCCCATAGTTTGGTCGTATCGTTAAATTTAATATTATCTGTGTTTAAATTAACTTGTATTTTACAAGTTATACTAAATGAAATGCCTCCAGATAAGAAGTCTACTCGATCATCATGAGGAAGTTTTTTTTTAATATTTATTTGAGCTTCTTTAATATCGACCCAATTTGGAATATCCAAACTAATATTTCCACATTTTTTACTTTTTTTATACGAAGAGCTCGCTCTAGCATCAGGAGGAATATACCAATCCCAAATTTTCGTTTTAAGTATATCTTTATCTGTTCTTTCCTGTCCATGCGCTACAGGTAATGTGATTAAAGCAATAAAAATTGCTATTATATATTTATTATTTCGGATCATTACCGTGTATATCCCTTTGTTTCCACCCTTTTGGTATTTCTAGCTTTTCTTTTCCATCTGGGAATTTAAGTTCAGTTAAAACCAACAAGCAATTAGTGTATCCACAACACCGTTCTGGAAAGCCATTAATAGACGTTCCATATTGGGTTCTGGATGAACTATAACTGCCATAATTGACAACATTAGCTACTTTCCAAAAAGAAGGACTACGATAATAGGCCTTTGTTCCAACTAAAACTGCCTCTAATTGTTGTGGCTCATCCGCATATTTAGAAATACTGGTGCTTCTACTTACCCAATAAAAACCAGATGAGTCTGTAGGGTCTTCTAGTTCTTTATTAGAAATTCTTTTTCTTAAAGTATGATATTCAGCCAAATTTGGATAATTTGCATCTTGCATGACTTTCATTTTTTCTTTTCGAACATCATTTCCTTTCATATGCGCAATCTTACCATATGCGGTTTGATAAGACTTAAAATCATTTGAAATGGTTTTACCCAGAAATTTCCAGTATGTTGCATAATTCTCTGGATGAGTCAGTTGCAAAATACCCCGTCCTCCCCATGGTTGATACCAGTAACTACTTTTTTCTTCTAACGTTGTCATCCATATTGTTTCTTCAAAAGCATTCGCCAAAAAACCAGCCATTCTTAAAGGCGTGTTAATGCAATATTTTCGAAAAGACTTATTCAAATTAACTCTTAAAGACCCCAACAAATCTGAAGCCCTCTTTATTCCCGTAGGATACCATTTCGATTTTTGCTCAACATAAGGAACAAATGTCTGTTTGAACTCACCCTCACTAAGCCACGCACATTTTCTAAAATGCTTAATGAACTCGACGGGTGGGAAATGCCAGTGGTTTTTATCGAGGGTCAGGCCTGCTTTTTCCCAAAAAGCAAGGGCTTCGGCGTGTTTTTTAAAGTCTTGAAACTGTTCTTCGTTATTGTCAAAGATTTCTTTCTTTACCCAGTCATAGCGAGTATCAAAGTCGCTGGTTTGCCATTCTGTGGGGAACTTACAAAAGAGCTTGCCCATCTTTGTATCTAGTTCAGCATCCAGCAACTCGGATTTTTCTTTATACGTCTTTTCGTTATAATCCGTATCAACATTACGATTAGCGGTCGGGGTTAAGAATAATAATTGCGCACTAATCGACTTTTTTTGCCAATTCTCTTGGATCATCTTGTTGATAATGGCTGAATCAGAACGCCCATCTGTGGGCTTAGTATCATCATTGACCACCCCCCAGCCTTTCCAATAAGGGAAGTCCGCATCGCTGTATTTCTTGATGTTTTTATTGTTTAAATCAATCCAAAACACACCTTGAGGGGTTTGAATTCTCCTAAAATGCGTAATGCTTTCAGTCGCTGCAAAATCCTCATCCCCGATCACACGACCAAAACGCAATAATTCAAACCCAGCTGTGGGTTTAGAAGGGTAAAGCTTTAACGAGGCTTGATATAGATTATACTCATGCACTGCATCTTTATAACGACTATCCCCTTGTGTAACCACAGGATCGCCAATTTGCTTGCCATCCTCATCATAGCTTGTAAACGTGCATTTCCCCTTATCAAACGCCATTTCTACATACATATGTTGACCGACTGTTATTGGCGTAGGACGAGATATAAGTGCTTCTTCAGGCTCGGTCTGAGTTATATCAACCGTCTTTTGCTCAGAAAAAGGCGTATAATTACGTTGCGTTAAATCAACCGTTGTTTGCCGAACAATGCTTGGACTCAAAATATCTGGTTTGTCAAAAAGAGGAATAAACTTAGGCACAAAGAAATACATACTACCAAAACAAGCATCGGTTCGGCCATTTTGTGCTCTAAACTTTTCTTCACATTGATATTGATTAGTATAATAACTGGGCGCACTAAACGCTAAGTCCCCAAGAAATTTCTTAGTATTGGCTTCATCGGCAACAATCTCAAAATGAATTAGCCCTTCATTTCCATAAATCTGTCCAGCTTGCCCTAATTTACCTTTGCGATGTATTTCAGAGCCTGTAGTTACCGTTGCTTCAATAGATTTCAAGTGCATGTAAATCGAGTAAAACGTAACGGCTAAGTCTTCTCCTATCTCTGTATCATGTTGGATAACCACACATCCATCATCACACCATCCTCCTTTACCCATATTATTTAAAGGATGAGGATCCTTAACCTCTGGCGTGGGTTGACGGACATATAAAACCTTACCATCTGCAATCGCTCTGACAGGAACCCTGTTAATTAATCTTACACTTTTCTCATCACTTTCTGGAGCTTGCAGATGCACCCCACCATGCCACCTTAAATGGCTGCTAACAGGGAACTTACCTCTATCGATCCGTCCCATTAATCCATCAACAAAATCATCAATAGATTGGCTTTGATTAACATCACCATCAGGTAAAAAAGGAGGACTTATAATCATTACATATGACTTTCTTATTCTGAAAAGTTAAAATCACCCATTTTCTTAGGCTGAGGCATAGGAGGGGGATCGATCGGCATTGACCCGGGGGTTTTTTTAATAACAACCGCTGTTTTATGGATGATATGATCTGGGGCGTTCATAATCACTTGATCTGGGGTAATTTTGATAAAACACTTCTCTCCACAAACCAAATTAATCTCTTTCGGAGAAAAGGTCTGTATTTTCCCGTCATGAGAAGTCAGCGTAATATCCATTTTGGCATCGAGGTTCATCTGATTATCTTGAGCCTGTAGCTCGACTTTGCCATATCCTGCGACGGCTCTGAGGTCTTTATTGTGGGCAAAGAGGGATATCTCGTTCGATGCTGCCATTGTGACGTTGTTTTTAGCGTTGAGGCTAACATCTTTGCCTGCTGTGGTGATGACGTTGCGCCCTGCGTTGTGTTGGATACTGGAGGGCGTGGTCTGAGCAATGCCTGCGGGGGCGGAGATGAGGACACTTGCTTGTTGGAGCATTGAGATCGCTCCTTCAATCAAGCTCATGAGGTTTGAAGTATCTAACCCTGTCGCCTTTGACGCATCCGCTGCATCTTTAAGCTGCTTGGCTTGATTAAGCGCACTACTGAGCTGTCCAGTTGCTTCGATCATATCCAGCTGACTAGAACTCGCCTTTTGTCGTCCATCTGCACTGATAAAGATCCCGTTATTGGCTCTAATCGCGCCCCATTTGTCGGTTCTCAGCTCAAAACCTTCCCCTCGTTGTTGACGAGAACTATCAACCAGATGCCCCATATTGAGCTGGGTCTTGCCTCCATATTCTGTGGAGAGCTTGATATGTTCCTTACCCCGTTCATCCTCCATTCTAAGCTTATTGTTAGATGGCGTTCTTAGAACGTTTCTTTTATAGTTCTGAATGGTAACATGATCGCCGTTCGCTGAATCATGCAGGGCATAAGCAATATAGGGTCTATCAGGGTCGCCATCTTCAAAGGCAATAGCCACTTCTGTTCCATCTAAGAGTGGCCAGTGAAAGCCATAGGTTCCCCCACTATAGGGCTTGGCTAATCTAACCCACAGGCTTTCTTTGCCCTTGTCCCATGTGTCTAAGTCAAAGTCGAATTGAACCTTATAGCGTCCCATCTCGTCAATATGACTGTAAGTATCAAACTTCTCTGTGCTGCTTACCCTGGCTGGAATGGTTCCTGCAATATGGGGTCTGGTCAGAAGTTTAGGTCTAAACCCTATTTGATCACGATAAGGAATGGCTTCAAAGGACATCTCATATTTGCCATTCCTTGAGCCTGAATTAGTCGTAGAGACAATGAGGAACCCATCTTTTAACGCAGGGTCTGTTGACCCTCCTTCAAGATCTAAAACCTTCCCAGGATAAAGGGAGGGATCATTGGTAAAGCCTGTAATTCTGATCTTATTATTTTTATACCGTTCATTATGCAGCCTGGCATGAAAAGACCCCGTTTCTATTTCGGGGTCTATGTCTGTGCCGCGTTCTAAATACCGATCCCCATAATGATAGGGAACTCCGTAAGTGGTATTATCGGGCTGCCAACTATCCGTCTCGCTGTTCTGTGTCGCATTGGCGGTTCTATAGTTATAATCCTTAACCTTTGCCCCTGCTTGCACCACTTGATGATGAACTTCTAAGCCCCAAACAGAAAGAATGCCTTTATCATTCATGCCAGATCCTGCTGGAGATCTTACAGGAAGACTATTGCCAAACACATATTTGCTTTGATCGTCGGAGAATACGATTACATCAAGATCAAGCCTGCTATCCATATCAAAGCGATACCAAATGCCATCCCACGCAAGCTTACGCGCGATAAAGTCATAATCGGTTTCTTTATATTGCATATCCTGCTCATGAGCAGGGTAAGTATGGGTAAGATCAAAATGGAAATCCTGACCTTCAAACCCATGACGATCCCTAAGCACTTTTTCAACAATTTGAGGAATAGATTGATTTTGAAAGATGGAGGTATATTGGGTTTTGCGTAACAAAGCCAAACGGGGCTCTAAGGTGACTTGATAGAAGGTCTGGTCTTTGGAACTGCCAAGTTTCGAAAACCCTGTAATAACACCATAGACCCGCCTTTGAGGCTCTAAATCAGAAGGGGATTGAAAGAAAAACTTAGCAGGGCAGTTTAAGACATCTTGAGGAGTGATGGTCGGATCGATAGAGGTAAAACGGATTTGATAAGAAAAAGGCTCACTGAGTTTTTCAACCCCATGAAAGTCCTGAATATCAATATCAGAATGACAGCCTGTAATAGAGAGATGATAGCGGTTATGGCCAGCACCAGAGACACCGAACCCTTTTCCAGTAAGAAGAGCCTTCGTTGCATCATCCACAACGTCAAACATACCCATACCATCACCCCAATAATTTATTAATAAACCAATATTATTATTACTATTTAATAAAATAATGGCGTTTCAATAAACGAGGCAAGTCACAAATTAGAAAAAGAGCAATATTATTCTGTTTTAACTATAAGAATTAAGGCGATTTCCTCGCGCGCGCATATTGGCCAAGAAACTCATTTTGATTTCTTGATTTCTTTTGATTTATTTCAGACTGCAACCTATCGTAAATCAAAGTGCAACTGGTTGCAGTTTGGTTGCACCCTTTATATTTTTAAATATTGGCTGTTTTCTGCCGTTTATACGTTGTTTATAGGGTGGACCCCCTGCAACCAAACTGCAACGGGGGTTGCACCCTGTTTTGATAAGGAAACTCTAGGGCTATATTGAGTTTATGGGGGTGCAACTGCAACCAAAAATATTATATGTAGCTAGGGCTTATTTGGGGTGCGAATATACCTGCGATGCAAAAGCCGTAGGAAGGACCCAAAGATACCCCCCCTCCCTATGATGTGGCTTTCGTCAAATCTTTTGGCTGTATCATAATCTTGCGCGAAGCAGGGGCTTGCTCTTGCCCCGCGCACGTACGCGCGTAATGGTGTAAAAACTCTAACTCACCCCTTACAGTAATTGGCCCAGTCATTCATCAAGATGCGCCGTTTATCCAGCATATCACCGCGTCTATAAGCAGCTTCAACCTTTGACTTGATTGTATGGCCAAGAGACATTTCAAGGATTTCTGGCGATGTCTGCGTAACTTCACTGCCCCAATCTCTAAAAGATGACCTGAACCCATGCAATGTCATGGCCTTGTCTTGTGCTGCATCCTTAACGGCCGTTAGGACTGCTTTGTCATAGATGGGCTTTTTGTTATATTGAAAAACATATTCGCCCTGGTTGTCATTGATCTGCATAGCGCGTTCAATAATGGCCATAGCTTCGTCAGATAAAGGTACTCTGTGTTCATTGTTGGTCTTGCTGCGTGAGGCTGGCAGCGTCCAAACTCTTTCTTTGAAGTCGATTTCGTCAACGCGCATTTCTCGACCTTCGGCTGAACGACAAGCTGTCAAACAAAGAAAACAGGCTGCCAGATTGGGAATATCATTGATGGCCTTCAAACGCCTATAAAGTTTACTGATAGATTGCCAAGGATAGGCCTTGCGATGGGTTGTCTTGGAAATGATAGAAGGCTTAGGCAATAGGTTTTCAAGAAAACCATCCCATTTTGCGGGGTTGTCTCCCTTAAACCAACCACGAGCCTGCGCGTATTTGAAAACACGATCAAGCAAGCCTTGCAGCTTTGCCCCTGTGATGGTTTTTTCATACCAGATTGATTTTAATAAGGTCAGAATATCATCTGAGGTAATGGATTGAATGCCTCGCCCCTCAAAGACAGGATAGGCATAGTTTGTAAGTAATCCCTCTATTTCACCTTTTGTTTTCTTACCGTTCCACTGTTTAGAGCGCGCATCAATATAATCTTTTGCTACATCTTCAAAAAGTTTGCGGTTCTTTTTAATCTCAAGCCGACCAGCGCGCTTTTGTTGTAAAGGGTCTAATTCATCCTTTAACATCGCCCTGCTTTGCCTTGCGAGCTCTCTGGCTTTATCCAAAGTAATATCTGGCAATGATCCAAGGCCTAACATTCTAACCTTGCCCGTAGTAGGACTTTTGAACCGAAAGACCCATGCACGCGAATTGCCCCGAATATTTAAATAAAGATTGCCCCCGTCTGCGTGCATCCCTTCTTTTAACCGATTGATCTTTTTTTCTGATAGTTGATTGGGAACTAATCGAGGCATTTTCTGATACTCTGGTTCGTAGATGTATAAACGGTGTATATGGTAGTAGAATAACCTATTCTACGATAATACCATAAAATCACAGTTAAATCAATACTTATAGTGTTTTAATCGATACATTTGTATTACTTAACGTATATTATAACGACAGAAAAAATCATCATTTTTCTTTTAACGAACAACTAAAAATAAAAAACACCAACATCAAACCAGAAAAGCTATTTCAAAGCCTAAACAACTAATTGTAATGAAAATTATCAATATTCTTTGAAATACAAAACTATTTATGTCAAATGAATACAGTGTCATTTTTAAAGATCGTTTGTATTACATAGTTTTACAGCAGTATAAAATTCATTGGTATATAAATCATATTCTAATGAATCATTATTTTCTTTTTCTATTGCATAAGGATGAATAATTTTTACTCTATTAAAATTATTTTTGACCAGATGAGGAATACAAGATAGTGATTTTAATTGTTTTAATAGATCGAAAAAAGAAATTGTTAAATTCAATTAAGTATTATTTAACTAGATCTAAAACAATATAATAAGCTCTTGTATTGTTAAATTTTTCTAGTTTCGTAGTTTTTAGATATTTTAATACTTTTTTGTTTAGAATATGTTTTAATAAATTTATTTCTTCATTACCTAGTTTGGTAATATAAGCAGACGTTTTTGGAATTTTATAAGTTGAATTTATATTTCAAAATAGTTTTCTTTGATCTGTTTTAATATTAGAAATTAAATGATTATTTTGAAATATAAATTTGTCTTGGTTATTATTAATGGTCATTGCATGTTAAGTTATGTTTGAAGTTTTATCAGATAAAGTCACACGATACTTTTTATTGATCTTACTATGTGCCTTTGGCAATGTTCAGATATTTTTAAGTAAGTAAGATATACATGTTATTAAGGACGAAGATAATTAGTAAATAAACGACATCAATAAATTAATTTCGATAAGTTAAAGTTATATAAGGTTTGTAGTTTTATTTTTAATTAATGCTTATTTGAATTAAAAAGTTAAATTTTATAGTTAAATAGTTAAGCATTAAGATTATGTTTAAAAATTATTAAATATCAATACGTTTTAAGTTTATGATGTTCCTAATATGCCGATGATTTGTTCCTAATGTGCCGATGATTTGTTCCTAATGTGCCGATGATTTGTTCCTAATGTGCCGAAAGAATTATCGACTTGTGGATAAGTGTTCCTAATGTGCCGAAATTTTATTTATAATACATGGAATATAATAAAAAAACTTTATTTAAGGTGAGTTTTATTACGTTAAAATTGTAAAAATGTTATCCACAAGAATAGCTATCGGCACATTAGGAACGTTTTTAATAAAAAACAATTAAACATATATACAGTATTATTTGTATACATGTTTAATTGTTTTTTGTCAGGATTATCCTAAGTAACGGATTATTATCGTTTCTTTCTATTATTAAATTATATCTAGGTAGTTTATTTTCTTTAACAATTTTATATATTTCATATTTAAATCTACGAAAGCTTCCTTCTACACCACTTTTTTCAAACAAGGTTAATAAAGAAATAGCAAAGCCTTTTTCTCCAGCACCTCCTGCATGTTTACGTGCAACACGATATAACCACCTTTCGCGTCCGCCTGTAATTGAGAAATATAAAGGATCTATTGCGAGAACCCCCCCGTCTGTCAAAATACCTTCATAAAACCATTCAGCTAGAGTAATACTCATGCCTTGACTAATACCAGTAATTTCATCTACATGATCTGTCCAAGATTCAATCCAGCTGAATTGACGTTGTTTTTTTCCTTTGTGTGCTCGAATATTTGTTACAACAGTTGTGGATTGTAGTCTTCCCAAGCTTTCTTTTAACAGTAGATACTGTCTTCCTCCAGTATTTCTGCTAATGGATCGTAGCAAATCATATGGATGAAAATATAGAGTTTTTGAGATATCATTTATTTTTTTTCTTTTCATCTCATTAATACAAGAAGTGGCCCAAATTAGGATATCAGCATCCCAAATAGTTGCCATTCCAAATTCTTGATTTGGATATACATTTACAAAAACACCACCGTCTGGGCTGATATATTCAATAGGTTTTAATCTTTTACGTTTTGCTAAAGAAAAAAACGGGCGCTCCATAGTTTCTCTATGGTCTCGTAGAGGAGCATCAGTAACATATGGTACAAAAAAATCGAATTGGGAATGGCGTGGGTTTTCTTTATTATTCATACGTATACCTGTATACAATTATATATTGTTTAATCGTTTGTTAAGCCACCAATATGAGATTTACCCTTTTTAACGAATAATAAATTAAGGGCTTCTTCTAACAAAGCTTGTACTGTTGTATCTTCTTCTGCTGCAATAATACGTAGTTGTCTTGCAATTTTTGGATCGAAATGACCAGCAATAAGTTTTGTACCAAAGCGAGAGAGATTTTGTTTTTTACTATTATCAATTTTATTGCTATTTTCTTTTTCTTCTTCTATCTGTGGAACAGCACGGTTAATAGCATCCAGTAATAAATTAGATTTATTTTTCATGATTTTTACTTTCATACATGTATACATATATATTTGTATAATTGTTTTATTTCTTTTGCAGCTTTACTGTTTGGCTCATATTCTTGTGCGGTTTGCCCAAATTGTTGTGCACGAGAAAAAGCAATTCTGTTACCTATTTTAATAGGACATAACTCTACACCAAGTTGTTTAACAGCATCTTGAGCTTCTTCTATTTCTTTTCCTGTTGGTGGGCAAAATGTCAAAATGACCGATGATCTTTTACTAAAAGCTTTTATTAAATCAACAGTACGTGTCATTGCGATAATATCTAATACTGCTGGTTTAGTTGGAATTAACACTAAATCTGCAAATTTTGCAGCATCATAGGCTATATCTTTAGCAAAAGGTGGAGTGTCAACAAAAACAAAATTAGCACCAGCATCTTTAGATGCTTTTAGATAATGTTCAAGACGTGCTGGAGGGATTGCAGTAACAGCTAAATTATCTTGATTTTGACGACTATCATTCCAAAATGAAGAGCTTGCTTGAGGATCTAAATCAAGTAGTATAACTTGCTTATTATTTGTTATAGCTTCAACAGCTAGAGCTGTAGATAAAGTGGTTTTTCCTACTCCACCTTTTTGAGAAATAATAGAAATAATTTTCATTTTTACATTCATACATATATAAGATTTTACATAAAAACATATATACTTGTATACATGTTTTTGCAAATAATATTTCTGGTTTTAACTGCAAAAAATCCTGTGTAAAATTATATCGTTTTGAAGTTTATTAAAAACTAATTGTTCTGTTTGTTGTTTTTTAGCAAATTCAAGAGCTATTGCTATACTGAGTATTAGCGATAAAGGTCCTGAAGGGCCAAATGAATAATTAATATTATGAGTAGAAACGGAGATTTGTTGCTTTTCTAGTTCTAAAATAATGTTGGTATTAACACTATCTTCTATATTATTTGTCCATATTGATTTTATTTTGTTGATATCATCACATCCATAGGAAATAAACTGCTTAAAATCATTTTTAATATTATGTAAGGAAAGTGGCATATGGCGACCAATATAACCGCCAGTTTGATTAACATTTTGTTTTCGCTCAAATAATTCTGAGCTCAATAATTGAGCTGTTATAAATTCACTATAACTCTTTTGATTATTGTCCCATAATTGTAATGATAACAGTAATATTATTTTTTTTGTTTCTATTTTATTGTTAAATATTGGAAATATTTCTTCTATATGATGTAAAACATGACAGGGCCTATCATCCCACTGTTGTTTTATCGTGCTTTGATACTCTGTTTCTTTGAAAGAAGAGGTCTCAGGTAGTAATAGAAATATTTCTTGTAAATTACTTTTATAATTAGGGTATTGGTTTTGTAATTGTTGATGAATATCTTCGAAAAGCTCCTTAATAGGAAGATAATGTAGGTGTAAAGGGCGCGCTTTTTGGGGAAAAACAGGAGGAGTATCTGATAATAGATCATTTACTCCATTTTTTTCAGGTGTTAATACAGCGTTTCCTAGTATTGCAATTTTATTTTTCCCCCATTCTTTCCATAAAGAATCAGTCTTATCTATTTCTTTGTTCCAATATTTTGTTAATAAAGAAGACCCTATGTATTTTAATGCCCAAAATACATATAAAATAACCCACCCTAAAATAGTGGGAATTAAACATAATCCAACAATCTGTCTTGGGTTTTCATAGTTTAGAATGAATATTGCAATGATAATTGCAATAATTTGTAGGGATATAAAAAAAATGCTCCAAAACCATAAACTTGGTGGAGAGGAGAGTTCTTTTTTTGTCAAAGTTGGAATGGGCCAGCTCATATGGAAATCTCTAAATAAAAGGTTAATTACTTGGACTGTTGCAGCATATAGTAATAATTAAGAAGCTGTATGAAGCGTATATTTATTTGTTGTTGTAAAGTTGTTGTATCTTGTTGCTGTTTTTTTTGTTCTTTCATTTGCCTTAATAATTCATCTAAAGGTGGGGATTGAAATAAAGGTTTTTGAATAGAAAAAACGATAGATTTTAGCTCTGATACGGTAATGTATTGGCCTCTTCTTTCATCAAGTTCATTTAATCGGTCTAGAAAGCTTTGTAATTGGTTTTGGATTGTTTGATATGTATTGGTTTGTATATATTGGTCTGCTAACTCTTTCTGCTTGTTTTGCCACTGTTTTTGTAATTTTGTAACTTGTGTATTTTGGGGGAATAAAGACTGATATAATTTAATCAAATGATCACCATAATAAATGCTCCATAAAGGCTGTATTTCAATTCGATTAAGGATTTCCTCGCCACTGGTTAAAATATTATCAGTTGTTTCTTTTGAAATTTTATTTTCTGCTAGTTTAGCTAATATATTAATCTGGCTATCTGTTAAATTCTCAGGGAAATAGTGACTATTTACGATAGGAACATTTTTTAAATTTATATATTGATCATAAAATATAGCTCCGTCCGAAATGATACCAATGAACATAATCACACAGGCTCCCGTTATAAATCCTTTCCAAAAACTTTTTTTGGAAGGATTGTTCTCTGATTGAACAAGGGGCATGGAAGATAAAGAAATACTATCTTTAGTTGTTTTTTTATCTTCATTGTTTTCTTCTATAATTAGTTCTTTTTGTTGTTTGGTTAAGTTGGGGATATCATTACTACTTGTGAGGTCTTCATTTTTTTTTTCTTTTATTTTGCCAGCAAGATCAACAGGAACCATATTAGATATTGAATTTTCTTGCTCGAGACGCTCTAATTGCTTGGCTGTTTTTGAGGTAAGACGATATAAATCAGTCATTCCTGTTAAATGTTTAATTTCTAAATCTTGAAAATTTTGACACAAATGATCAAATAATCTTTCAAGATGATAAATAGATGTCAGGTCAGCATAAGAAAATTGATAAGATCGTAAGAATTGTTGAATAGATTTTACTAGCCACGCAATAATTTCAACTCTAATATGTGTTTGCTCTGGCCAAAAATTAAACCAATATTTACCTATAAGTGTATCAATAAGATCTATACCTTTTGTTAATCCTTTTAGCTGGTATAACTTTGTCAGCGCAATGGTATAGAAAGAAAGCGTTTGTAAATCCGCTCCATTTTTGCATAATATAATTTTACAAAGTTCCTCTACTTTTTCCCAGTCAATATCTGGTCGAGCAGGATGGTTTAGTTTTCCCATTTCTTCCTTTAAAGACGTAAATTCTTTTAGTGCAATTGGTGTTTTTCCAATTTTTCCAAACTTATCTGATAATATTGAATTCATATTGCTGCTCTTTAATCGATTTGTTGACGTTGACGTAAATAGTTAATCAGAATACGCCCTTCTGGAGCAAACTCGGTACTAAATCGAACCAATCCTACTTTATGTAAATGTGCTCTTATTGTGTAATATAGATTTCCTGTTTTATCTTCAGAAATCAGATTTACGTTTACAGACTTCAATCTGGGCTCGTACTTTAATAAAACTTTTTGAATAATATTCATTAAATTATAAGCGGACTCAGGTAAATTTTGCAGAATAGAGTGAAGATCAGGAATACCATAATCTGGTAAATGAGCTAGATTGCCTGCACGACAGTTCAGCACTCTTTCAATATTATTCATAACGGATAAAATAATTTTGTCTGTATCATTTACTTGATAGAGATCAAGCTCATCCGTAAAGTTAAAAGTTAACATTTCATATAATGAAGGATTCATTTTTTCTTTTGGTCTTTCAACTCTTTCTTCGTTGGCTTTACAGATAAATTATTTGCATTCACGTCAACTATTCGTGGTTTCTTTTTAATAAGGTAATCTCTACGAATAATTGCTTTCCAATTGTTTTTCTCTAAGTCAGGCTTTCTGAAAAAGGCAACTATAACGATATAAATTGTCTCTTTTTCTAAAGAACGATGTAATAATATTTTCTCATTTGGTTTAAGAATAATATCGTACCTGCTTAGTGTGTTTTGTTTGACAACATCATTTTTTTCTTTTAATAAATCTTTATAGTTAGTTTGCAGAAAAGCCTGATTGTCCTTTATTTGATAAATTCTCACCATTACAGATAGTGGTTGATTATCTTGATCAGGATTTAAGTTTTTATCAGTATTAAATTGCAAGTATAATTCTTTGATATGATGCGCTTTTTCAGGTTCATTAACAGACGCCTGTTGAACGTCTTTTTTAGATGAACCACATCCAGAAAGCACCAGTAAACATATGCTGATGCCTAATAATTTTCGGTTATTAATAGACATAACATACCTCTTCAGCTTGTTTGATTTTAGAAAGAGGTTTTAATCCTTTATATCCCCCTATGTTGACAGTAATAATTTCTTTAGAACGTTCTTTTTTTACTCTTGTTAATCCTAAAATTCCTGTTCGTCCTAATTGAATCTGAGATTTGTTTAATTTAGCATCAGGTAGTACGCGTTTAGGAATGGTTAATTGTATTTTTGCTGTATATCTCCATCCCAGATAAACTCTTAATAAAATTAAAAAATCTATAAATAACTGTCCTCCTGGAAGCCAAGACTTTGCTTCTTCAAAGTCTTCAGTATATAAATTTAAAGCAATTTGGCTATTTACATCTCTTCCAGTCTTTCCCAAAGTATGGCGTATGTTTAAATGAATAGGTGTTTTTGAGCTTAATTTGATGGGGTTAAGTAATGGAATATGTTGAATAGAGTGAGGTTTTACAGTGGCTATAGTATTTTTTGTTAGAACGGATACTAAGGCACTTATCCCCTCAGCATTACGTGTCGGTAGGCGCATTACGCTCAGTAATGCTAAAAAACGTGATATGGGGGTTGCAATATGTTTTTGTGTTCCTGGAATACCTAGGCCTATTAATCCTAATAAACATTGTGACGTTTCATCCGTGCCACCAGATTGAAAAGAAGCAGGGTAAGAATATTTACGCCATATGCGATAATATTGTGTAACTATACGATGATGAAAAATATCTAAGAAAGATGTAACACTTTCATATCCTTCTCTTTTTTGAGAAATATCATCTAAGAATATCGTTGGTAATGGGGAATCAACCCCATATAGTCCCAAAAAAGTTGTTCTAATTGTTGGAGGAAATGATGAATTTGTTTCAGACCATTGAACTTCTTTAAATTCACTAACGGGAAACCCCATATCTTCGACCGACCTAAAACGAATTAAGTCATTTTTAAGTAAAGAGGTTGTTCCAAGCGCAGGGTAATGCACACCTGTTTTTTCTATTAGTTGGCAAAAACGATAGAAATTAATAAATGTGATTTTATCTTCAATTTTTTTAACTAACCAGAAATCTTCTGACTGTGGTTTTCTTTCCATCTAAAACTCTTTCCAGTAGGTTTTAATGTAATTGTTAGCTGGTTAAATAAATGAATATCTGTATATAAACCAAAAAATTGGTTCAACATCTCGCCAAATAGGCAAATATCCCCCTCACCAGAAAATCCGCTACTATTGATTGTTACTTCAATATAAACACCTCTTAACAAGAATCCCTTTTCAAAACGTTGAATTAAAGAGTGCTCCACATGAATAATTGCCTCCAAACGACGACGATTCATTTCATCATCTGTCCAGTCATATAGAGCCAAAGTCCCTCTTAAGATTTCAGCATTATCCAGCATACTTAAAAAATTAGAGCTTAAATGACTAAGAACACGCCAATGAAAACGATCTGTCGAGGGCGGGTAGCATGGCATTGTAGGTGCGCTTAAATTGCGAACTCTAACCTCTAATTGTGTTGAGTGAAGAGGTTGGTTTAATATGCTATTTCGTAAAGCGCTACGTGGGAGTTGTCCATTAGTTGCAGTAATTCTTAGAGATAGAATTTCTTCTTCAAAGTCGAAGTTCTTTTCAAACGCATCACCGCCAAGAATTAACCATGTATCATATAGGCCAGAGGCCCCACGGCGCACTCGCGTATGATAATAACGTTCTGGGGCTGTATGACGTAACATACCTCCACGATGTTGAAAGCTACTAAAGGGGACGAAATCATGTTGTTCAGCACGTTTTGACGATTTTACATGGTCTACAGAATATATTTCAGTATGACCATCCTGAATTCTTAATGGACGTAGCAAATATTCGTGTTGTAAACCTGAAATTCGTAAAGGATCGGCTTCAATTTCAAATAAATTAATAGCAGGCGTGCAATATAGAACAAAATTTTCTTCAGAAAATAGTAAATCTTGTGGCCATAATTTGTTTAAAACAATATCTAGCTCGAACCACTCTATTGCTTCTGGCAACCTAATTTTTTCTAAACCTTTTAAATTTAAGAACATAAATTTCTCTCTAAAAGAGAAATACTCTAATAAAAGTTGATACCCACTAAAGGCAGTTTCTCCTTTTGGCCATAATCGATCTTCTGGATCAAAACCCATAGGAGAAAAACATAAATCTATCGGTTGTCGATCAGAGTTATAAGCATTCGAATAACGGATAAAACTGTGTTGAGCATATCGTGTTAGATAAAGATGCAGGGCAGAGCTAATGGGGGAATCAGCATTCAGATAAATTGGCAAAGAATGGATATGGATATCACTCCATTCAGCTAAATTTCCGCAATTAAATTGAATTCTAATAACTGAACGACCATCTGGCTCATGTAATAATTGAGCATTACTTAATTTTAAAGGAAGTAGTTCTACATCTCTAGTAGACCTATAGCGACACTTTGTTTTTTTAGAACCAATAGGTTGTGAAATAATTTCAAACCCTTTAGATAAAATTTCTGGTTCTTTTAGTTTATGATAGTCCGGAGTTAATTCAACTACCGCCAAAGAGGGGATAGTACGTAAATAATGTGGCCATAATAAACTGACCAAACCTTCAGTTAATTCGGGTAAATCGTCATCCAGCTTTTGGCGCATTTTTCCCATTAAAAAGGAAAAACCTTCAAATAAACGTTCTACATACGGGTCTCTATCGCTAACTTTATCTAAATTTAGCAGTGCAGCACGATCTGGATGAGCTTGAGCAAACTCTTTTCCAGCTTCGCGCAAATACATCATTTCCGCTTCATAGTAACGTAAAATTAAATCATCATGAGCCATTATTGAGCTTTCTCTTTTTAATTAAACAATACGAAGGCTCGAGAGGGGTCTATTGAAACTAGATCAGATAGAAGCTGTTCCATTTTTTCTAATAAGCGCATTTTATCACTTTCGTTACGTTGTGCTTTCATACGTAATAATTTTAAGAAACGGGCTTTAACTTCGAACATTAGCTCGGGCTCCCATAAGTGTAGTTGAAAGGGTTCGGCATCTTTTTCTAATTCTTTTAACAAATGAACAGCCATATCAATTTTGCCACATTGTTCTGTAATGCGTGCCATTAAAAGCCTTTGTAACCAACGGTTTTTTATAGAATCTATACCAGGTATTTGCATTAACCATGTCAAGGTTGCTTCTTCGCCTTCTTTATCGATCATGCTTAAAGCTTCGTTTTCCATATCTAAAATACTATTTTGATCATGAAAAGATGCGTTTGTTTTATCGGCAAATAAATTGGTTTCAGTTAGAAGAACATTTTGTTCAATCCAAGGATGCGTCACCTCATCTGCAAAAGCTGTGCCATCATCATATGTGAGATCATGCAATCCGGGTAAGCGATCTAATAGCATTTGTAGATCGTTCTTGATAATTTTTGCCCATTCTGCATATTCATTATCAGATTTATTTAAAGCTTGGTAAACATACCATTGTATATCAAGCCAAAAATGATTAACGCCTTCCATAAACATGTTTTCGGCTTGCTCTAAAAGTTCTATCCATTTTTGCTGCATATATAAGCGTTTTAGAGCATTTTTTAATTCGCTTCGAGGTGGCGTAAGTCTGGTTTTCTTTTCTGTATCGTGCGAGGGGAGTTGATGTACTGTATCCCATCGAATACAACGCATTAATCTGGCAGAGGAAAGCCATCCTTGTGGTTGTTCGCGTAAGTAAGAGGATAATAAACGTGATTGCTCTAGAAGTTCCCTACCAGATTTGATGGCATTAACAGTAAATTTTTGTTCAGAATTATTTTTTTCTTGAGATGAGATTAAAGAGGAAGATGTGCTGTTTTGTGGAATAATAGTATTAATTCCACCAGAGCTTTCTAATCTATTTTCTAAAATAGTAATTAACCCATTGAGATTTGCACGATTTTCTTCTGACCAATTTTCAAATTGTGACTGTAACCATGCTAGTGCAGCAATAATATTTTTAAAATTATTTTTTTCAACCTCTGGATAAAGAGATAGACTATTTTGTATTTTTACACCACAAAGCCATTCAAAGGCTAGTTTACGCGTGATTGTCCTAGTTGGGAGTAGCTCTTCACCATATTCATGCACTAATGTTGCTAATAATAATAATCCATCAGCAAAACCACTTTCACCGTCTTGATGTAAACGCGCCCAAATATAATAAGTGACGACACGAACATCTTTACAATGATTTTTTAAGAGTTCTTCTGCGTAAATTAAAATATTTTGAGTATTGGTATCCGTTATTTTGCTGATTTCATCACGCATATATTGAAAGTCATCTTCATATGTTGGATCGTTTCCTACTTTACTGACACCAGGAATTGGTAATATCCAATCTTGCCACTTTATAGATGCTTTGCGAGCTTGAGAGATGGCATCTTCTTGTTGAAAGCAACCTGTAATTAGTTTTTTAAGCATCATTATTACTGCTCTTCAAAAATTTGTTGTGGAAATTGGAAGTTTTTTAGGTCTAGAAATGTTAATATTCCTTTTCCATTATCATTTCTTAATAGATATGTTATGGTTTGTTTAGAATGAGGTATCTTCCACGTTAATTGAAAGATATTACTATCAAGCTGTTTAATTTTTGCTTTATCAAGTAAGCGGATAATTCCTAATTTATCATCATATTCTGCTAAATTTTTTAATTTTGATGAATAATCTATAACCGCAAGAGAAGCACCACGAACCTCATCATCTCCAGGCCAATCTACTAATTGCCATTCATCGGCCTGATTAAAATAAATAACTTTTTGGTTATCAATTGAAAACTCACTTCGAATAATTTTTGGAGACGGAACAGCTTGAATCTCAAAATGAAAGCGGGTATCTGGGCTAATAAATAAAGCCTCTGATAATTCATTAAGTTTGTTAATAGCTTGTAAGAACTGAGGATTAAAAACTAAACCATCAGATGCCATAGGATCAACGACCCATATATTTCCTTCTTTATGCATCAGATGCCCAAGTTGAGATTGAATGAATTGATCTAAACGCCCTGTATTTGGGCGCAGATATTGTCCCAATAAATCAAAAGAGACATCATTTTTAGATTTTGAATCAAAAGGATACTTTTTGGAAAAGGCTCTATTCCATTCATCTGCAATATTTTTTTGCCAAGCATTATTCATATTTTGAGAAGCTGGCTGGATTACGGATTGTTTAATTTGCTCTATAGGTTTTACAAATAGAGTATTTCCTAAATCTCCCAAAGAATCCCCTATAAAAGCAGCCATTAACTGACTATATTGACTGGTTTCTGCTAATTGTTCATCTTTTTCTTGAAAAACCATGTTATTAACGGCTCTTGGGTTATTAATTTTAGCAATTTGCTGCAATTTTAATCGAAGTAATGTCACCTTGGTTAAAAATGATTGAATATTAATATTTGTTGTGCCATCTCCTCCTGCTTTTCCCTCTATAATTGCAAATAGAGATCCAAAAGTATCGTCCATGGGATAAGAAACTGTCTCTTTTTGGTTGATAGCATCATCTTTATCATTCCAAAACAATTTACGTGTTGAACGGACTAGAGATCCAGGAATATCCTCTGTTTGTTTTCCTGTTTTGCCTTCATAGTTAATTGTATTAATTAATGCGATAAGAGGAGAACGTTTTACATCAGATAATAAAGTTAATTGCTTTATTGTATTATCAATTGATTGGCTTTGACGCCATTGTATGCTGTTTAGGAATATAGCCCATTTTTTCTGAAAATCATTAAAATAATGATCAGTTAATAATTGTTTAAGTGCTTTATTATCATTGGGATCATTGGCTGTTTCTGGATTATCACTTAAAACCCAATCAACATTTTGTCTTGGCTCCTCAATAGCTTGATCAATAGCTGTTTTAACTTCTTTTTCCCACGCTTTGCGTGTATACACGCCTGGAATAGTTTCTTTTGTAAAAAAAACTTGATTTACATCTGTATTGTTAACAATATTTTTTAACTGTACTTTTGCAAAATGAGGTGATGCTGTTTCTATAATATTATTATATAGGATTTCTTCGACTTTATGATTTCCAATTTGGTGCAATAGTATTTTTCTGGTTTTTTCAACCAATGTCGCATTAAGACTAATCTTCCAATCGGGATGGTTGGGAAGGTTTTGTGCGTAAAATTTTAATAAAGATGGAGCTGTGTTTTCCCAGATTCCTTGAGTGACATTAGGGCGCTCTTGCCAATGTTGGAAAATAACCTCTTCAAAAAACCCTGCATCCATCTTTTCCGGTTTTGCCATCATCAAATATGCTTTTAATAAATCATATGCCTCTTTTACTTGTAAATTATTTGTAGATTTTTTATTATTTTCGATAAAAAAAGTAAGTTTTTGATTAAGTAAAGCAACTACTTGGTTTTGCATCAATCTAAGATTGGCTTGTTTATAATAAGGCCATAATGCTGTTAATTGTTGTGTATTTTTATTTAATCCAAAGCGACTATACCAAGGAGCCCCTTGTCTAACGAGCAGCTGTTTATGAGCTACTTCCTGTTGTAATTGTTTTTGTACTAATAACCCTTGTGCAGTTGGCAATCGTTCATTCATAGCTTGAGAGGCTAATTTCGAATTGTGAATGATTGAATTCTTATTAATAAAATAAGAAGCAATATTTCCGATCCCCCATATTAAGATTAATCCTATACATCCAAGCTGTAATTTTTCAGCATTAGATAAGCTAATACGTTTGGGATGGACGTAATCTAAATGATTGGCAATTGCCCTCCAATTAGAGTGTTGAAACCAATTTTTTTGATAGGTCGATTTGGTATTTAATCTTTGAGAAAACATTAAACCCATTAAATATAGGGGTGTTTTTCCACCTATAAATGATTTTAAATTATTTGCTAATTGTTCTTTTCCACCACTCAATAAATCAGATGCTAGTTGAAGTAAATAAGTGTTTTTATGATTCTCAGTTAAAGGCATTATCCCAGCAGAAATCAAGGAAGGGATAAAAGAAGATAATGACTCTTGTAGGGTTTTTACAGAAATGTGATTTGATAATGCACAATAAATGGGCTGAGAAAAAATCTTTTCATTATCATTGTTCTCATTATGAACCATCCATATATAAAAAGGAATTCTAACCTTTAACTTTTGATAAACTTGATGAATATCAAGAGAAATACTTTGTTCAGAGATGGCATCATATAGATAGTTAGTCGATGTGATGAAAACGATTCCATCAATAGGACGTCCTCGTAACTTACAGAATTGAATCACATTTTCGCAGGATAATGTTGTATTTTCATTATACAACCACAAAAAAACTGTTTTTTTATCCTCTTTCCATAGGGTTTGAGTAAAATCAGAAGACAAATTATAGATATTTTCCTTTTCTCCAAAAATAATAATAATCTTTGTTTTATATTTCCACAATAAACCATACTTATTTTTTAAGTATTTTCGAAGAGTCAAATAAATAGTTTTTATGTATTCGTTTGAATAATTACTTTTTAATTGATCTTTTGGTCTTAGTATAACAATTTTTTTTCTATTATTAATAAAAGAAAATATATTAAATAATATTAAAAATATAAACATTAATAGTGAGAATATTTCATAAATTCTAACGATAGATAAAGCAAAAAACTGTTTTTGAATTGCAGTTTCTATAAAAGAATAATTAAAACATAAAAATAGAATGGACAATACAATAGGTAAAATGAATAACCATTCATAATTAAAAGATTTTTTTCTATTTTTATCCATTAAATCACTCAAAGGTAAGAAGTTTTTATTTTGAACAAAATATTATTTCTGTATATAATCAATTGTTATAGCAAAATAATTACAATACTGCGTAAAAAATAATAAATTTTTGTTTATTGTTTTTGACATCGTCAAATATGAGGGGTCTATATGTCAGATAGTTTTCAAAAAGAAGTGCCTCAAGCACGTATTAATATTAAATTAGATTTACATACGGGTGGAGCACAAAAGAAAGTAGAGTTACCATTAAAATTAATTTCAATGGGGGACTATAGTAATGGTCAAGAGCATAGACCTTTATCAGAAAGAGAAAAAGTTTCCATTAATAAAAACAATTTCGATAGTGTTCTTGCTGATTTTAATCCAAAAGTAAATATGACTGTTGAAAATACACTTACAGGTGATAATAGCGAAGAAAATATTCGTTTGGATTTTAAATCCTTAAAAGATTTTGAGCCTGAACAAATTGCGCGTCAAGTTCCTCAATTAAGAGCTCTTCTTTCTATGCGTAACTTACTTCGTGATTTAAAGTCCAATTTACTTGATAATGTAACGTTCCGCCGTGAGTTGGAAAATATTCTTAAAGACGAGTCTTTAAGTGACAAACTTAGAGCTGAACTATCAGAATTAGCACCAGAAAAAATCTAAATTTCACAAGTGGAACTAAATAAGATGTCAGAAACTTCTTCAAAAAAATCTCAAAGTAATTCTGTAACAAAAGTGACAGATGGAATTACTGCTAATAGTGTTTATGAAACATTATTTGAAAAAATCAATTTGAAACCTGTTAATCATCTAAAAGAAATTGATGCTTTTGAAAATACGGATGTCCTTGCTGATGTGAGTGCTGATGAGCGTGTAACAGCTGCGGTTAGTGTATTTATGAATTTATTAAAACAATCTTCTGAAAAAGTAGATCGTTTAGATAAAACTCTTCTTGATCATCATATTAGTGCTATTGACCAACAGCTTAGTAAGCAGCTGGATGCAATTATGCATCATCCAGAATTTCAAAAGGTCGAGTCGGCATGGCGAGGCCTTAAATCTTTGGTTGATCAAACTGATTTTCGTCATAATGTAAAGCTTGAGCTATTAGATGTTTCTATGGACGATTTGCGTAGAGATTTCGAAGATGCACCAGAAATTACTCAAAGCGGTTTTTACTATCATACTTATGTACAAGAATATGACACTCCTGGTGGTGAACCTATTGCTGCAACGATTGCGAATTATGAATTTGATCGCTCTCCACAAAGTATTGCGTTATTAAAGAATATATCAAAAGTCGCTGCTGCTTCTCATATGCCATTTATTGCTTCTGTAGGCCCATCTTTCTTTGGTAAAGAAACCATGGAAGAAGTTGCTGCAATTAAAGATATTGGTAACTATTTTGATCGTGCTGAATATATTAAATGGAAAGCTTTTAGAGATACAGACGATTCAAGATATATTGGTTTAACAATGCCAAGAGTATTAGCACGCCTTCCTTATGGTCCAGATACCGTTCCTGTTCGAAGTTTTAACTATGTTGAGGAAGTAAAAGGACCAGATCATAATCGTTATTTATGGACAAATGCTTCTTATGCTTTTGCTGCAAATATGATGAAAAGCTTTATTAGAAACGGTTGGTGTGTTCAAATTCGTGGGCCTCAAGCTGGTGGTGCTGTAACAGATCTTCCTATTCATTTATATGATCTTGGTACGGGTAGTCAGGTTAAAATTCCTTCAGAGGTTATGATTCCTGAAACAAGAGAATTTGAATTTGCAAATCTTGGATTTATTCCTCTTTCTTATTATAAGAACCGTGATTATGCTTGTTTCTTCTCAGCAAATTCAACTCAAAAACCCGCTTTATATGATACAAAAGAAGCAACAGCAAATAGTCGCATTAATTCTCGTCTTCCTTATATATTCTTGCTATCTCGTATTGCCCATTATTTAAAAATATTACAACGTGAAAATATTGGGATGACCAAAGATAGACGATTGTTAGAGTTAGAGTTAAATAGATGGATTAATACCTTAGTCACAGAAATGACTGACCCTACTGATGATTTGCAAGCATCTCATCCTTTGCGTGAAGCTAAGGTGATTGTAGAGGATATAGAAGATAATCCAGGATTCTTTAAGGTTAAATTATATGCTGTTCCTCATTTCCAAGTGGAAGGCATGAATATTAATCTTTCTTTAGTATCTCAAATGCCAAAAGCAAAACAATAAACGTTTAATCTTTTATGAAAATTTCAAGACCATTATGGGTTGAGGGGGCTTTTTTGTCTCCGCAACAATTCCAACAACAAGCTCGATGGGAAGCATTAACTAATGATTGCATTGCGCATATTGGTTGTGTTCATCCTTGGGGTGTTCATCAAATAGAATTTGATAAAGACGCTTTGCGAGTAAATCGTTTAAAGGTTCAACATCTACGCGCTCGAATGCAGGATGGGTGCTTTATCGATACAGATCGTGCGGATAGTCTTCCTCCTGCTTGCGATTTGGATAAAGTGTTACCGATTGATTTGCAACAAGTTGATGTTTTATTAGCACTTCCACTTGAGCATGCTAATGGTGGTAATTATAGTAAAGAAGATGAGGTCGTTCAACGTCCTGTGCGCTATCAACAAGAATGGGTATCTGTTCAAGATATTTTTGGAAGTGAGCAAGAGTCTGTAGCTGTTGAACGATACTTATTAACCTTTAGGTTTAATATCGATACAAATGATGAGTATCTTACTTATCCTGTAGCGCGCTTGGTTCGTGATGGTCAGTCTTGGATACTTGATGAGCGATTTATTCCTCCGTTGTTATCTTTTTCAGCACAGCCCACATTAACAGAACAGTTGGAAATTTTAACAATTCAATTACGGGCTAAAAGAATGCGTTTAATGGGGATGCGCAGGGAAAATAATCAACGTATGGCAGATTTTGCTGTTGCAGATGTTTCTTTGTTTTGGTTATTAAATGCTTTAAACAGTTATGAGCCTATTTTAAGTTTCTTTGGATCTTTTCCGACTATTCACCCAGAAATTGTTTATCGTGAGTTAAGTAGACTTGCAGGATCTCTTCTGACATTTTCTCTTGAACAAGATATTAACTCTATCCCACGATATCAGCATGACAAACTACATGAAGTTTTTCCACCCCTAATGCGTTTGATTAGCGATTTATTGGAGGCAAGCTTGCCTTCGAGGGTGATTGCAATTGATCTTGAAAAAACAAATAATAACTTTTGGAAAGGAAATCTACATGATCCTCGTTTAAGAGAAAATGTCGATTTTTATCTTTCTGTTAGGTCATCTCTTGCACCGCATATTTTACAAACACAATTCCCTTTAGTTTGTAAGGTCGGAGCTCCAGATGATGTTAATAATATTGTGAATGTTGCAGTAAATGGTGTGCCTATTACTGCGTTAAGGCATGTTCCTGCTGCTATTCCTTTACGTTTAGAAAATCAATATTTTTCAATTGATTTGGATAATAGTGCTGCACGGGCAATGTTGGATGCTGGGCTTTGTATTTTTTACGTTCCTGGCACTATTCCTGATGTAAAACTTGAATTGTTTGCGGTGTTACGATCATGAAAAATGATATTACTCTTGATAGTATAATGCTAGATACATGGTTATTAGTTGCTTCTTTAAAAAATGGTATAAAAATTGAAGATGGCGATAAATTGTATCAAAAAGCCATCACAATGGTGAATACTGTTAAAAAAGAGCTACAAGAACAAAAACAAAGTGAAGAGAATATTGAGCATATTACCTATGCACAATGTGCATTATTAGATGAAGCTGTTTTAGATAGAACAGAAATGGATAGCGGTTATAATGCTTGGGTTCAAAATCCATTACAAGTAAAATTTTTTAATACCATGAACGCTGGAGAAATCCTCTTTGAACGTATTAAAACTGTATTGAACCAACCGTCACCCAATTTAGTAGTTTTAACCTGCTTTCAACGAGTTTTAGCTTTAGGATATCAAGGCCGTTACAAGCATTTATCAAAACATGATTTAACCAGTTTAACAGAAACGTTAACCGATAAAGTTGGTATTTTTGATTTTCAGCAACAGCCGATATTAATTAATACATACTATAAGTCTCCTTTTTTTAGATATTTACGATCTTTTTATTTATGGATTATTATTTCAATTATTATCGTAACATTTCTATGGATAGGATTGAACTCTCACTTAGAGCAGCTGCTGCATCAATTGCTGCCTGTAATAAATAACTAGGAGCCTAAAGGTGAACACCACCTTAAAACGTATATTATGGCTTTTAGCTTGTTTGTTAATAAGTGTTTTTTGCTTTATTTTTATTACTAACAATAAAGCGCTGTTGGCTGCATTATTAATCGTTTGTTTGATTGTTGCGATTATATCTTGGGTTAAACTAGGAAAAGTTTCTCATGACTTACAAACCAATGATAAATTAAATGATATTATAGATAAACTGCCTTCCTCGGCTTATCGTCGACCTATTATATTAACTTATCAAAATAGTGAGCAAAGCCTATTTTGTATCGATGACCGTATTCGACAAACAGATCATGGATTTTATATTTTTTTAAAATATCTTAATGAAATTGATGATGTTGTAGAAGCTCTCTTAATAGCACGGCCAAGTTGGCGTAATCAAATCAGCACGTTAATGATTACTTTGCCTGAACAACAAAGTGACAAGGCTGCTTTGATGGGGCAATTACATGAGTATTTTTATCAAGTAAGCCGTATAAAAAAACTTACCAAATCTAATATTAACTCCTTAATTGTAACATGTTTAGAGGGTGTCCAAAGTCCTTGGTTTGAGGTGGTTGCTCTTGATCAAAAGCTAACTGTTTGGACAAACGGTCAAACACCAGTTCATTATAAAGACTGGATTGTTAATAGCCAAGTTTCAGAAAAAAGAAAAAGACTATTTCAAATCTTACATATTAATGCTTGGCTACAATGGTTCAACCACAATGTTGTTCAAGAATATATTAATAACGAACCAGACTATATGTATGTTCCACCCACTTCAATAGGAATGATTTTTACCTCTGTAGAGGTTAAAGATAATAATCTATGGGAACAATGGGTAAAAGAAAAAATTAGCCTTCCTAGAGTTGATCGATCTGTCAATAAAGAGAATACGATTTTGTTGCCAGATTTTATGATTCGTTTATTGCCCCATCAATCAGGCTATCATCCTATTACCAAGGCTATCACGTATGCTATAGGATTGGTTTGTATTTTCTTAGGAAGCTCTTTTTTAGGGGCATACGTTAACAACAAACATTTATTAAGATCTATTAGTCACGATATTAATCGTTTTTATCAAATACCTAATGTTAAAGAAGGGGACAAAAAAGATGCATTTATTCAATTACAAAAAGATGCAGCGCTTTTAGATCAGTATTATCGGGATGGTATTCCTTTATATTTAGATATGGGTTTATATATGGGTGAGGGAATTATGCCCCCCTTGTTGAAGGCTATTAACAGTTATAACCCTCCTAAATTTGTTCCATCATCAGTGTCTCCTAAGCCAGAAGGACTTATTAATTTTGATAGTATGGCACTATTTGATGTTGGAAAATCAGTTTTAAAACCTGGATCAACAAAAATATTAATTAAAGCATTATTACAAATAAAAGCAAAACCAGGGTGGCTAATTCTTATTACTGGACATACAGATTCCACAGGTAATGAAGAATTAAACCAAGAGTTATCAAGAGAAAGAGCAGAGGCTGTTCAAAACTGGATGGTACAAAATAGTGATATTCCATCCACCTGCTTTGCCGTTCAAGGTGAAGGTTCCAAACAGCCTATTGCCGATAATTCAACTGATGCGGGGCGAGCAGCTAATCGCAGAGTTGAAGTTCGCTTGATCCTAGATAAGTCGTCTGCATGTCGAATGATATCTAAAGGATCAAGCGATCATCAAGTGTCGCCCAACCAAGGCGACAAATGACTGTATAGTAAATCAAGGAGTAATAAAATGGCTATACCTTTATATTTATGGTTAAAAGATGATGGTGGAGCTGATATTAAAGGATCAGTTAATGTTCAAAAACGCGAAGGCAGTATTGAAGTTGTTGCTTTTGATCACAGTGTATATATTCCAACCGATAATAATACAGGTAAATTAACAGGCACTCGTACTCATAAACCTGTTATTTTTAGAAAAGAAGTTGATTCTTCTACGCCCTATTTATACAAAGCTGTTACTACAGGGCAAACTTTAAAATCAGCTGAGTTTAAATGGTATCGTATTAATGATGCAGGCCAAGAAGTTGAATACTTCAATACTAAATTAGAAACTGTAAAGTTGGTTCGTGTATCTCCATTAATGTACGATATTAAAGATCCTTCCAAAGAAAAACATAATCATTTAGAAGAAATTGAACTCCGTTATAAAAAAATTATTTGGACGTTTAAAGACGGAAATATTATTCACTCTGATGATTGGGATGAGCGTCCACAATCTTAATAATCATTACATAATTTAAATTATGAATGAGTAAAGTGCTGTTATATTATTTTTTTAATATAACAGCACTTTTATACCTTCAAAAAACCTATAAATTTTTAATAACATTTTATAATGATGAGAGATTATTAAATGGACAACTCTACAGCCTCTTTGTTACGCCGTTTAAATCCATATTGTGCCAAAGCCTTAGAGGCAGCAGCATCTCTTTGTCAGACAAGAGCTCATGCAGAAATAACAATAGAGCATTGGTTATTAAAATTATTAGAAGAGGGGGAAGGTGATATTACTGTTATTGCCAGGCGTTATGAATGGGATTTAGAAGAACTGTGGAGAAATCTTCTTTCTTACCTTGATGGTTTATCTCATTCTATTCAAACGCGCCCTCAATTATCGAAAGAAATTATCTCATTATTACAAGCCTCTTGGCTTATTACTTCATTAGAAGAAAATACAGAGAGCATTCGTTCTTGTCATATTTTACAAGCGTTAATGAATCAGCCAGAATGGCTAAGGGCATCTAGTACATGGCCTTTGTTAAGCTTAAGAGCAGTACAATTACAACGTTTACGCCCCCTATTGGATGAGCAGTCTGATGAACGTGACGAAATACAGAATAGAGCTGAGCTAAACTTTGTTTCTTCTCCTACAGAAACATTAGAGAAAACAAAAGAGGCAACAAGTAAAACAAAAGCCTCTAATGATGATGCTTACCAACAAATTTTAGATAAATTTACGACCGATGTCACAAAAAATGCCAAAGAGGGAAAAATAGATCCTATTTTTGGTAGAGATAAAGAAATTCGCCAAATGGTTGATATTTTAACGCGTAGACGTAAAAATAATCCTATTTTGGTAGGAGAACCTGGTGTAGGTAAAACAGCTCTTGTTGAAGGATTAGCTTTACGAATTGCAGAAGGAAATGTTCCAACAGCATTAAAAAATGTAAGTCTACGAACGCTTGATATTGGGTTGTTACAAGCAGGTGCAGGCGTTAAAGGTGAATTCGAACAGCGGTTAAAAAATATTATTGAAGCTGTCCAACGTTCATCCAATCCAGTTCTATTATTTATTGATGAAGCACATACAATTATTGGTGCAGGAAATCAGGCTGGTGGCTCTGATGCTGCTAATCTATTAAAACCTGCATTGGCACGTGGTGAATTGAGAACGATTGCTGCAACAACATGGTCAGAATACAAGCAATATTTTGAAAAAGATGCTGCTTTAGAAAGACGCTTTCAGATTGTTAAAGTAGACGAACCAAACGATGAGCAAGCATGCCTCATGCTACGTGGATTAAAAGAACATTATATGAAATATCATAATGTTCATATTCAAGATCCTGCTGTTAAAGCTGCTGTTACTTTATCAAGACGTTATTTAACAGGTCGGCAACTTCCAGACAAAGCCGTTGATTTATTAGATACAGCCAGTGCCAGAGTGCGTATGAGCCTAGATACGCTTCCTGAGATTATTGTACAAATCAAAGCGAAAATCGCAGCTTATGAATTAGAGTATGAAGCAATAGAAAATGATCTTCAATTTTCCCCAGACACTTTTCATGACCGTTTAAAAGAAATAAATGAACAAAAAAAATTATTGCAAAATAAGTTAAAAAATCTGACTTCTCAGTTTGAAAAAGAAAAAGAAGCTATTCAAAAGATTATTGATTTGCGTCAAAAGAAAATTGCTTATGAAAATAAGAAACAAGAAATTATGTCTTTACATGGAGAGTCAATTGAAGAACAGGTCATAATTCAACAAAAAATCCAAAGCTTAATGCAAGAAATGAATAACCTTGATATAGATAAAGAAGAAATTATTAATCTTCAACAACAATTAACAACAATTCAAGATAATAATCCTTTAATTTCTCTTGATGTTACTGAATATATGGTTGCTACAGTCATTGCAGACTGGACAGGTATTCCGTTAAATAGCCTTTTAAAAGATGAGCAAACCAATTTATTAGAGCTAGAAAACACGCTGGGAAAAACCGTTATCGGACAAGACCATGCTTTAAATGAGTTAGCCAAAAAAATTCGTGCTGCAAAAACAGGACTAACTTCTGATAAAGGCCCATTAGGAGTATTTTTACTAGTTGGCCCCAGTGGCGTTGGTAAGACAGAAACAGCTTTAACATTATCTAATATGTTATTTGCAGGTGAAAAATCACTGATTACAATTAATTTGTCAGAATACCAAGAGGCTCACACTGTATCACAATTAAAGGGTTCCCCTCCAGGTTATGTTGGATATGGTCAAGGAGGTGTTCTAACAGAAGCAGTTCGTAAAAATCCGTATAGTATTGTTTTATTAGATGAAGTTGAAAAAGCGCATAAGGATGTTCTAAATCTTTTTTACCAAGTCTTTGATCGTGGTTTTATGAGAGATGGTGAAGGACGTGAAATTGATTTTAGGAACTGTGTTGTCTTAATGACCTCTAATTTAGGCAGTGAACATATGATGACACTGCTTGATGAACAACCAGAAGCAACGATTGGAGAATTGCACGAGTTAATCCGTCCTATCTTAAAAGACCATTTCCAAGCAGCATTACTGGCTCGTTTTCAAACAATTATTTATCGCCCTTTATCTGCCACAGCAATGCGACAAATTGTTGAGATTAAATTTAAAGAGGTCATTAAACGTTTGATGACCCACTATAAAATAGAATGCGTTATCCAAGATAGCTTGTATGATATGATTGTAGAGGCTTGCTTGTTACCAGATACGGGGGCAAGGAATATTGACAGTTTGCTAGATCAACAAATCCTGCCTATTTTGTCTCAAAATCTATTACAGCAACTGGCGGATAAGAAAAAAATATCCTCTGTTTCATTAGAGTATAATGATGAAGAGGGAATTATGATGTCTTTTAATGGTTAAATAGAACATATTAAGATGTAATAATTACAGTTACATCTTAATAATTATTTCTTTATGTTAATACAATATTTGTAACATTAATATGAACAGGTTTTTTACAATGGCAAAACCATTAATCCGCCTTGGAGATATGACCACGCATGGTGGTAAAGTTATTAATGGATTTACGGATTATACAATCCAGGGAATTCCTGTGGCTGGGGTTGGACATATGACGGTTTGCCCTTTGTGCAAAGGTGCATTTCCAATTATACAAGGATATAATGGATTAACGGTCAATGGCATTCCTGTGGCTTTAAATGGACACTCGACTGCTTGCGGGGCAAAACTTATCGCTTCCCAAACGGAGGAGGTTGTTGACGAAAGCTAACTTTATCATTCCTTTAATGCGTTTTCTAATTTACGGGTTGCGATAATTTCTTTTAAGGAATATTTTGATAATATAATAATATAGACATATTAATGACTTATAGGGGCAAATACATGGGGATATTTGACGTTGTGGATGATGCAACGAAGGCTCTTCTTACTGGAAAAGGGTTCGGTGTCTCTGGTGCTGGCCATAACCGCTATCATCTCTCTATTACAGGCTGTCATTCTGATATTGATATTCAGGACTTTCATGGGGTTGAAAAACTCAGTGAGCCTTTTTCTTATCAAATCCGTTTTACCTCTATCGATCCGACCATCACTCCTCAAGATGTCTTAAACTGCCCTGCTAAGTTTTTCTTTCAATCCCCTTCTGATTTAGAGCCTCAAAGGCGGGTCTATGGTGTTATTACAGGGTTTTCGAAACTTGGCAGTTCCAAAGACCAGACCTTCTATCAAGTCACCTTAGAGCCCCGTTTGGCTTTGTTACGCAAAACCCAATATACCTCCATCTTTCAAAATCAATCTATTCCTCAAATTGTTGAAAAAGTGCTTAGGGATCGTCATGGGTTTGAAGGTCAGGATTTCCATTTTGATCTTACCCATACTTACCCTGCTCATGAGCAGGATATGCAATATAAAGAAACCGATTATGACTTTATCGCGCGTAAGCTTGCGTGGGATGGCATTTGGTATCGCTTTGATATGGATAGCAGGCTTGATCTTGATGTAATCGTATTCTCCGACGATCAAAGCAAATATGTGTTTGGCAATAGTCTTCCTGTAAGATCTCCAGCAGGATCTGGCATGAATGATAAAGGCATTCTTTCTGTTTGGGGCTTAGAAGTTCATCATCAAGTGGTGCAAGCAGGGGCAAAGGTTAAGGATTATAACTATAGAACCGCCAATGCGACACAGAACAGCGAGACGGATAGTTGGCAGCCCGATAATACCACTTACGGAGTTCCCTATCATTATGGGGATCGGTATTTAGAACGCGGCACAGACATAGACCCCGAAATAGAAACGGGGTCTTTTCATGCCAGGCTGCATAATGAACGGTATAAAAATAATAAGATCAGAATTACAGGCTTTACCAATGATCCCTCCCTTTATCCTGGGAAGGTTTTAGATCTTGAAGGAGGGTCAACAGACCCTGCGTTAAAAGATGGGTTCCTCATTGTCTCTACGACTAATTCAGGCTCAAGGAATGGCAAATATGAGATGTCCTTTGAAGCCATTCCTTATCGTGATCAAATAGGGTTTAGACCTAAACTTCTGACCAGACCCCATATTGCAGGAACCATTCCAGCCAGGGTAAGCAGCACAGAGAAGTTTGATACTTACAGTCATATTGACGAGATGGGACGCTATAAGGTTCAATTCGACTTTGACTTAGACACATGGGACAAGGGCAAAGAAAGCCTGTGGGTTAGATTAGCCAAGCCCTATAGTGGGGGAACCTATGGCTTTCACTGGCCGTTATTAGACGGCACAGAGGTCGCCATTGCCTTTGAAGATGGCGACCCTGATAGACCCTATATTGCTTATGCCTTGCATGATTCAGCCAATGGCGACCACGTCACCATCCAAAATTACAAAAGAAACGTTCTAAGAACGCCATCCAACAATAAGCTTAGAATGGAGGATGAACGGGGTAAGGAGCACATTAAGCTCTCTACCGAATACGGAGGCAAGACCCAGCTCAATCTGGGACACCTTGTGGATAGTTCCAGACAGCAACGTGGGGAAGGCTTCGAACTTCGAACTGACAAGTGGGGCGCGATTAGAGCCAATAACGGGATCTTTATCAGTGCAGATGGACGACAAAAGGCGAGTTCTAGTCAGCTGGATATGATCGAAGCAACTGGACAGCTCAGTAGTGCGCTTAATCAAGCCAAGCAGCTTAAAGATGCAGCGGATGCGTCAAAGGCGACAGGGTTAGATACTTCAAACCTCATGAGCTTGATTGAAGGAGCGATCTCAATGCTCCAACAAGCAAGTGTCCTCATCTCCGCCCCCGCAGGCATTGCTCAGACCACGCCCTCTACGATCCAGCATAATGCGGGACGCAACGTCATCACCACAGCTGGTAAAGACGCAAGCCTTAACGCCAAAAACAACGTCACCCTCGCTGCATCAAATGAAATCTCCCTCTTTGCCCATAACAAAGACCTCAGAGCCGTCGCAGGTTACGGCAAAGTCGAACTACAGGCTCAACAAAACCAAATGAACCTTGATGCCAAGCAGGATATCCAAATTACATCCCATGACGGGAAACTAACCCTCTATTCACCCACAGAGATTAACCTTGTTTGCGGGAAGAATAGCTTTATCCATATGAACCCAGACCAAGTCATCATCAATGCACCAGACCATATCATCGAAAGAACAGCCGTGGTGATGAAGCAAAATCCAGGATCAATGCCACTCAATATTCCGCCTTTGCCAGAACCTATTGGGAACTATGATGAAATGTTTGTGATTAAGGATCAAGAAGGAAATCCTAAACCCTATTACAAATATAAAATTGTGACAGGAGACGGGGAAATTATTCGAGGCGTTACCAATGCTAAAGGCGAAACGGCCAGAGTAGAAACTAGTACAAACAAGACCAAAATAGATATTTATAAACATCATGGTAACGATCAAAATTCTGAAAATAATCAGTAAAATAAAGAAAGAACAAGATGCCAGGAATTGATGACAACCAACCAGGTCAAAAAAGTAATAATCAGCCCGAAAACACGAATGCTGCGACAAATAATCAAAAGAACTCACAAGTTGAGGTGATTATAAAAAGCTTAACAGTGAATATCTTTTTTGATGGCACGTTGAATAATATGTATAACTCTGATTTACGCACAAAGCCTGATCCTAGTGCAGCAGATATTGCTTTACAAAAAAAGCTAGTCAAACCCAAAACCAGCTACGCCAATGATTTATCCAATGTCGCATTATTGTTCAAAGCTTGTTCTAAAAGTGAAAATGTTATTGAAAGAATATATATCCAAGGGTCTGGATCTTCTATGTATGAAAAGGATAGCACCCCAGGAATGGCGTTTTCTTATGGGGAAACAGGGGTTTATGCCAGAGTCAGTGAAGCGTTAAAATTATTAAAAAATGCTATTGTCAATGCTAAAAAGCAGGGAAGTATAGAAGTCACTGTTAATGTTTTTGGATTTAGCCGTGGTTCTTTTTTTGCGCGTTATTTTTGTGCGGAACTGGCCAAAACCAATAAAGAGATTCAAATTAATTTTGTAGGGCTTTATGACACGGTTTCTTCTTATGGAATGATTGGGCATTATGATAATGTCAAACCCTTTGATCTGAATATTGGTTCCAAACAAGTCTCAGGGCGTATTATTCATTTTACAGCGCAAAATGATTATCGGTATCATTTTCCTTTAACCCATATTAATACCGCCATTGGTGATGGTATTGGGTTTGAATGCAGCTTTCCAGGGGCACATTCGGATATTGGGGGTGGATATACGGCCAATGCAAGTGAAGATGTGTATTTATCGACTTTAAAAGAACATCCTCAATATTATACAGATGAGATTTATTGGGGGTGGTTTCAAGAACAAGGTTATTATAGAGGCAACCCTCAAAGTAAAAATATTAATGAAAGAGGACAATTTTACCTTGAAACGGTAACAGATTCTGATGCACCGATGGCTTTTAATTTTATTGATCTTGTTTATGGAAAGCGTAATGTTCCCTATAAGGACTATCAATTTATCTTGGCTAATGGCATGAAAAAAATCGCAGAAAAAGAAGGGTTAAAGTTTGAAGGAGATGGAATAGATGCATTTAATGATAATATTGCTGAGATGCAGCAACATTCTATCCTTAAAATACTCGATCAATATATCTGCCAATATTTATTGGATCATTACACAGAATCTGGATTACACCAAATTGAGTTAGCTCAATCTGGATTATCCCCTGAGCAGCAAAAACAGCTTTATAACTATTATATCCATAATTCTTTAGTTCCAGGGGATATTATCCACGGTGCTGGGGGATTATATAACCAAACCAATCCCCCAAGAAGAGCAGAGATTAACGATAATGCGTAAAATCTGGGGGTATCTACTTTTATTAATTACGGGAATATCTATTTTAGGAGGAGTTTGGTGGATGTTACAACCAAAAGAATATGAGTATATTGCACAAGTCGGTTCAGCAGGTGGATATACCATGTTGCCTGATTTTAATCATAATTATCTAACCGATCAACAGGGTAGGATTATTCTTCCTTTTACCACAGGTGGACCTGTCTCTAAAGGATGGCCAGGAAGCGATCAGGCCACCAATGTAGGAGAAGTTCAGGTTCTTCCTTACAAAATTACCGTACGTTGGTATTCAATTGCCGAAGATCAATTTTGGGAAGGTGAAGCACTTTTTGATCAAAAAGTGCTTGAACATTATGCGCAATTATTGGGGGATGATCTTACTAGCCTTATTGTAAATTATGCCCCAGGGGGATTGGTGACCGTTTGGATGTCTGGTGGAGGAAATATTTATTTAATTACCCAATTCAAGGCGCATAAAATTGATAATGTCGATTGGGATGATTTTATTACACCACTTTTTGGAAAATTCAAAGAAAGCCGAGAGCGATATTTAAAATATCAACTTACGGGAACAAAGGGTAAAACACGATATTGCAATTTAACTAAGGAAATCCAACAAGAGATACGCGAACATAGAGTTCCTGATGCGGAACCTTGGTTACGATTAATGCACAAATATTCTTGGGTATTGAAAACGAATAATTTATATGAGCTGAAAAGATATTCAGCAGTTTATGCAAATGGCGAACAATATGATACTTTGCAAATCAATAATCAAACTGAACCTAGGGCTGTTCCTTTTGTGATTATAACCGATATTGAAGATATCAAAACACATCAGCCTATTCGTTTAGTGTATACC
>NZ_JASBAO010000003.1 GCF_029953265.1 Commensalibacter oyaizuii
GAGGCTGAGCATTTTACCAATTTCTTTACTCATTAATATTTCTTTCAAAATTCACGGAGAAAAGGAATTATCCCACTCGTAGTCGTTATCATCTTCCTCTTCGATTTTTACTTCTTGAACATGTGCTTCTTGCTTTTTCAGTAATTCCATCACCTCCTGATAGCATTTTCGAATATGATCCAAAAACTCTCTAAGCAAGTTCAGCTTTTCATCTAAAAGCCTCGCCCTTTCTACTTCCCTGTCGTTTCTAAAATCATATACCCATCTCCGAATATTTTGTTCTGGCTCTTCATATCGATTTTTGCGCAAATCTGCTTGTTTTCGCATGTCCTGAGTTGAATATTGTTCATTTGTTCTATTCTCGCTAATGCTCGATTTTGAGTGTCTAGCGCCGTTGAAGTATCCCCCATTGTCTTCCAAATTGTAAACATCGATACGATTGCCAGAAGTATCATAAATACCAATATCGCTCCCATTCCCCAAAATGGTATTCTCCAACGTTCTATCATCATGTCTGTTGCATTCTGTGCGTTCTTCAAATCCGCTCTGAACATCTCTTCTTGTTCGTTCAGCATGTCCTTGAAGATTACTCTCTGCTCTTGCATCAGACGCTTGGCTGCTTGCTGGTTTGTTAATATCTCCCGTTTGTAACTCTCCGATAAGGCTTGTATCTCTTGCGTTGCTTGACTGATCTGCTCGACTTTCTGAGATGATCCTTCCCATAGAAGATCGATATTTTTTAAGATTGCTTGCCTTTTTTGCTTTAATTGCTCGCTCAAAATCTGCTTCTACTCCTGCATGATCTTGTCGCAATCTTCCAAAAACGTCTCGTTCCTCTTTTCTGCTATTTGTTTGGCTTTTTGCGCCAACTTCAAAAGTTCGTTCATAAATTGCCCCTTTAAGCCTTAGATTTCTGCCTTTTTCATTTTTAATTGAAATATAATTTTCGCCTTCTCGAGCAATTTCAAAACCTACAGTTTTTAAATATTGAATAAGTTCTTTGCGGTTTCGAATATGTCCACTTTTTACTTCCCCCTCTAAAAGCCCATTAATTGCTTCTACAGCGTCTTTAGAACTTTTAGGTAGGTTCTTACCAGAGATAGTCATTTGACGCTTCTGCGGGTCATCTGGGTCGCTTAAATCATATCGTTGATTGATTAGTCTCTGAAAGCTATCAACTAAAGGACGATCAGCACGATCAAAATAAGGCGTTAATGCTTTTTGAGTGGTTAACTCCACATTGGGAATAAAGAAGTTTAACTCAAGCCTGCCTTTGTCGGTATGTTCAATCCAACAAATATTATATTGTTCTCTGTTTAAACCCGCAAAAAGAGTATCTTCAAAATGATCCATAATCTCCCATTTTTGGGCTTCTGAGATAGTATCCTCCTCAAAAGACAAACATCCAACCGTATATTTGTTTTTAAAACTTAAATCATTAGCTATTAATCTGGAAAACCTAGGATTGCCTTGTAAGATCCGAATATGCTCAGGCTGCTTCTTAAGCAAATAAGCCATAGAAGCATTAGGACTACCTCCTCCCTTGTTTTTAAAGAACTTTACCAGCATCGATATTCTATAATCCTATCTAGTTTTTCATTTAAAAGCTTTAGTTCATTAATGATTTTTTGAGTTTGATGGGTCGGATTTAAATGAAGAGCTTTGGTGATTTGATTAATATTCACACCAATTTTGTTAACTTCATAAACAAGATCGGGATCATATTTTTTAACAGCATATCTTTCCAATAAACAACGTTCACGCATCCATTCTGCTAAACGAGCTTTTGTTTTTATTTTTTGTAGTTTTTCATATTCATCTTGGGTTACCCGAATAGCGATGGTCTTACTTCGTTTTTCCATTGTTTATTTCCTTGTATGGGGGGTTTAAGGGGGGAATATCCAACCCTTACAAGTTTCAGAGTTTACTCTGATATATACTTGCCCATATACTCTAAACTCTAGTTAATCTTAGTTAAACCTACTGTAAACTATTATTTTAAAAAGAAAAAAGAACCAAAAAAAGAAAAATCATCGTAAAAACTCTGCAACTACATAATCAGATTTTTTGTTTTTGAATTGGTAAAATCTTTATGTGTAATTAATGGATATTTTTTTTAATTTATCCACAAAAAAGAGGGACTACAGGGAGTTAAATTTATCTATTATTATCTAGGGATTTCCAAAATCCACAATTTCCGTTGAAAAACTGCAAAAAGCATCTTGATAATAGGTAACACCTTATGTTACCAACTAATAACACTGGATGTTACCTATTATTCATTTATTCACAAGGGTAAAACTATGTCTGCCCATATCAAAAGATTACAGCCTAAAGAACAGCAAAAAGCACAAGAAAAATTAAAACAATTACAATTAATTCTTTCTCAATTTCCAGAACTAAACGAACAAAAAGTTTCTTCTTTATTGTGGGAAGCAAAAAGAAAAAATAATTTACAAGAACCAAACAGATGGACATTCATCATGATTAGCCCAGAACAAAATAGAATGGTCGTTAATTGGCTTGAAGAAAATAGTAAACGTCCACTAAAAGCATTAAAATTATGGGCTTTATTATTTGAATATGTTCATAAGGAAACTGGACAGATCATGCTTTCACGCCAAGAAATTGCAGAAGAAATACAGCTTTATGTAAATAGTGTAACAAACATTATGACAGAGTTAGAAAGCATTGGGGCTATTATTAAACGCAAAGAAGGTAGAGGGGTAATTTATTACATGAATCCCAATATTGCTAACCACTACCCTCAAGAAATTAGAGAAAAAGCCCAAAAGTTAGCGCCGAAGTTAAAATTACTTGATGGTGGACTAATTTAAAAATTAGAATTGCTAATTTTTAATTATCATAAATCTATTTTATATTATCTTGTTGATATTTCTCTAGAAAACCAATCATTATGTCTGCAAATTGCTGCGCTGTGAGAGGAGGCTTTACATATTTCTTATATTTTACTATTGGTCGCTTAAATAATAATAAAATTATATTTCTGAAAAATCTATAGAACTCACTAACTGCACAGAATATAATGAGGAATGGAACAAAAGGAATGAACAGAGCATCTCCTTCATCTTCGAAATATTCCTCATAAGAGAAATTTTTAGCAAGATAATCGATTGGTAAATTAATTGCATCAGCACTATGATAAATCATACATTCCGCTTTGATGCCGAAAAATTCATACTTACCGTCATTAATTATCAGATCTGAAGAAAAATCTTCAGAAGGAATAAAACCATCCTTACAAATTTCTTTATATATTTTTTGACGTAATATTTCTACTGTTTCCATAAATAACATAATACCTTATACGTGTAATGAATTAAAAATAATATTTGTTTTAAGAAATATTATTTTTATGGTCGTTCATACATCTGTTTGTGCATATTGAAATGTAAGCAATATCAGCAGGTAGTAATGCCCAACCAATCCAAGGTACCCATCGTCCAATAAACGCAAATAATGTTGTAGTTTTTGAAAATTTAAACATTGGTCTTTTTAATTTTTTTATATTTTTAAATCGAAGATTGATCGACCATAAAGGTCGAATTGGTATTCGTAGTATAGGGAAAGCAGCCTCAAGGGATGAGAATATACTTGCATAATTACTGCCGTCTCTGCCTAATGCTATTGCTTTTGGTATTATTTTAAGTCTTTTCAATAATGATTTAGGTACAAACCCACTAAATGCGCCTAATATTCCTGCTGTTAATAGTGATAAGCTTGATTTGCTGAATGCGCAATTTATGAAGCAATTGTCTGTTTTTAATGAAATAATACTTTCATTAGGATCAATATATTTATTGGTAGTATTTTCTTTACAATTCTGCTTTTTAGTGGGTTGAAATGTGTCACTTTTATCTTGAAAAGAAGTACTCTCTTCAATTTCAATTGGTATTAATAGCGGTTCATAAACTCTACTTTTTAAAGATAAATTTATCTTTTCATTTTTTAAAATTTGCCTTTCTTTTGCGAGTAGATTTTTCTCTGTTTGTATAATTTCTTGTAGAGATGGTTGTCCTAAAGCGTTTATTTTTTTATTACCATATGGTGGAGAACATGGAATTTGTATGAAATCTCCCTCTTTTCCAGTTTCGGATACATAGCAAAATGTAACAGTGTTGTTCGACATATCTTTTCTCTTTTACTCTACTATATTCACATCCATCACAATTTCTTTAGCACTATTGGCACAAATCCCAAGCTCTGGATGATATTCAAAATGAGCATTAACAACGCAAGTATCTTCGAATTGTCCTTCTTCATTTAAAGACATTGGCTCAACTCTTACGTCATCACTGTAAAGAGGAAAAAAAACATCATTATTATACTGTTCGAATTGCTCTGTTGCCCAAGCATCATTAAATCGAACTGTAAAGGCTTTGGCCATTTGTAAAGCGGAAATATTTTCACTACCGATAAAAGACAATTCAATAGTTACTTGAGATCTAGACCATGTAATTTTATATTGATCTGTATAGCGCGTTTCAGAAGTAGATAATGTTTTTTCATCCATAACTTGCAAAACAACATAAGGAGGTTTAGGCGATGAAACCCTATTGGTAAGTCCTTTTATAATCTTTAATTTTAGTCCTTTAATCGGAATTGCTTTTTGTAGGAATTTACCAATAATATTATACATTTCCTTGTAGGTTAATGTTTTAAGCTCTGGAAATTTTTCATCTTTTGGAGCCTTAGCAGTAACTTTTGCTGGTTGTTTATCGTTCTTTTTATTTTTATCGGTCATTTTCATTTTCTTGTTAATTTAAGACATAAAAAAAGACGCAGTGATTGCGCCTTTTACTTAGATATCCTTTGATTTTTCTAGAATTTAGCCATAAAAAAAACGACCTCAAAACGGGTCGTTTGTTATAAATTAAATATTGCGATCTATCTTATAGACGCACCAACTAGATTATGATGTTTATCATATCACATTTTGTCATAACTTGTCCATTTATACTAAACTCAAGTTAAGTTGAATCTTCCATAAAATATCACTTTAAAGAAAATAGTTAAAAGTCGATATATTTTGGTAAAATATGATTGGTTAACCAAACGCCATTATCTGCTTTAAAGAACTTCAAACCCTCTTTGAACATTTGCCTTGTATTGATTTTTAGCACGATGGCTTTCCCATGCCGACTACCTACTTTCAAGGCTGTTTTTTCATCTGGCGATAAATGGACATATTGTCTTTTAGCAGAATGTATTCCCATCTCGAAAATAGAGTTCAAATTAGCACTGGCTGTGCCATGGAAAAGAACATCAGGGGGTTCTATGGATTGTAATGCCAAATCGATATCAATCGAATGTCCTTGAGCAGCTCTAATTTTTCTACCATCTTCTGAAATTGTAAAACGTTGTTTATCATTGGTTCGAACGGTTTTCTAAAAGTTCTTCTAAACTAATCTTATATCCAGATTTTTTAGCTTTAGAGATGAGGTGTTTAATATCCGTCCAACCATTTTGATCTAATGTAATACCAATACGCTCAGGAGCATGACGTAAAACCAAGCTAAGCATTTTACTAATTTCTTTACTCACTGAATAAACCTTTTAAGATTAAAAAATAAAGATTAAAAAATGTAATTTGTTTTCTAAGCAATAATTTAAATTACTAATATGCACGAAAATACCATTTTAAAGCTCCTACAGTGCATTTTAATTTGTTTCATATAAAATCCTACATAAAAACCATTTAAATGTGCTGTAGAACGATTTAAGAGCGTTTAAAGTATTATTTATTTAAAATATAGACTTTTACATCAAAGCTACATAATCACAGATTTTGATTCTTAATGGTCAATCTGTTCATGTGCATTTTTGTAAATAATTTAGCAAATAAAAAAGTTATCCACATTTTTTAAAAAAAAGTTATCCACATTTTTTTTGTTTTAAATTCTTTTAAATTCTTTTAAATTCTTTTAAGTCAAAATTTTTCCTTGTTTTTCAACGTGTGTAGAGTGCATATAGCACCGTTTATCGACCCATATAGCACCGTTTATCGACCCATATAGCACCGTTTATCGACCCATATAGCACCGTTTATCGACCCATTGACACCATTATTAGATAATGGTGTTATATTATTATTTTTGTATATATGGTATTCTATGAAAGAAGTAATTGTTAAAGATAATGCACTAATTAATGCCAGTTATAATTTAGATTTAATAGAACAACGATTAGTATTACTTGCTATTATTGAAGCAAGAGAAACAGGAAAGGGCATCAATACTAATAATGCTTTAACTGTTCATGCATCCAGTTATATTAACCACTTTAACGTGGAAAAACACACTGCTTATGCAGTATTAAAACAAGCTTCTGAAAGTCTTTTTGAACGTAGATTTAGCTATCAATTTACCAATGCAAAAGGAAACGTAGAATACGTTAAATCTAGGTGGGTTAGTGAAATCAGATACATAGAAAGTGAAGCTTTAATTAAATTAATATTTTCTCCTTCCGTCGTGCCATTAATTACACGTCTGGAAAAACATTTTACAAGTTACGAGTTAAAACAAGTTAATCAATTATCCAGTCGATATGCAATACGCTTGTACGAAATATTAATCTCATGGCGTAGTACAGGTAAAACCCCTATTTTTGAACTAGAAAGTTTTCGAACTCAATTAGGTATAGAAAAAAATGAATATAAAAGAATGGAATTATTTAAAAGGCGAGTTCTTGATATAGCTATATCTCAGATTAATGATTTTACTGATATTTTTATTCAATATGAACAACATAAAAATGGTAAAACAATAATTGGTTTTAGCTTTTCCTTTAGGCAATCAAAGTAAAAATATTATTTTTAAGTAATAATTACTAGAAATTAATAATATTAATATACTTTATTAGAAATAAAAAAAAGGCTATTATACCAAAAAGTATAATAGCCTTTTTAAAATAATATTTAATTTTTAAATTAAATGTTATTTTGTCCTAAAATAGTACCAGATGTAATGAAAGATATAACTTGCTGCGACCATGCATTTGCTTGAGTGTCTGAATTAGCTAAACCAACAACAGCTCCACCAGCAGCACCAAGAATACCACCAGCAATAAGTCCTACAAGGTTACCAATTAACCCAAAACCAAGAATACCACCGTTTGATCCACCATATTTACCACCAAGAATAAGTCCAGCCCATCCAGCAGTTACACCGAAGTTAAGAGCACCTAATAAACCAGCTCCAGAAACATTAGAAATTTCTACATTATTAAGATCACGCATTTTTTCACCATAATTCAATTGAAAATATAATGCCTTTTTATCTAGCACTATCGTTAAATTTAATACGAAAATATTTTCGTATTGATAACATTACAAATGTGCATTTATTTGTCAATACAATAAATACATAATCATAATTATTACCTTATTGTAATAATTATGATTATGTAATATTATCTCCCTAAAATTTCTTTAACTTTTAATTGTAGATGAGATAATATGACAAATACAAATATTACTGGCCCTATTGATCAAGTATGGCAAGATTCAGCAACGTATGCTATAGCCGATGGAACAACTTCTGCTGATACTCCTTCATTATTGTCTAAACCATCTTCTATCTCTACCTGGGGTTTTAACAATATTAAGAGTGTGGAGATCCCAGCTGGCGCAATTTCCACAATGCAAGCAAGTGAAGCACTTCTCGGACAAAAGTTATTACCAAATGTAAAAATAACGTTAAGTAGACTTGACGTAAATCAACAACCAATTGTTCTGACAGTATCATTATCATATGTTGGTTACGGAACTGATACAGATCTCGCTCAACCTTTTACAATTATGAGATTTGGCATAAATAATATTACGAATTCTTCTGATCCTAATTTTAATACAACAGCCTTTTTAAACCAAAAATGGGAGGTTGCTTTAATACCAAACCATAACGTAGTCGGTATATCTCCAAGTGGTTGGACTCTAAATGAATTTCCACCAGAAATTAAATGTTTCTTAAAAGGAACAGAAATAGAAACCCCTTCAGGTAAAAAAAATGTCGAGGAATTAAAAGTAGGTGATGATATTATCACCATTCATAATGGTAATAAAGTAGTAAAAAAAATTACATCTATTTTAAACCAAAAAGTTATTGCTAATCATATAGATAAGCTACCAATTAGAATTTATAAATCTGCCATTGCAGAAAATGTTCCTTATAAAGATTTATTAGTAACTCCCGAACATTGCTTATATATTGACGGGCAATTTATTCCTGCTCGTATGTTAGTAAATGGACGTTCTATTATTCAAGATACATCTTTCAATACTTATGACGTATATCATATTGAAACAGAAGAACATTCTATTGTTATCGCTGATGGTATGCTAACAGAAAGCTATTTAAATACAGATATCCAAGTTAATGAATTTATGACAGTTAAAGGACAAAAAACTTGGGAAAAAGATGCAGCTGCACCATTAAATACTTCTAGAGATTTTGCTGAAACTATTTACAAACAAATCGAAGAACGTGCCAAATTACAAAATTTGCCAGATATACGTCAACATTATGAACTAACAAGTGATCATGGTTTATATTTAACTACATCTACAGGAAAAAAATTAGAAGCACTTCGTACAACTGATAATTATATCATGTTCCGTATTCCTTCTAATGTTGATAAAGTAACTTTACACTCTTTTTCAAGTCGCCCTTCTGATGTGATTGGTCCTTATATTGATGATCGTCGCAATTTAGGTGTATTGGTTGGCGATATTTCTTTGTCTGATGGTAATGAAAATTACGTTATTGATACACATTTAAATACGTCATCTTTATTAGGGTGGAGCGTTATTGAAACGAGTAATTGTCGTTGGACTTTAGGGAATGCAGAACTTCCTCTGCCAAGTAGACGTAAAAATTCTATTGGTATATTGAAGATTTCTATTGTTGCTGGCGGACCTTACATTGTAAATAACAAACAATATAAAAATCAAAAAGTATCTTAATTTACTCAATAAAAGAGTTACAGTTTTAAAATTGTAACTCTTCCAATTAAAAATAGCTTTTTATTTCACTATTTAAAATTTTTATTTTTTGAAATTACTTTTTCTAAAATCAAAACATGATCTTTCATGTCACAAAAGACTTAAAGCGATAACCTATCGTAACTTAGGATTTTATCTCCACCTTGCTTAAGTCATATGGCAAGGGACTTCACACCCCTGCACTCTCCTTAGAACGGTATATATTTTGATAAAATATGATTGGTTAACCAAACGCCATTATCTGCTTTAAAGAACTTCAAGCCCTCTTTGAACATTTGCCTTGTATTGATTTTCAGCACGATGGCTTTCCCATGCCGACTACCCACTTTCAAGGCTGTTTCTTCATCTGGCGATAAATGAACATATTGTCTTTTAGCGGAATGTATTCCCATCTCGAAAATAGAGTTCAAATTCGCACTGGCTGTGCCATGGAAAAGAACATCAGGGGGGTTCTGTGGATTGTAAATCTAAATCGATATCAATCGAATGTCCTTAAGCAGCTCTAATTTTTCTACCATCTTCTGAAATTGTAAAACGTTGTTTATCATTGGTTCGAACGGTTTTCTAAAAGTTCTTCTAAACTAATCTTATATCCAGATTTTTTAGCTTTAGAGATGAGGTGTTTAATATCCGTCCAACCATTTTGATCTAATGTAATACCAATACGCTCAGGAGCATGACGTAAAAC
>NZ_JASBAO010000004.1 GCF_029953265.1 Commensalibacter oyaizuii
AATTCTACAATCTGCCCTTCAAACATGGTTCCTTTTGGCTCGATAACCCAAGAAACATTATCTAAAAACGCATTCACTGCCTGTTTATATTCTTGAAACAACTGAGCAATAGATTGCTCGTTCATATTCTCCAGAAAGTCATATAACGGCTTTAATAATTGCTCTTCATCAAATTTTACAGGTTTTACCTTAGGTAATTCTTCAAAAACATACCGCCTCACAATATGAGAGGTTTCTGCTAAGAGTTTCAAACGATCTTGTGGTTCTTTATCGAGTAAAATAACTGCAGCAATATTGCGCATTCTTCTTTTTTGTCGTTGCTGAGCTTTAGAAATTTCTTCCCGAACTTTTACCCTCTGTTCTTCAATTTGCTTTTTAAGATTTGTGATCTCAACAGACATTGCCTGTTTTTGTTCTTGTATTTGTTTGACCTCTTTAATAAGTTTCGTTTTTTGCTGTAAGACAGGCGCTAAGATATCTGCATGAATATGATCTCTTTTGGTTTTTTCTTTATAGTCTCCCCGTTCTATACGCTGATCTAAATAATCTTGGCACCATCTTGCCCAAGAGGATTGTAATGCCCCTCTAGGACGCTTCACCATAGGATCAAGCACTTTTTCCATCTCAAACAAGGCTTGTATCGATTTATTAACACTAATAACTTTCTTTGTTTTATCTGATTTTCGTTGTTTTTGTTCATGAACAGGGGAAACAAAAACATCAATAACGCCACTTCCAGCTTCATCCCGATCATATCGAAGTCCCCAAACAGAACCTTGACCTGCCCAACTTTCTACCCACTCCCTAGCATTTTCAAATAAAGCCTTTACTCTTGGATTATCAGGATCATGAGGATCGCCTGTTTCTTCTAACCATTCTGGACTAATCACTAAGAGTAAATGTTCTGCAAGGCTTGAGTTTTTACGTTCTCCTGCTGCAAGCTCTTTCTTATGGATTTTAAAAGCCTCAACATAATCTAATTCTTTTCCAATCCCTGCTTTAGACCATGCAATAGGTTTTTGATCAGGATGGATGCTTCTTTTTTGAGAGGTTATATCTAATCGTTGCGCATGATCTTGAGCAGCAGAAAGGGAATGATGTCCATTTAAAGATTTAATACTAGAAGCCCTGACGGCACATTTAAAGTGAACCATGAGTTACCCAAAGAAATTAAAGAATATAGAAGTAGCATAATCTTATTTATTTTACAAATAAACAACATATTGAGTATTCTAAATCTCTTTCAGAGATTTATCGCTCCGCTGAATACATATGGCAAAGAGTTTCACCCCTCTGCACGCCCCTTAGAAAGAAATATATTTTGGTAAAATATGATCGGTTAACCAAACCCCATTATCCGCTTTAAAGAACTTAAAACCCTCTTTGACCATCTTCAGAAATCGTAAAACGTTGTTTATTGTTTGTCCGAACCGTTTCTAAGAGTTCCTCTAAACTAAGTTTATATCCTGCTTTTTTGGCTTTAGAGATAAGTTGTTTAATATCTGTCCACCCATTTTGATCTAAGGTAATCCCAATGCGTTCAGGAGTATGACGTAAAACCAAACTAAGCATTTTACTAATTTCTTTACTCATTGAATAAAACCTTCAAAATTAGAAAATAGAGAATTAAAAACTCTGTTTACTTCTTGAGCAATAACTTAAATCATCAATATGCACGTAAATGCCATTTTAAAGCTCCTACAATGCATTTAATTTGTTTCATATCAAAATCCTATATAAAAACTATTTAAATGCATTGTAGAGTAATTTAAGAGCGTTTAAAGTATTATTTATTTAAAATGTAGAAGTTTATGTTAAAAATGCACAAACACAAATTTTGATTTTTAAAAATTAATTTGTTTATGTGTATTTTTTATGAGTTATCCACAGGGTAGAAATAAAATTTTCTTATTATAAATTTATTAAAGTATTATTAAGGATCATCATCCACAAGATAACTATATGAAAATAAATAATAAATTATCCACAATGGTTCGTGAAATGACGTAATATGGTTCGTGAAATGACGTAATATGGTTCGTGAAATGACGTAATATGGTTCGTGAAATGACGTAATATGGTTCGTGAAATGACGATAATAAATCTTGCTTTATTTTTTATAATTACGTTATGGTATTAGCCATAATAAAAAAGGGCAGTTGCACCAACAACCACCCTTTAGCAACCATTAATTTTATAATCTTTTCGACAGGACATAAAACAATGATTAATGCCGAGAATATCATTCAACATGAATGTGAAGCAACACAGAAAAATAAAAAAAAGAAACATCTTTCTCCAAAAAAACATAAGCAAACAGATTTCTTTATTGCCGATATATTTAATAATCTGACATTTCAAGATGATATAGCCAGTATGGAGCACCCCTTATTTGCTTTAAAAGCTGGAGATATTAAGACTAGAAAATATGAACATAATAATTTTAATATTACTATAGCTCCTAATGCCGAATATGGCATGGCGACCATTCATGACAAAGATATTTGGATTTATTGCATATCAAAACTCATGCAAGCCATTTATGAAGAAAAAGAAATAAGCCGAACTGTTCATTTTACTATCTATGATTACCTTATGACCACAAATAGAGGTGTAAGTGGGCAGTATTATGAGTTGGCAAAAACTGCTCTCGAACGATTAGCTGGAACACGTATTACAACGAATATTGAAACAGCAAAAACAAGAGAAGCACATGGTTTTGGTTTAGTTGATACTTGGCGTGTTGTTGAAGAAAAAGATGGACGTATGGTCAGAGTATCCGTAACCCTCCCAGACTGGCTCTATCGTTCTGTAACGTCTAATCAAGTCCTAACTATTAGTCCAGACTATTTCAGACTTAGAAAACCACTAGATCGCCGTATTTATGAACTAGCTCGTAAACATTGCGGAAGCCAAAAAGAATGGAAAATAGGTTTGGAGTTACTATTAAAAAAGACTGGTAGTAGTCAGAAATTAAAAGTCTTTAGATGGTCAATTAAATCTCTAGTAACAACAAATGAACTACCAGATTATAACGTAACCTATGATCTTGAGAATGATATTGTAATTTTTACGCAAAAACAAAAGCCTACAAAATAATATTGCACTACATTTGTAATTACATTATAATCTACTTATTATAATATTATTTGAAAGCAAAAAATAATGAGTACTATTCAAATTAGAGTAGATGAAAACTTAAAAAAGGATGCTTATAAAGCTTTTGATAATCTTAACTTATCTCCCTCAGAAGCGTTAAGACTATTCTTACGTTATGTTGCTGAAAATAAAAAATTACCTTTTTCGGAAGTTTCAGTGATAGTCAGTGATAATGATAAAGACGATGATATTTTAGCGGTTGTCCGTGAACGTTTAAACAATCCTGCCAAACGTATCAGAGTTAATTTAGATGACCTTTAAAATTGACTTTGATGAAAGAGCTTTCAAAGAATGGTATAAACTCGATAAATCTATTCAAGCGCAATTCAAAAAGAAGTTAAAACAATTACAAAATAATCCCTATATTGAATCTGCCCGTTTACATGGAGACCTTGCTAGCTGTTATAAAATTAAATTACGATCTTCTGGTTTTAGATTAGTTTATCAAGTCATTGATGAAGACATTGTAATTTTAGTTATTGCTGTAGGGAAACGTGAAGATAAAAAAGTTTATGAAACAGCTAATACTCGATTAAATAATAAATGAGTAATATCTATAAACTCATTAAAATTGTTTTTTATCCATCAAACGAGTTTAAAAAATCATAACAACTTTCAGAAACCCAATCAAAACCATTTTCATTTCGAAAAATTTCAAGTTCTTTTTTCATATCATTACAATAAATAATAAATGTTTTTTGACCTTTTTGAGAAAGCCTACTAAAAGAAGCATCATAAAACTGTTTATATATCAAAACCTGTTTATATCTATAAATGGTATTGGGCACTTTCAAAAGTAGAAGCTGTGCATCTTGAAAAAATTGCAAAATCTTATTTGCCTCAACTTCTTTCATAGATAATAATAAATACAAACGAGCTTGTTGTGTATCTATTGCATCAGTATTATACTCATGATGTCTTTCTGCTAAAGAATATGCTGTTTTTAAATAATTTTGTGCATTTTTTAAACTATTATGTGTTAGGTGAGCCATAGCATATTGAACCCAATAATTAGGATCGTTTACTAACCATGGAACAATTTTTTTCAAATCATCGTAATATCTTTTTAAATTATTTAACTTTCTATCATCCTCTGGCAAGATTTTTTCAATTGTAGAAGATTTCAAAAATTTTTTTCGTATCTCTTTTAAAAATTCATCATTTTTTACGCTTTCTTTTATAAAAGCATCTAAATTTTCTACTACTCCTAATAAAGTATTAATAATATATTCTGCATCATAAAAACCACTTGATCTAATAATATTTTGGCACAAAACACTTGATCTTTTTTCAATTATATTTTCATTTATTAAAAATAATTGTCTAAGATTATCATTATTCTTAAATTCAGAGAGACGTATTGAATTATTACCAGATAAAAGAGATATTGTGGTAAAATTCAAAATTACATCTAAAAAACCTAGTAATGAAATAACAAAAATAGTTTTTTTAGCATCTTTATTATCAGAAAACACTGATAATACAGTGAGTATTTTTAACTGAATATTTTTTGATTCAAATACCTTTAATAATATATAGGATATCTGAGATTGATATTTATCTCGTAGCTCTACTACTTTTTGTTGTGGAGATTTTCCTGCACGTTCTTTCCATAAACTTAAATTATCAATTATCCTAATAAAATCATTAAATTCTTCCTCATCAAGATTATCTAAGGAAACTTCGTAAAAATTTATGCTTTTTGAAATTTTTACAATTTCAGGAATATTACGTCTTGAAGTTGCTACAATACAAATATTTTTTGGTTGAATATTATTATAATGTTTAATAATATCCTTATATTCTAATAGATTATCAATTACAATAATTGACCTTTTAAATGAAGATGCTAATTTATCTATATCACCTATACAATCTTGAACACCTAATTCCATATTTTTACGAGGCTCATATATATTATAGGCACCAGTTTTTGAAAGAAGAAATTTTAATTGCGTTAAAAAAATAGTCTTACCATTACCTAAATTACTATATAATAAAACATTATTTTTTGTTGAAATTGCCTCTAACACTTCTTTTAATGATGTTCTAGTAGATAATTGCCTATATTCTGATTCAAGATCCGACAATAAACTTTTCTCATCTAGATTACCAAAAACTAAAAATTTTTCAATTTCTTCATCTGGTAAAATAGTATTATGATTAATTTCTGGAGGATAATAAATATTCAAAAAAGTCGTATCTGTATTATTACTGTTATATAATTGAATTTCTTTAATATTATCTTCAATTAATTTAGAAAATCCATCTACTCCTACAGAAAGAACTTTGCCATATTTTTCAAAAAAGTTCACTTCTTTTGTACTAGCATTACTAGACGTAATTATAAATATTTTTTCTTTTAGTATGTTTTGTTGATCAGCAAACAATTTCCTAAATTCATAATCATAAAAAGAGTAGCCAACTATCACAATTCCAGGGCATTGTTCTAAATCTTTTTGAAAATAATAAAACCATGGATTTTTAATAAAAAAAGATCCATTTATATATGAATCTTGAGATAATTTGAATTCATTTAATAAAGTTTCTTTATTTAAATTACTAATTAACCCATTAAGATGAATACAAAGTTGCCCATTTTGATAATAATTTTCTATACTTTGTAAAGGTGTTACAGAAGAAAATATTTTATCATTGAATCGAGACGCTATCTCAAAAACCTCATCATAATTAGTCGTGTAACACCTACGCCAAGGTACAGATGCTATTAATTTATGCGTTTCACTTACATCTTTAATTGTATAATTTTCTTTTAAAATACTAATTAGCGTTTCTGGTGAAAAAACATCTATAAAAGTATCTGTAATAATTTGTAAATTATTATCACTAAGTAATTCTGCATATTCCTGATCTTTATCTAGTATGTTGTTTTTTAATATCTTTGCTAAATCACCTCCCTTTGGTGGTGATATATTCAATGTATTCGTTGCTCCGTGCGAAAACCCTGCACCAGTGAAAAGCATACTTTTTCCAGAAGCAATTACCTTTAGTAATCTTCTTGTAACTTCGATATCAACCATACTAAATTACCTTAACTTAATTAAATTTGTCATACTGATATGTAATGAAAAATTTATTTATATGTTAAATTAGAACACAAACTTTCAATCTTGTCATAAATTTATTGATGTATAATTTATAATGTTACTTTATAAATTTCATTGATCATCAAAGATACATAGTGCAAAAAACAAATTATCTTCAATTATGAGTAAATAAAATGCCTATTGTTTCTATTTCTGAAGCTGCTCGTTTAACTGGTAAAGCACGTAGCACAATACAGACTTATCTCAAAGCGGGTAAAATTTCAAAAACTACAGATCATCATACAGGCAATACAGGTATAGAAATATCAGAATTGATAAGGATTTTTGGTAATATTAACATTCAAAACACTATGGATACTACATGTAGTGAAAATGTAGCAATCAGTCAACAAACTACAAGAAAAACTACAGATACTACACAAAATAATACAGTTACCACTCAATCTCAAAACAATGAGATACAACAGTTAAAATCAGAAAATGAACGTTTAAAAGCTGTTTTAGAAGCCAAACAAGAGACGATAGATAGTTTACAGGTTGCATTGAAGCTATTGGAGCATCGCAAAGAAAAAACAGAGACAGTCGCCACACCAAAAGAAAAACAGACTGAGCCATCACCTTCAGAAAATACCCCTACAGACCACCCCATAGAAATCACAGAACCTTCTAGGACAGGCTTTTGGAGTGGTTTTAAAAAACTCTTTCAATAATAAAAACTTATCCACATTTTTGTGGGTAAGACTGTTTTTAAGTATTGTATGACGATCTATTTTTAGAGCTTAAGCAAGAGATTTGAGCAGATTTTTCCTTACATCGAAGGACTATTATCCCAATAATCGTCATATTCTTCCTCGTCATGATCTTGCTTAATCGCTTGAGCAATCTCTATTTGTTGAAGTTCCATATTGAAAATAGAACTTAATTGATCAAATATTTTGTCTAACGCTGGTTTTATCTTTTCTAGAATAGCTTTAAATAATGCTGCA
>NZ_JASBAO010000005.1 GCF_029953265.1 Commensalibacter oyaizuii
GGGTGTTTTATGAACAATTTTTTGAAGCTGATAAAGCACGCAGAGCAATCGCAGAAGCAGAAAGAGGAGGAAGTCGAGAAAGTCATCGAGGAGAAGTTGAACAAGTTAGAGAGCAACTTCAACAATCGGTTAAAGCAAAGCTTCGGGAGAATAGACAGCGATTTGAAAAGCCAGGGCGAGAAAGTAAATCAAAGATTGCTCAGGCTATACAAAATACCCGCTTATTGTGTCGGGGGGATCATCTTTCTGCTGTGTCTGGTCATTCTGTATCTGAGTTACCTAGCAAACGGCACTTGGGACGATATGAGGGAATGGAAGAGGTCAGCGGAGCTATACAAGGCCAACAGTCAGAACATGGTGTTAAGCAAATGCACGATGGACGACAAGACGACCAGAATATGTATTCAAGTAGACCCACAATTCAAAGACCAAGAATGGGGAAACAATTTGAAAGTTTTAACGATAAAGGCGGATTAAATGAACCCAATTATGAGGCAATTGCAAGAGGCATTGAACGAGCTAAGCGGGACCGCCAAGAACGAGTTGCTTGCTGTTACCGAACAGCACAGGAAGAGCATGAACGCCATAGAGCAGAAGCACGCATCAGAATTGAAGCTAATCAACGAGCGATTGAGCAAGTTAGAAACCGAAAATCAGGAATTAAAGAGCTTGCTCAAAAGTTGTTTGAACGAGTTAGAATAATTGTTCAGAAAAGAATAAAACGGTATAAAGAAGTGCAAAAATATTGTAGTAGAGGAATAAATATTTAATTTTTACTCTTTAATGTAAATAAGTTAACTGTTTATATTTAAAATTTTTGATAGTTTTAGAATGATTGATATGTGTATGTGCGACGAAATAGGAGATTATAAGCAAAAATTAAAAGATCAGATTAAATGGGCTTATGGAAATATTGTATATGCACATACATGTCATCGTAAGATGGCAGAGCGTTATCAAAAACGTCATAAATTATGGCAATTGGTTCAGATAATATTATCAGTTATTGTTAGCGGGTCAATTATTTCTACGTTATTTTATGATGCTTATTATTGCAAAGTGGTTAGTTCATTATTTGCAATTTTATTGACAATAATTAACCTGTATTTAAAAAAATATACATTAGTTGAGGATGCAGAAAAACATCAGAAATCAGCTAATGAGCTTTGGAGAGTAAGAGAGGCATATATTTCTTTGCTTGTCGATTTACGTTCATTAGATACCACTGAAATAGTTACAAAAAGAAATGATCTTCAAAATTGGACTTATGAAATATATAAAAGCTCATTAAAGACAGATTATAAAAGTTATAAAGAGGCTCGTAAGGCATTAAAAAAGAAAGAAGAACAAACTTTTGATGAAAAAGAAATAGACATTATGTTACCAAATTCATTGAGAAAAAATTAAATTCTGGAGATTTGGAGTAAATGTCAATTGCTAGTATGTTTGAAGATTTTTTAACCAATTTAAGAGTTGATAATGCTGATGAAATATCACGGCGCTATGAAACAATTACTTGTTCTCTTAATAAAAGATTTAGAAATAATGATGAAAAATTTCGTAATCGTCTGCAGGTTGGGTCATACGGCAGATTTACAGCTATTAAAGGTATTTCAGATTTAGATATGCTTTATATTATGCCTGATTCAACAAGGGGTAATTATTGGTTACATGGACAATATAAGCTTTTAAGTGAAGTAAAAGAAGCTATTCAAAAAAGATATTCTTCAACTAATATAAAAGTTGATAGATTAGTTGTATGTGTGACTTTTACAAATTTTTATATTGAGGTTCAACCTGTTTTTGAACAAGAAGATGGCAGTTTTTTATACCCAGATACATATTGTGGCGGAAGTTGGAAAAAAACTGATCCCAGAAAAGAAATTCAAGCAACAAAAGAGTTTGATAACCAAATTTTTCGGCATCTTTGTAAAATGGTTAGAGCATGGAAAAATAAGTGTGGTGTAGTTATGGGGGGACTACTTATAGACACATTAGTGTATAATTTTTTACGTGATAATCGTAATTATGATGGTAAAAGCTATTCCGTTTATCATTTGTTAAGTTTAAAATTTTTTGAATTTATAGCGGGTCTAGCTGATCAAGAGTATTTTTTAGCATTAGGAAGCAATCAGAGAGTTAAAGTTACAAGTAAATTTCAAAGAGAAGCAAAAAAGGCATATGATCTTTGTCTTGATGCAATTGAATCAGATGAAGATCATATTGCTTATAAGAAATGGAGGAAAATATATGGATATTATTTTCCTGCTCCAGCCAGAAATATTGCTAATGAATCTTTATCCTTACCTTACTCTTTTGAGAATACAGAGGAATTTATTGAAAGGGATTTTTCAGTAGACATTCGTTATAGTTTAGAGCTGGATTGCATAGTTACTCAGAATGGGTATAGACCGTTTTTTTTAAGATTGTTTAAAGGTTTTTTAGCGGCAAATAAAGACCTTGAATTCAATGCCTCTAATATTGATGTTCCTTGCCCCTATATATTAAAATGGAAGGTTTTGAATATAGGTCGAGAAGCAGAAAGAAAAAATTGTATTCGAGGGCAAATTTTTGATGATAAAGGGTATAAGCAGATTAAAGAAAAAACAAGCTTCTCAGGCAATCATTTAGTAGAATGTTATGTTATAAAAGATAATGTGGTAGTAGCAAGACAAAGTATTATTGTTCCTATTGAGATAAAATAATTTTTGTTTCTGTAAATTTTTTAAGATAATTTATTGCTTGTTTTACGTTTTATCTCAGTAATAAATCTCATTCTATCCCCATTAAATAAAAAATGAGGATTTATAAAATAATCTCCCATACGTTTTGATTTTGCAAGTATTTGAGATTTCACAAGTTCGTTTAAACCTTTTCTAAATGTGACATAAGCCATATGTAGCTTTGGGTTGGCTTTAGAAAATTGTTCATGAGTATACTTGTCTAAAACAACTTCATCTTTACTGATTTTAGTTTGGACAACCCACATCAAAACCGTAAGAGCTTTTATTCCGTTTGCTGATAAGTTAAACGTTAGTCCAATGTTTTGAGTGAATAGTTTTACAAATTGCTCATCATCTACTTCACGATAGGTAATAACATTGGTTGTGCTTACTTCTCCAGTTTCCTGATTTAATAGGATATCGTTGCCCTGTCCGATAACAACCTTCTTTTTACTTGTTGTGATTGCCTTTACATCAACAAAAGGATTTGTTTCGTATCTTTTCTCTGGATTAAACGTCATATTGTAACGACCTTTTAAATATAATATAATGATACTTTTTTATATCACCTTATACTACGAAAAAGCAAGCATATGATATTAAAATATACTATATAATGATACAATTTTATATCTCGGCATACACGGATATGTATCACCTCTTGATACGGATCTGCATTTTGACTTCGCAGTTTTCCGCCATTTTTGACGTGTTCTCTTCTTATATCTTATTCTACTAGTAAAATTCATCGATTTTTAGGTAATTTTTATAAAAATGCACATGAGCCAGATTGACCGTTAAGAGTCAAAATCTGGTGATTGTGTAGTTTTTAAAAATTGAAAAAGAAAGATTGAATTTTACTTTGACAAACCGCTCAAAAATTTCAATTATAAAAACTGTATAATATCGTATAGGCAAGGATATACAAATACGTATTGCATACGATTAATTTGTAACCTTGTAAGGGGATTTCCCCTTAACCCCTTTAAAGCGAGTAAATCATGAAGAAACGAACGAAACGTGTAGAAGTGCAATTTACTGAAGCAGAATACGAACAGTTACTTGAGAGAAAAACAAAGGCACGTTTGGCGGAATGGGTAAGAGAGACTTGCTTAGGAAGTGAATTGAGTAAAAAAGCTAGACCTGTGCCTAAGGTTGACCCTGCTTTATTGGTGGCACTCTCTAAAATTGGCGGTAATCTTAATCAAATTGCACGGCATTTAAATATAGATAGGACTTTATCTGCTCAGGAAAAAGTAAGGGCTTTGCTTGAATTAGCGAGTATTGAGCAATCCTTAGGGGAGCTTGTGGGTAATGCTGATAAAGTTTTTTAAACATCCTCCTAAAAGAACTCATAGCGGTAAAGGCGGAAATCCTAGATCCTCTATGGATTATTTACTTAACAAGCCAGAGGGTGAAGTAAGGGTTTTACAGGGCAATCCTGAGTTATCTGTAGGGCTTGCTGAGGCAATGCAGAGTGCAAACCCTTATACGGTTGGGTGTTTGTCTTTTGAGGAAGCAGATATACCTGAAAAAGATAAGAAAGCCATTATGCAGAAGTTTGAAGAAAGCTTTTTGGCTGGGTTAGATGCAGAGCAATATAATATTTGTTGGATTGAGCATACGGATAAAGGGAGATTAGAACTTAACTTCTTTGTGCCGAATGTGGAACTTTCGACAGGAAAGCGGTTAAATCTCTATTATGACCGTGCGGATAGGCATTTGGCAGAGAGTTTTAAAAAGGTGATTAATTTAGAATATGGTTTAACGTCTCCAGATGACCCGCAGAAGCGTCAAACGGTTTCGATAGATAAATCCTTACCTAAAAATACAAAAGATGCTGTAGCGGCTTTAAATGGGCTTATTGAGCATGAATTTTCTCAGGGGAACATACAGAGCCGTCAAGATGTGATTGCTTGCTTTGAAAAAAACGGATTTGAGATTAGTCGGCAGGGTCAAGATTATCTGTCGATTAAAAATGAGAATGGCAGGAATGTAAGGTTAAAAG
>NZ_JASBAO010000006.1 GCF_029953265.1 Commensalibacter oyaizuii
CTATTTTACCGACCAGCAAGGCAGGATTATTCTTCCTTTTACCACAGGAGGGCCTGCATCAAAAGGATGGCCAGGAAGCGATCAAGCTACAAATGTTGGGTTAGACGCACAGACTGATCCTCCACATAGGGCCGAAATCAAAGATAATGTTTAACATGAATAAAAAACTTAAAATAATTTTTGGCTTGATTTTAGTTCTTATTTTAGCAGGGGGATTTAAAATGCTTACAGCATCCAAAGAATATCAATATGATGTCAATGTAGCATCAGCAGGGGATTATTCTGTTTTATTGGATTTTAACCATAATTATTAAACGTCCATTTGATGGATTAATATATTTATATCTGCAAACTCTATGATAAAGAAATTTGCGGATATTTTTTTATTATGATGAGTTTTTATAAAGTATTTGTGTATTTATTTGATACTCTAACGAATACATTTGCATGAATACAAAAGCTATTGAAATCCGTATTTATTTAAGTTGATTTATTTAAGAATACATATTAATAGATAAACATCTTAAGCTTAAAAGAATACAATAGAGATCATTATGAGTGATATTGGATATATCCGTGTTAGTTCTGAATACCAAAATACAGAACGACAACTTGATGAGGTTAAGCTAGATAAAATCTTTACAGATAAAACCAGTGGTGTGGATACGCAAAGACCTCAATTGCAAGCAATACCGATGCTTGTTTTGGTAGTATGTATTTCTTTGTGCCTAGGTTTATTCCTCTTTTTAACAAACCAGATATTCTAAATCCAAGCGTTGTTCAACAAACGACAATTGATCTAACACAGCGTAATTATACGCCTTTTTCTGAGCAAAAAACGATTGATATAACTCAGACCGAGCCTGAAGAAGCACCTATGTCTCGTCCTACGCCAATAGTAGTAGGTCAGCATATGTATGTAGAAATGGCGTTTGATAAGGGGAAATACACGTTTACAAGCTATGATGAGGATGGCAAGCAAATTGGCGATCCTGTGGTTACACAAGGGGATAGTCGTTATAAAGATGCAGTGCATGAGTATAATCTATATCAAGCCTC
>NZ_JASBAO010000007.1 GCF_029953265.1 Commensalibacter oyaizuii
TTATTTTACCGATCAACAAGGTAGGATTATTCTTCCTTTTACCACAGGAGGGCCTGCATCAAAAGGATGGCCAGGAAGCGATCAAGCTACAAATGTTGGGGAGCGACAGGTTCTTCCTTATAAAATAACTGTGCGTTGGTATTCGATTGCCGAAGACCAATTTTGGGAGGGAGAAGCGCTTTTTGATCAAAAAGTACTCGAACATTATGCGCAATTATTGGGAGATGACCTTACTAGTCTTATTGTGAATTATGCCCCAGGGGGATTGATCACCGTTTGGATGTCTGGTGGAGGGAATATTTATTTAATTACCCAATTCAAAGCCCATAAGATTGATAATGTCGATTGGAGTGAGTTTATCATTCCGTTGATGGATGAAGATGTTAGTCGTAAACAATATTTAGATTATCAAATGCAAGCTAAAGGTAAAAATTATTACCGTGTAATTGATGATAAAGTTCAACAAGAGATACGCGAACATAGAGTTCCTGATGCGGAACCTTGGTTACGATTAATGCACAAATATTCATGGGTATTAAAAACGAATAATTTATATGAGCTGAAAAGATATTCAGCAGTTTATGTCAATGGTGAGCAATATGATACACTGCAAATAAATAATCAAGCTGAACCTAGAGCTATTCCCTTTGGACTTATAACAAATATTGAAGATAGAAAAACACATCAGCCTATTCGTTTAGATTATATG